>NZ_JBQQBQ010000010.1:0-314160 GCF_052245915.1 Nonomuraea sp. 10N515B
GGTTACGGCGGTTATGGCGGGAAGGAAACACCCGGTTACATTCCGAACCCGGAAGTTAAGCTTCCCCGCGCCGATGGTACTGCACTCGGGAGGGTGTGGGAGAGTAGGTCACCGCCGGACAATCTTTGATGAGAAAGGCCCTCGACCAGCACGGTCGGGGGCCTTTCTCTTTTTTGGGGTAAGAAATCACACATGCTGGCCAGCGAAACAGATGATGCCAGATTTGCAGGCCAGTACATCCTGCAGTGACGGAAACGACTTGCGTGGTTGCGCTGCGTGGCGATAGCGTGAGCGGCGGTCGAACACCTGAGTGATAGGCAAGCTGGTTGGGTCGCCGCTGCCCGCCGTCGGACGGGCGGAGTACGCGCTGCCCAGCCCGGAAGCGTACCGATCATGCGCAAAGTCACATGGCTGCGGCAGCTGGAATCCTGCGGATTCAACCGTGGCGAGCGCTTCCATTCGCGAGTGCGTAACGTGATGGCGGCGGTCTTGGCTCGTGAGCGTTTATGGGCCGGCCCCTTCATGGACTTGAGTCGGGCTCGTGGACGTTCTCCGGCTTGCTAGGCTGGAAGAACCGGGCCACCCCACGGGTGGCCTTCGTCGCGTAAGGCCCGAGGACGGGCGGCGACCAGCCACGGTGGACCGTCGTTGTGAGTCCGCTGGTTGAGCCCAACGAAATGGACCAGAAGTGAACAGAGATAACGGACCGGACGGCGGACAGCGCGGGCGCGGCGATCAAGAGGACAGGCGCTCTGGCGGGAGCGACAGGAGCAGCGGGTACGGCTCTCGCGGGCGAGACTCCGGCGGCGACCGACCGTTCCGTTCCGATGACAGGGGAAGCTCCTCCGGCCGCGGCGACGACAGAGGCTCTCGGCGGGACCAGGGCCGGGACGACCGGGGTGCGCGTCGTGAGGGCGGATACGGCGACCGCCGCGAGGGCGGCCGATTCGGCGATCGTGGCGAGAGCGGCGGCCGGGGCCAGAGCGGCGGCCGTGGCGAGAGCGGCGGACGGTACGGGGATCGGGGCGCCAGGCGCGAGGGCGGGTTCCGCGACGACCGCGGGCCGCGTCGTGAGGGTTCGGAGCGCGGATCCCGCGGTGATGACCGCCCCACCTACCGTGACAGGGACGACCGTGGCGGGCAGCGTGAGGGTGGCGAGCGGCGTCCGTTCCGGGATCGGGATGATCGTGGGGCGCGTCGCGAGGGCGGTTACGGTGAGCGTCGCGAGGGCGGCGGTTCCGGCGACCGGCCCGGCGGCGGGTTCCGTGAAGACCGTGGTCCGCGGCGAGAAGGCGGTTTTGGCGACCGTGGTCCTCGGCGAGAAGGCGCTTATGGCGACCGTGGTCCGCGGCGCGAGGGCGGATACGCAGACCGCGGCCCCAGGAGCGAAGGCGGCGGAGGCCGCGACGCGCGTGGCGGGCGGCGTGAGGGCGATGAGCGGCGTCCGTTCCGGGATCGGGATGATCGTGGGGCGCGTCGCGAGGGCGGTTCCGGCGACCGGCGCGAAGGCGGCTACGGCGATCGTGGTCCGCGCAGGAGCGGCGGTTTCCGTGACGACCGAGGGCCACGTCGTGAGGGCGGTTACGGTCCCCGGCGCGAGGGCGGCTACGGCGATCGTGCTGCCCCGCGCGAGGGCGGCTTCCGTGATGACCGCGGGGGCCGTCGTGAAGGTGGGTTCCGTGATGATCGGGGTCCCCGTCGCGAGGGTGGATTCCGCGATGATCGTGGTCCGCGTGGTGAGGGACGTGACGATCGAGGTCCTCGTGGCGAGGGTGGCTTCCGCGACCAGCGGGGTCCGCGCCGTGAGGGTGGATACGCGGACCGAGGCCCTCGGCGCGAGGGCGGCTTCCGTGATGATCGGGGTCCCCGTCGTGAGGGCGGGTTCGGCGATGATCGGGGTCCCCGTCGTGAGGGTGGATTCCGCGATGATCGTGGTCCGCGTGGTGAGGGACGTGACGATCGAGGTCCTCGTGGCGAGGGTGGCTTCCGCGACCAGCGGGGTCCGCGCCGTGAGGGTGGATACGCGGACCGAGGCCCTCGGCGCGAGGGCGGCTTCCGCGAGGACCGCGGTCCGCGGCGAGAAGGCGGTTATGGCGACCGCGGTCCCCGGCCCGAGGGCGGCCAGCGGCCGTCCCGGCCGTTCTCGCGGGACGACCGCGACCGGCGGGAGGAGCGTTCCGGGGAGGGCACTCGCGCCAGGTACGGCAGGTCCGACCGGGAGAGCGAAGCGCCCCAGCGTGAGCGGCTGCCGGAGGTGGCACCCGACATCACCGCGGACGAGCTGGACAAGGAAGTGCTGGAGGAGCTCCGCTCCCTGCCCGGCGACCTCGCCGACCTCGTCGGCCGGCATCTGGTCGCCGCTGAGCGGGCACTGGAGGGGGACGACGCCGACCGGGCGCACGAGCACACGAAGGTGGCGCGCAGGTTCGCCGCCCGCATCGGTGTCGTGCGGGAGGCCGCCGGCATCGTCGCGTACCGCGCCGGGCATTTCTCCGAGGCGCTGAGCGATCTGCGAGCGGCGCGGAGGCTGACCGGGTCGGAGGCGTACCTGCCGGTCATGGCTGACTGCGAGCGCGGGCTCGGCCGTCCGGAGCGGGCCATCGACCTCGTACGGTCGCCGGAGGCCGAGCGCCTCGACCGGGCCGGGCGCATCGAGCTGACCATCGTCGAGTCCGGCGCCCGCCGCGACCTGGGCCAGCACGACGCCGCCGTGATCACCCTGCAGCGCCTGCCGGAGCTGCGTGACCCGCAGCCGAAGCCCTGGTCGGCACGGTTGGCGTTCGCGTACGCGGACGCGCTGGCCGAGGCCGGGCACACGGAGGCGGCGACCGACTGGTTCGGTCGGGCGATGGCGTTCGATGACGACGGCGAGACGGACGCCGCCGAGCGGTACGCCGAGCTGACCGGCGCCGTCATCGAGGACGTCGAGGAGGACTTCGACGACGAGGACGACTTCGACGACGCAGGCGTGGCCGAGAGCGGGAGCGCTGCCGAGGCGGAGGAGGACGTGGACGACGCCGAGGCCCTCGCCGAAGCAGGCGACCTCCTGAAGGAGGAGCCTGAGCCCGCCGACGCCCAGGGTGGGGAAGCGGAGGACATCGAGCCTGCCGAGGCCTTGGACGGCACTGAGCCTGGCGAGGAGGGCGTAGACGGGTCTGAGTCCGCCGAGGTTCTGGACGGCTCAGAGCCTGAGGAAGTTCTCGACGGCTCAGAGCCTGAGGAGGTTCTGGACGGCTCGGACGCGGAAGAGCAGAGCTCCGACGATTCCGGAGCCGAGCAGAGTGCCCCCGGTGCGGCGGCGCAGGCGGAGACTCCGGGCATCACGCCGGCGTTCATCGAGCCCGACTTCGGCGCCAGGCCGGACGAGGACGACGAGCCCACGCAGAGTCGCTCCAAGTCCGACGACTAGGTCGGCGGCCTCGTGCTCCGCCGTACCGCGACCATGCGGTACGACGGAGCACGGTCACGTGATCGCTGAACGGGGATCCCTCTGAGCAGCTGTCTTTGATCAGCGGTTGGTCAGGGCGCGTGAGACCGCCATGCGTCGCGAGGCAGGCTCATGGTGGTCGACGCCCACCACGCGCCGGCGACGCACGTCGCCTTCGGGTCGACGCTCTCGGTGCGAAATCCCAACCGTTCGTACAGCCGCATGGCGCCGGCGTTGTGTGAGTAGACGCCCAGGTTGACCCGCTGAATGGCCGGAGAGGCGAATGCCTCGCCGAGCGCGGCCTCCACCATGGCTTCGCCATATCCCCGCCCCCTGACCGCAGGTGAGACCAGGACCATGCCCAGCCGCACCGATCGGCCGGACGGCTCGGTTCGCAGCAGGAAGTGGCCCACCGGCGTCCCGTCGGGGCCGACGGCGACGTGGGAGCGACGGCTGGGGTCCGACGCGTGGAAGGCGGAAAGCTGGCGCGCGTCGAACGGCCAGGTGAATCCGGTGTTGCCGGACCAGGTGATGAGCGCCTCCAAGCTGTCGATCCACGAGGCCACACTCAAGGCGTCGGCAGGCGCGAACGCGCGAAGCTCAATCACCCGATCATACGTACCGGAACCGCCCCATTCCGGTCAATCGATCTCGTACGCGTAGGGTGCCGCCGTCAGGTGGCCGAGGGGCGTGGTGCGGGTCTCGCCAGTTTCGCGGCCTTGAGCCGGAGATATCGCTGCTCGGGCCCGCTGGTGGTGCGGCGGGCGGCGCTCTCGTAGCACTCCCGGGCCCGGCTCGGCTCCCCCGCCAGCTCCAGCAGGTGCCCGCGGACGGCCTCCAGCCGGTGTTGCCCGGCCAGGCGCGGGTCATCGTCCAGATAGGACAGGAACGTGAGGCCGGCGCGCGGACCGTGCACCATCGCCACCGCGACCGCCCGGTTGAGCGTCACGACCGGGTTGTCGGTCATCCGTTCCAGCAGGTCGTACAGGCCCAGGATCTGCCGCCAGTCGGTGTCGCCCGCGGTGGCCGCCTCGGCGTGCACCGCCGCGATCGCCGCTTGCACCTGATACGGGCCGAGGTCGGCGTGGGACATGGCGTGGGTCACCAGCGCGATGCCTTCGTCGATCTCGTCCCGGTCCCAGGCGGCGCGGTCCTGCTCGGCGAGCGGTACGAGGGCACCGCTCGCGTCGGCCCTGGCGGCGCGGCGGGCGTGGACGAGCACCATCAGGGCGAGCAAGCCTGCCACCTCACCGTCATCGGGGAGAACACGATGCAGCATTCGGGTCAGCCGGATCGCTTCCGCCGCCAGATCGGTACGCTGCAGGTCCGGGCCGGCCGTGGCGACGTACCCCTCGTTGAAGACGAGGTAGAGCACCTGGAGCACGGCGTCGAGCCGGGGTGCGTACTCACTCGGTGGCGGCGGCTGGAAGCCGATTCCCGAGGTCTTGATCTGTTTCTTGGCCCGGCTGATCCGCTGCGCCAAGGTCGGCTCCGGGACGAGGAAGGCGCGCGCGATCTCGGCGGTGGTGAGCCCGCCCACGGCCCGTAAGGTGAGCGCGACCTGGGACGGCCGGCTGAGCGCCGGATGGCAGCACACGAACAGCAGTACCAGCGAGTCGTCCGTGGGCAGGCCGGCATCCGCCGGTGGCGCCAGGTACTGCTCGGGAAGGATCCGGACCGCCTCGGCGGCCTCCCGGTCGCGGCGGGACTGCTCGCTGCGCAGCATGTCGATCAGACGTCGCGAGGCAACCCGGATCAGCCAGGTGCGCGGCTCCTGCGGGATCCCGTCGGCCGACCACTGGGCAGAGGCCGCGACGAGGGCCTCCTGCACCGCGTCCTCGGCGGTGCCGAAGTGCCCGTAGCGGCGGACGAGCGCGCCGAGGACCTGCGGCGCGTGCTCGCGCAGCAGGTCCTCGATCCGGGGCGGCACCGTCACGACAGGGGCGTGTCCTCCGCCAGCGGACCCTGGCCGATCGGCCGCACCTCCACCGTGTCGCCGACCGCCGCGACAATGCGGGCGGCGATCGCCATGGCCCGGTCGTGGCTGGCGCAGTCCACGATCCCGAAGCTCGCCAGCACCTCCTTGGCCTCCGCGTAAGGGCCGTCCACGGCGACCGGGCCGTCCTCGCGCATCCGTACGGTCCGGGTGAGGGACGGATGCGCCAGCCCTTCCGTGGAGACGAACTCGCCCGACTCGGTGAGCTCCTTGCCGAGGTTCTCGTAGAACGCGCACATGGCCTGGAACTCCGGGCTGTTCACGTCGACCGAGTCCCAGTCCGCCTTTTTCGTGTACGCCAGCAGCAGGTACTTCAAGCGTGCCTCCTGGTCACCCGTCGGTCCGGGTTCCGATGGTGTCATAGCCGCCACCGGGCCAGACCCACGATGCGGTGAACGAGTCGCCGTCCTCACTGACGGTGGACCGGCAGTACGCAGGGGAGCCCTTCTCGCCGCCCCAGATGGTGAGACTGCCGTCGTCGTGCGGCTCGTACACGTAGTCCAGGGTGTTGCCGGTGGAATCGTAGAAGCGGGACTTGATCTCCTCGCTGGGCTCGGCGCCGAAGAGCCGCTCGTGGCCGATCACCTCCAGGCCCTTGATCTGGCGGCCCTCGTGGACCAGGTCGACGTGCTGGAAGAGGAAGAAGCCACCTTCCATCCACTCGAACCGCACCGTCCCCTTGACGCCGCCCGACAACTGCCAGGTGCCGACCATCCCGGCCAGCTTGCGCATCTGCTCACTCATCGCCGTCTCCTCGTTCTGGCTTCACTCGCCCCTCTGGGCGGGTTCTGCTGATACCTCGGAGCCGGCACACCGGTTTTCGACATCCTCCCCGCGGTTTCTCCAAGATTTTTTCGGGAGCGCTCTTCGTGCGGGCCGCGCGGCCTGGTCGGCGAATGTGTGGTGCCTGCCCCTCGCCGGCGGAGATCATGAGAACACTGAGCCTCAGGGAGAGACGCGGTCGAGCCAGTGGAGGATGCCCGCGACGTTCGACGGGGCGCCACTCAGCAGCTCGAACTGCTCCGCCGTCGGGTCATCTGACTTCAGCGCGGTATAGCGCTGCTTCGTCCGGTCCCTGACCATGGCGACGGCGTGGTCCAGATCCATGCCCTCGGAATGGGCCTGCCGAGTGAGATCGACCCAGACGCGAAGCTCTTCGGCGGATCGTTCGAGCGTCTCCTGGACCGCCTCTACCGGGCCGTAATGGCTGAACAGCAGCCGTTGCGGGCCGAGCGCCCCGAACAGCGCGATCGAGTCCAGTGCCGTCCGCAGGTCGAAGTCCGGTGGGGGCGTGGCCGGCCGCAGGTCGCCCGTCTGGGGGAGGTAGACGCCGGCCGCGTCGCCGACGTACAGGTCGCCCGTGGCGGAGTCGACGAGGCCCACGTGGTGCTTCGCGTGGCCGGGGGAGTAGTGGCTGTTCAGCGTGCGTCCGTTGCCCAGATCGATGGCGCCGGTGTCGCCCAGGGCGACGATGCGTTCGGCCTCGGTGGGTGACAGTTCGCCGAAGAGGGTGTCGAGCCGGTCACCCCACACCATGCGAGCGCTCGCCATCAACCGTGACGGTTCGGCCAGGTGGCGGGCGCCCTTCTCGTGGACCACGACCTGCGCCGACGGGAAGAATCCGGCGATGTCGCCCACCCCACCGGCATGATCCAGATGGATGTGGGTCACGACGACAGTGGCCAGATCCTCCGGGCCGACGCCCAGCGAGGCGAGCGCGTCGCGCACCACGGGAGCGGAGGTCGAGGTGCCGGTCTCCACCAGGCATGGGCGGTCGCTCAGGATCAGATAGCCGGCCGTGATGCCGGAGTAGCCGGCCATCCTCGTGTCGATCTCATAGACGTCGCCGCCTAGAGCGGTGATGTTGTCCACAGGCACTCCCGAGCGCGCAGCCATTGTCCCCAGAACGGCGTTCGAGCCGATCCGGCCTCCCTCTCATCGTAAAGAGTGATCTCCACCAGAGCATCGACAGGAGGATGGCAGTGGACCGAAACGAGGTCGTGCTGATGGGGAGGCTCTCGGCGGCCGTCGAAGAGTTTTCGTTGCCGAGCGGCGACACCGCGACGAAGTGGCGCATCATCGTGCGCCGCCGGCGGCGGGACAGGCGAGGGGGCATCGTGACGGACAGCATCCCGTGCGTCACCTACAACGGCGAAGCGGCCGCCGTGGTCCGCGGTCTCAAGCCTCGCGACTACATCGAAGTGACGGGCGCGTTCCGCTGCCGCGTCTTCGGCCCTGCGGCGGCCAAGATCTGGAAGTACGAGGTGGAGGTGAGCACCGCCAAGGCGGTCACCGCGGCCGCGCCTCTTCCCGCGCCGGAAGACGACCGCCCTGCGGAGACGCCTGCCGCCCTGGTGCCCAGACAGGTGTCCCGCTTGGCTCAGGCAAGCTGACCCGCCCACTCCCGACCGGTTCGGGCCGACTCCCGACCGGTCGGGGCTGGGGGCCGGGGGCCGGTCCTCTGCACGAAGCGAGGATTCGAGCGCCGCTGCGGGACGGGGGGCGACGTTCGCGGCATCCCTTTGTGCGTGGAGTGAGGCTGGAGGCAGATATTGCGCTGGTGCCGATGGCGAGGGGTGGTAAGGCCGAGGACTGAGCCGTGGGTTGGTGAGGGGATGGGTTCCGCTCTGGCGGAGGACCACGGGTCGCGCTGCTCAGTCGATCGCGAACGTGCGGAGGACCAGGCCTGTTCTGGGTTTGGGGCCGAAGGAGGTGGACTTGCGGGGGACGCGTTCACCGCCCGCGGCGACGGCCAGCACGTCGTCGATCGCCAGTGGCTTGAGGATCACGGCGGTGCCCCCGGTTCGGGCGGCCAGCCGCACTGCGGCCTCCGCGTCGTGGTGGACGATCCGTACGGTCTGCTCGTCGTCACGCATGCCCCAGACCTTGGGCAGGATGAACTCGGTGAGGATGGAGGTGTTGAGGGCGTTCCAGCGGTCGGAGTGGTCGGGCGGCATGGCATGAGCCAACTGGACAGGGTCGGGATCCGTGAGGAGGTGCACGCCGTTCTCGCCGGCGAGCAGGAACGCCGGTTCCTGGGTGTTCTCGAGCTCGGCCAGGCCCTCGGCCAGGTCGTCATAGTCGCGGACCCGCCACGAGCCCCTGGCCTTGGCGGTCGCCTCGGCCAGCGGGAGGCCGGGGATCACGCGATGGATGGCCTTGAGGTCGGGCGGATACGCGGTGGAATCGACGAGCAAGGCGAGGCCGAAGTCCCACGGGGCGAGCAGGCCTCCCACGGGGGATGGCCGGCCCTCCTCGGCGTGCTCGGCGGCTCGGTTGTCGCGTTTCGGGTGGTCGGGGCGCGGAGGTTGGCGGGTGGCTCGTTCTTGGCGTTGGAGTACGCGGTACGTCGCGTACCTGTGATGGCCGTCGGCGATCAACGCCTGCCGATCATGGAGGTCGGCGTTGATCGCGGCGATCTCCGTCTCGTCCGTGATCGCCCATAGGCGGTGCGTGAGGCCGTCCTCCGTGTGGGCGGTCACGAGGGGGTGGCGCTTCGTGGCCACCTCGTCCACCAGGCGGGAGGCGGCGCGGTCAGCGCCCTCGTAGAGGAGGAAGATCGGTTCGAGGTTGGCCTTCGTGGTGCTCATGAGCGCGAGCCGGTCGGCGACCGGGCCCGGCATCACGTCCTCATGGGGCAGGATGATGTGCTGGCCGGGGTCGGCCAGGCCCACGTCGCCGATCAGGCCGCGCTGGACGACGTCCGGTCCGCTCTGCTCGTACACGTAGAGCGCCGGAGCCTCGTCCGGGACCAGGATGCCCGCCTCCAGCCAGGCGCGCAGCGTGTCCCGGGCGTCGGCGTACCGTGCTTCGAACGGGACCCCGGCGGGTGGGGCGACGGCAGAGCCGGAGTCGGTCGTTGTGGCTGTGGGGGAGGAGTTGCCCGGATCGGGGCAGGGGAGGATGAGGCGGACGACGTTGTTCGGGTGAAGCTTCAGGAGGGCGTCCACGTCCGCGTCAGAGATCAGGTCGTAGGGTGGGGAGGTCACCTTGGCGGGATCTTCGACGGCGAAACGTACCCCTCGGAAGGGCCTTAGCACGAGTCCGTCCGGCACCGGCAGTTCAGGAATCCCCATACCGGGCATGCTCCCATAAATGCTTGCGCCTTCCGGGAGTCGCCCCTTGGTTGCAGCCGTGCCCGCTCCACAGCGGGGCAGAGCGGGTCTGTCGTCCAGCGGCCAACTGCACACCCACCTGGAAGGAGGGGGCTTGCTCTCAAGACTTCCGGCCGGCTCCCGGACGACCGTGGCGTCCGGGCGGTTACAACGTCCCGGCGGCACGTTGTAACCATGGTATCACTCATCGTCACTTCAGGCTTACTCCGTCCTGAAGGCGGAGTCTCCGGCAAAGGATCAAGAAAGGGAGTCTTCACCCATGGCTCCAGATGGAAACCCCAATGATGAGAACTCGGGCACTCCCCGGGGCACTGTTTACGATTGGTACCAGCGCGGGGTCAAGCTTCTCCAAGAAGGCAGTCCCGCCGCCGCGGCCGCCCTGCTCGAGCGTGCCGCCGCGGCCGAGCCGGAATCGCGCAGCATTCTTGAGGCGCTGGCCCGGGCCCAGTTCAATTCCCGGCAGTACGCCGAGGCCGCGGCCAGTTTCCGGCAGATCGTGGACGCCAATCCGGCGGAGGATTACGCCTACTTCGGGCTGGGGTTGTCGTTGTGGCGGACCGGTGATGTGGAAGGGGCGCAGGAACCGCTGGCCATCGCGGTCGCCATGCGACCCGATGAGCGGCATTACGTGTCGGCGTTGAAGAGCGTCCGCGCTACCTTGCGCGCTCGCCGGGAAATGTAGGCTCATTGCGTTTCGTTGTCGGGCGCTCTCACGCGGCCTGAGAGGCAAACGGGAAGAGGCGCTGTGCTGATCGACGGGTACGACACCCTGCTGCTCGACCTCGACGGCGTGGTCTACTTGGGCAGCCACGCGGTGCCCGGGGCGCCGCAGGCCCTGGAGGAAGCGCGCGGGCAGGGCGTGCGGCTGGCCTACGTCACGAACAACGCCTCCCGTACGCCGGCCGCCATCGCCGCCCATCTGCGCGAGCTCGGCGCGCCTGCCACGGCCGAGGATGTGGTGACCTCGGCGCAGGCCGCCGCGCGGCTCATCGCGGAAAGAGTGCCGCCCGGGTCGAACGTGCTCGTGGTCGGCGGCTCCGGACTGCGGATGGCCGTACGGGATCGAGGGCTTCGACCGGTTTCGACGGCCATCGAGTCGCCTGTCGCCGTGGTGCAGGGGATCGCGCCGGGGCTGTCGTACGGACTGCTGTCCGAAGGCGCGCTGGCGGTGCGGCAGGGTGCGTGGTTCGTGGCGTCCAACCGCGACAGCACGATGCCCACCGGCCGGGGCGAGTTGCCGGGCAACGGGGCGATGGTGCGGGTCATCGCCGCGGCCACCGGGGTGGAGCCGGTGTACGCGGGCAAACCGGATCCGCCGCTGCACCGGGAGTCGATGATCCGTACGGGGGCTCGGCGGCCGCTGGTCGTGGGGGATCGGCTGGACACCGACATCGAGGGAGCGGCCAATGCCGGGGTGGACAGCCTGCTGGTGCTGACGGGAGTGGCCGCGGCCGTCGATGTGCTGACGGCGGAGCCGCGGCACCGGCCCACATTCGTCGCGGCGGATCTGCGAGCGCTGCGCCTGCCCTATCCCGAGGTGCGGGACGGGGCCTGCGGGGGCTGGCGGGCCCTGTGGAAGGACGGGGCGCTGCGGCTGGAAGGGGACGGGAACAGGATCGACGGGCTGCGGGCGGCTTGCGATGCGGCGTGGGCGGCGGCTGGAGAGGGACGGGTCGAGGAGGACGCGGTCAAGCCCGTGCTGGACCGCATCGCCGGGTGAGCCGATGCGCGCGTCGGGCTGGCGCGTGGTAGTGCCGCCTGCACCATGTTGCTGTTCGCCCGTCGCCAAATGGTTAACGCTGTCATTAAATAACTCGGGCGCAAGGGCAGTCGATCGGCTCGTCTAGATCAGCTTTCGTAGCCGCAGCAGGTCCCCGAAGCTCGCGTCGATTTTCACCCGGCCGCCGAGCAGCGCACGCGCCAGGTCCAGCTCCCCGTCGACCAGCGCGATCAGGTCGTCGCTCGCGATCGTGATCTTCACGTCGGCGGGCTTGCGGTCCGCCGGCGGCTGCTCCGTGAACGGGTCGAGCCCCCCATGGTGCAGCCGGCCATAGAAGATCACGTCAAGGTCGGGCACACGGCAGCTGACCGTGCGTTCCACCACGTGCTTGGCCCGGTCCTCCTCGTCGATCTCGTCGAACTGGGCGACGAGCTTGACCAGTGCCGCCCGGCACTCCTCGACGCTTGCCATGATGCGCATCCTTTCTCTTCCTTTACGGACCGTAGCGTTCCACATCACTAGCACCCCCGTATGACCTTCAACGTGTGACACGCCTGCCAAGGTCCCGCGCGCTCGCGGGAGGCGTTACGGTCGAATCATGAGTGAGCTGCCGGAGGAGACCGGCGACGAGCGGGTCGACGCCATCGTGGCCGGCCTCGGCCGTCTGGGCGAGCTGCCGGTCGGCGCCCACGTGGCCGTCTTCGACGAGGCGTTTTCCGAGCTCGAGGCCACGCTGGCGGCCGTCGAAGCCGCGGAGGCCACGCAGGTCCCAGCAGCCCCAATAGCCGCTGGCGAGCCGGCGCCGGGTGAGCGGTGACCCGGAGGATCCGCCTCGACAGCGAGCTGGTGCGCCGCGGCCTGGCGAGGTCACGCGAGCAGGCGGCCCAGCTCATCGACGACGGCCGGGTCACCGTCGGCGGCCAGCTGGCACGCAAGCCCGCCACCCAGGTCGACACCGCCTCCCCCATCGTCGTGGCCGCCTCGGATGACGGCCCTGACTACGTTTCGCGCGGAGCGCACAAGCTGCTCGGCGCGCTGGACACGTTCCGGAGCCTGACCGTCGAGGGCCGCAGGTGTCTCGACGCGGGGGCCTCCACGGGCGGGTTCACCGACGTGCTGCTGCGCCGCGGCGCAGCGCACGTACTGGCCGTCGACGTCGGCTACGGCCAGCTGGCCTGGTCGTTGCGGACCGACGAGCGGGTGACGGTAATGGAACGGGTCAACGTCCGTGATCTGACCCCCGGCATGGTCGGCGAGCCGCCCACGCTGATCGTGGGCGATCTGTCGTTCATCTCGCTGCGGCTGGTGCTGCCCGCTCTGGCCGCGGTCGCCGCCCCCCAGGCGGATTTCGTGCTGCTGGTCAAGCCGCAGTTCGAGGTGGGCAAGGACCTCGTCGGGGCGGGCGGCGTCGTCCGTGATCCCGAGCTGCGGCGGCAGTCCGTGCGCGACGCCGCCGCCAAGGCACGGGAGCTGGGGCTGACCGTACGCGGCGTGACCGCCAGCCCGTTGCCCGGACCGTCGGGAAATGTGGAATATCTGCTCTGGCTGGGCAAGGGAGAGGGCGAGCCGCCGGTCGCCGACCTCGAAGCCGACATCCAGCGTGCCGTCGCGGAAGGGCCGCAATGAACCGGACCGTGCTGGTCGCCGTGCACACCGGGCGGGACGCCGCCGTCGAGAGCGCCCGCTTGGTCATCAACCGGCTGGTCGACGCCGGGATCACCGTCAGAGTGCTCGAGTCCGAGGCGGGCGAGATCGGTTGCTCCGGGGTCAAGGCGGTGCCCGGCGACCCGAGCGCCGTCAAGGACGCCGAGGTCATGATGGTGCTCGGCGGCGACGGCTCGCTGCTGCGCGCCGCCGAGCTGGCCAGGCCCGCCGGCACACCGCTGCTGGGGGTCAATCTCGGGCATGTCGGGTTCCTGGCCGAGGCGGAGGTCGACGACCTGGCCGCGGCGGTCGACAGCGTCGTGGCCGGCCGCTACGACGTCGAGGAGCGCATGACGATCGATGTGATCGCCCGGCTGAACGGCCGCGTGCTCGCCGACACGTGGGCACTCAACGAGGCCACCGTCGAAAAGCAGGAACGCATGCTCGAGGTGGTCACCGAGATCGACGGCCGGCCCCTGTCGCGCTGGGGCTGCGACGGCGTGATCTGCGCCACGCCGACGGGCTCCACCGCCTATGCCTTCTCGGCGGGCGGGCCCGTGGTGTGGCCGGAGGTCGACGCGCTGCTCATGCTGCCCATCAGCGCCCACGCGTTGTTCGCCAAGCCGCTGGTGGTCTCACCACGCTCCACGCTGGCCGTGGAGATCCTGCCGGACACACCGGGCGGCGTCCTGTGGTGCGACGGGCGGCGCCGCTTCGACCTGCCGTCCGGCTCGCGGGTGGAGGTGCGCAGAGGCGCCGAGCCCGTGCGCCTGGCGCGGCTGCACGGGGTGGAGAGCACCGGCGCGCCGTTCACCGACAGGCTGGTCGCCAAGTTCGAGCTTCCTGTTCAGGGCTGGCGCGGAAGGGTGCGACCCTGAGTGAATGGGAGGCGGAGCGCGTAGGATCACGTGGGCACATGTGTTCGGAGACGATCCGTGGACCATCAGTGAGACGATCCGTGTGACCGAAAGACACGGCAGTGACGGGAGTGGGCAGTGCGACCAAGGGTCGAGGAGGTCCGCATCCAGGGGCTCGGCGTCATCGACGAGGCCGTGCTCGAGCTTTCGCCCGGGTTCAACGTGGTCACCGGCGAGACGGGCGCGGGCAAGACGATGGTCGTCACCGGGCTCGGGCTGTTGTTCGGCGGCCGGGCCGACCCCTCGCGCATCCGCCCGGGCGTCGACCGCGCGAGCGTGGAGGGCACGCTGGTCATCGAGTCCGGCGGGCGGGTCGCCCAGCAGGTCGAGGACATCGGCGGCGAGGTCGAGGACGGCATGCTGATCATCTCGCGTGCCGTGTCGGCGGAGGGCCGGTCCAGGGCATGGCTCGGCGGCCGCACGGTGCCCGTCGGCACCCTGACCTACCTGGCCGACGACCTGGTGGCGGTGCACGGGCAGATGGACCAGCAGCGGCTGCTCCAGCCCGCCAGGCAGCGGGCCGCGCTGGACCGATACGCCGGAAACGAGCTCGTCAAGCCGCTGCGGGCCTACGCGCAGGCGTACAAACGGCACAAGCAGGTCGCCGCGCTGCTGGAGGAGCTGACCACTAGGGCGAGGGAGCGGGCGCAGGAGGCCGACATGCTGCGCTTCGGCCTGGAGGAGATCGAGAAGGTCGACCCCAAGCCGGGCGAGGACGCCGACCTGCGCTCGGAGGAGGAGCGGCTCTCGCACGCCGACGCGTTGCGCAGCGCCGCGACCACCGCGCACACCGCGCTGCTCGGCGACCCGATGGAGGCGGCCGGCAGCCCTCATGATGTGATCTCGCTGCTCGGCGAGGCGCGTGCGGCCGTGGAGACGGTGCGCGACTTCGACACCCAGCTCGCTAGCGTGGCCGACCGGCTGGCCGAGGCCGGATACCTGATCTCCGACGTGGCCACGGACCTGGCGGCGTACGCCGAGTCGATCGAGTCCGATCCGGCGCGGCTGGCGGCCGTGCAGGAACGCCGTTCCGTGTTGTCCGGACTTATCAGGAAATATGCTGAGGACAGTGCCGGGGTCCTGGCATGGGCGCAGCAGGCCGCGGCCCGGCTGGCCGAGCTGGAAGGCGACGACGAGCGCATCGACGAGCTGACCCGGGAGCACGATGAGCTGACCGACAAGCTCACCGAGCTGGCCGGCGAGCTGACCAGGGTGCGCGAGGCCGCCGCCGAGCGGTTCGGTCAGGCCGTCACCGAGGAGCTGACGGCGCTGGCCATGCCGCACGCCAGGGTCGTCGTGCAGCTCAGCCGGAGCGCGGAGTTCGGCCCCGAAGGGGTCGACGAGGTGGAGCTGCGGATGGCCGCCCACCCCGCCGCGCCGCCGCTGCCGCTCAACAAGGGCGCCTCCGGCGGTGAGCTGAGCCGGGTGATGCTCGCGATCGAGGTGGTGTTCGCCGGGGCGGATCCGGTGCCGACGTTCGTGTTCGACGAGGTCGACGCGGGTGTCGGCGGCAAGGCGGCGGTGGAGATCGGGCGCCGGCTCGCCCGGCTGGCCCGCACCGCCCAAGTGATCGTCGTCACCCACCTGCCGCAGGTGGCCGCGTTCGCCGACCAGCACCTCGTGGTCGAGAAGGCGAGCGACGGCAGTGTCGTGCGCAGCGGCGTCACCGCGCTCGACCACGAGGGCCGGGTGCGTGAGCTGTCCCGCATGCTGGCCGGCCTGGAGGACTCCGAACTCGGCCGGGCGCACGCCGAGGAACTCCTGGGGCTCGCCGCGACTGATCGGTGATCCTGGGTGACATAGCGGACACGCCGCGTCATGCGTGGCCTCTGCGCTGTTTCGCTCTGGCAGGATGGTCTTGATGAAGGTTCCGGGGAACAGGATGCCGGGCCTCCGCGGCAGGAAGGTCGATGACCTTCCCGGCATAACGGCAGTGGCGAGAATCGACCGGCGCACCAAGAGGCTCACCAAGCGCCTCCAGCCGGGGGAAATTGCGATTATCGACCATGTCGACGTGGACCGGGTCAGCGCGGAGGCGCTTGTCGCATGCGGAGCGGCGGCCGTCGTCAACGTCGCGTCCGGCATCAGCGGCCGCTATCCCAACCTGGGGCCGCAGATCCTGCTGGACGCGGGCGTGCCGTTCGTCGACAACGCCAACACGGAGCTGTTCGAGCGGGTCAAGGACGGCGACGTCGTCAGGCTCTGCGACGGGGTCGTCTATCTCGACGAGGACGCGGTCGGCAAGGGTGAGCAGCAGACCGCCGAGGCCGTCGACGCCGCCATGGCCGAGGCGCGCGCCGGGCTGGCCGTGCAGATCGAGGCGTTCGCCGTCAACACGATGGAATATGTCCGCGGCGAGGGAAAGCTGCTCATCGACGGGGTCGGCGTCCCCGAGATCAGGACGAACCTGGAGGGCAGGCACGTCCTCATCGTGGTGCGCGGCTACCACTACAAAGAGGACATCGCCACCCTTCGCCCATACATTCGCGAATACCGGCCCATCCTCATCGGCGTAGACGGCGGGGCCGACGCGCTGATGGAGGCCGGCTACCTGCCCGACGTGATCGTGGGCGACTTCGACTCGGTCTCCACCAAGGCCTTGACGTGCGGCGCGGAGCTCGTCGTGCACGCCTACCGCGACGGCCGGGCCCCAGGGCTGGAGCGCGTGCACCAGCTCGGCCGCGAAGCCGTGATCTTCCCCGCCACCGGCACCAGCGAGGACATCGCGATGATCCTGGCCGACGACAAGGGCGCCGAGCTCATCGTCGCCGTCGGCACCCACGGCACGCTGGAGGAGTTCCTCGACAAGGGTCGCTCCGGCATGGCCAGCACCTTCCTCACCCGGCTGATCATCGGTAGCAAGCTCATCGACGCCAAGGGCGTGAGCAGGCTCTACCGCAGCCGCATCTCCACCCCGTCGCTGCTGCTCCTCGTGATCACCGCGTTGATCACGATCGTCGTCGCACTCGTCTCCGCGCCGATCGGCCGCACCTGGCTGAACGGCCTGCAAGACGCCTGGAACGCGTTCATCTTCTGGCTGGTCGGACTCTTCTCGTGATCGATTTCCGCTATCACCTCGTCTCCATCGTCGCGATCTTCCTGGCGCTGGCGGTGGGCATCGTGCTGGGCACCACCTTGCTCCAGGACCCCGCGATCGACCTGGCCAAGAGGACCAGCGACGAGCTGACCAACACCAACAACGGGCTGCGGGCCGACCTCGACATCCTGCGCGGCAGAGAGGCCGGTAACGACGCGTTCGTCACCGCCCAGACGCCGGAGCTGGTGTCCGGCGCCCTGGTCGGCCAGCGCGTGCTGCTCATCGAGTCGCCCGGCTCGAGCACCGCCGTGCGCGAGGCCACCCAGCAGGTGATCGTCCAGGCGGGAGCGGAGGTTTCCGGGCGCCTCACCCTGGCCGAGAAGTTCCTCGACCCCGCTGGCAAGGGCGTGCTCGACGGCCTGGTCAACCAGCTCAAGCCGGCCAACATGATCTTCCCCGCCACCGCCACCAGCTGGGACCGGGCCGCCTCGCTGCTCGCCGCGTCCCTCATGACCAACGACCCCGCCCAGGCCAACACGCCCAACGCCGCCACCGGTGACGTCCTCAGCGCGTTCGAGACGGGCGGGCTGCTGAGCACCGATGGCGATCCCGCCAAGCGGGCCACGCTCGCCGTGATGTTCGCGCCGGAGAAGCCGTACGAGGGGGAGAGCGCCGAGGTGCAGGCCGAGGCACTGGCCTCGGTGGCCGACGGGTTCGACGTGACGGGCAAGGGCACGGTGCTGGCCGGGGCCGCGGCCCCCACCACCGTGACAGGCGACGCGATCAGCTCCGTCCGCGACGAGAGCGAGATCTCCAGACGCGTCTCGACCGTCGACACCGCCGATATGCCCGCGGGCCGCGTCGTGATCGTCTACGCTCTGCGGGAGCAACTGACCGGGCGCGCCGGCCAATACGGCATCGGCAGGGGGGCCTCGGCCATGCTGCCCCCGGTGACGTCCGCCAGCCCCACCCCCACCAATCAGTCAGGGAGCTGACATGCCTGCCATCCGGGCCCGTGGCCTGCTCTCCGCCCTCGCCGGCGCCGCGATCGGCGCCGTGGCCGCCCGCGCCGCCTACGTGGCGTTCACCCGCAACCGGCCGGCCGACCTGGCCGGCCGCTGGACGCGGAAGAACCACCGCGGCGAGCCCATCACCCTGCTCGAGGGCCCCGCGTTCGTCGCCGGCGCCGGCGCGGCGGCCGCACTCACGCCCGGCCTGCCCGGCAAGCTGCGGCTGGCAGCCCTGGTCGCGGGCGTCGGCAGCGGCACGCTCGGCGCCTACGACGACCTTTACGGCACGACGGCGTCCAAGGGCTTCAAGGGGCACCTGACCGCGCTCGCCCGTGGCGAGGTCACCAGTGGCGCCGTCAAGATCCTCGGCATCGGCGCCACGGGTCTCGGCGCGGCCGCCCTCGTGTCCAAGGGGCCCGCCGACACGCTGGTCAACGGCGCCGCCATCGCCGGCGCCGCCAACCTGGCCAATCTCTTCGACCTGCGCCCGGGCCGCGCCATCAAGGTCGGGCTGCTGACCGGCGGCCCGCTGCTGGCCGCCTCGCTCTTCCGCGCCACGCCCGCGGCGGCGGCATTGGCCGCCGTGCCGCTCGGGGCCGCGGCGGCGCTGCTGCCCGAGGACCTCGGCGAACGCGCCATGCTCGGCGACGCGGGCGCCAACGCCCTCGGCGCGCTCCTTGGGCTGGCCGCGGTCACCAAGCTGAGCAGGCCCGGCCGCTATGCGCTTCTGGGGACCGTCGTGGCGCTCACCGCCGCCGCCGAAAAGGTCAGCTTCACCAAGGTCATCGCCGGCAACCCCGTGCTCAACCGCCTCGACATGCTCGGCCGTCGGCCCGTCGACCCCGTGTGACGCGATTGTCGGTGCGACCTGCCAGGATGATGTCCGCGTGATCGGGTGTTCGACGCGGACCGGGGAGGCCGGGTGGGGGTGGTGACGGCGCGAGGCGTCGCCGGTGGGGCCATGCTCATCGGGGCGATCACCGTGCTCGCGCGCATCACCGGCTTCGCGAAGCAATATGCCTTCGCGCAGACGGTCGGGACCAACTGCCTGGCCACGGCCTATATGACGGCCAACCAGATCCCCAACATCGTGTTCGAAGTGGTCGTCGGTGGAGCGCTGGCGGGGATGGTGGTCCCGGTGCTGGCCGGAGCGGCGGCCAGGCGGGCGCCGGACGGCCCGGCGCGGGGCGGTGCGCCCGAGGGGCCGCCGGAGGCCGGGCCGGCGCAGGCCGGGGGGCCGGACGGCTCGGCCGGGCTCGCCGGGGCGCCCGACGGGCCGATGGGGGTCGGGTCGGCGCAGGCCGGAGGGCCGGCCGGGCTCGCCGGTGCGTCCGCGCAGGCGGACGGTCAGGACGTTGTGCGGGTGAGCTGGATCAGCTCGGCGCTGCTCACCTGGGTGATCGTGGTGCTCGTGCCGGTCGGCGTGCTCACGGCTCTGTTCGCCGGGCCTATCGTCGGGCTGTTCTTCGGCCCCGCGATCGACGGGTGCGCCGACGTCGGCGCGGTGACCGCGGTCGCCGCCCGCATGCTGGTCGTCTTCGCGCCCCAGATCCCCCTCTACGGCGTCGCGGTGGTGCTCTACGGCGTGCTGCAGGCGCACAAGCGGTTCGCCGGACCCGCCGTCGCGCCCCTGGTGTCCAGCATCGTGGTGATCGTGGCCTATCTGCTGTTCGTGCCGCTCAGTGGTGGCGTGACCGATCCCGCCGCGGTGCCGGGGCCGGCCGAGCTGGCGCTGTCCGTGGGCACCAGCCTGGGGGTGCTGTCGCTGGTGCTGGCCGTGCTCGGGCCCCTGGCCCGGCTGGGACTGCGGTGGCGGCCGGTCCTGCGGTTCCCCGACGGTGTGGCCGCACACGTGCGCAGGCTCGCCCTGGCGGGCATCGCCGCGTTGCTCGCCCAGCAGGCGGCCATGATCGTGGTGTTGGTGCTGTCCAACAACGCCATCGGCAACGGGGCCATCGCCGTTTACAACTACGCGTGGGCGATCTACCTGGTGCCATACGCGGTGCTGGCCGTACCCATCGCCACCAGCGCGTTTCCCCGCCTCTCCGCGCAGGCCGGGGACCCGGCGGGGTTCGCGGCGCTGACGGCGCGCACCACGCGAGCCGTGGTGCTGGTGTCCGGGCTGGCCGCAGGGGTGCTGGCCGCCGCCTCGGGACCGGGGGCGGTGGTGTTCCTGGGGATGAAGAGCGACGTGCCCGCGCCCGAGCTGGCGCGGGCCATCGCGCTGTTCGCGCCCGGGCTCATCGGCTATGGGCTCATCGCGCATCTGAGCAGGGTGCTCTACGCGGCAGGGCGCGGCCGGGGGGCCGCCACCGGGACGGTGGCGGGCTGGGTGGTCGTGATGGTCGCGCAGGCCGCCTTCGTGGCGGTGCTGCCCGAGGGGTGGCAGATCGGCGGGATGGCGCTGGGGATGAGCGTGGGGATGAGCGTGGGTGGGGCGTTGCTGCTCGGCTCCGTGACGCGGGCCAGGGGACGGGCGGCCGCGGCCGGGTTGCTCAGGGCCTTGTGCGCGGCTGTTGCCGGTGGGCTGCTGGGATACCTGGCGGGAGGCGCCGTGGTGGGATGGCTCGCGGCGCAGGGTCTGTGGCCGAACGTGGGCGCCGCCGCCCTGGCCGCGGCCGTGGCACTGGCGGCGGGGAGCGTGGTGGTGGCCGTGGTGGACCGGGCCGACGCGGGTGCGGTGGCCGGGCTGCTCAGGCGGAGCGGGAGGAGCTGAGCCGTGCGGGTGGCGTTCGTGCTGGGCACCACGTCCGGCGGCACGGGGCGGCACGTCCTGATGCTGACCGAAGGGCTGGTGCGGCGCGGGCACCGGGTGCTCGTCGTGGGACCGCGCAGCATCGAGGAGCAGTTCTCCTTCGCCGCCGCGGGGGCCCGGTTCGTGGAGGTGGCCGTGTCGGACCGGCCACATCCGGGCAACGACCTGCGTGCGGTGCTCGCGATCAGGCGGCTGACCCGGGAGGCCGAGGTCGTGCACGCCCATGGGCTGAGGGCGGGAGCGCTGGCCGCGCTCGGAGCGGGCAGCCGGCGGGGGAGACTGGTCGTCACCCTGCACAATGCGCTGACCGCGGGCGGCGTCGTCGGATTCGTTTACGGGGTGCTCGAGCGGATCGTCGCACGGAGAGCCGATCGGGTGCTGGTCGTGTCGCCGGACCTCGGAGAGCGCATGACCCGGCTCGGGGCTCGGGACGTGCGTGCCGCCGTGGTGCCGGCGCCTGCGCTGCGGCCGGCCAAGCGCACACCCGAGGAGGTCAGGGACGAGCTGGGGGCCGGGCAGCGGCCCATCATGCTGACGATTGCCCGGCTCGCCCAGCAGAAGGGACTCGAAACGCTCCTCGATGTCGCCGCCGGGCCCTGGGGGGAGGGGACCGGCCTGCCGGCGGACCTGGCCGGGGGGCCGCTGTTTCTTGTCGCCGGAGAGGGGCCGTTGCGGGCGGAGCTGGAAGGCAGGATCCGGCGGGAGGCGCTGCCGGTGAGGCTGCTCGGAAATCGGGATGACATTCCCGACCTGCTGGGCGCGGCCACCGCCGTGCTCACCGCCGCCCGGTGGGAGGGGCAGCCGCTCAGCATCAGGGAGGCGCTCATGGCCGGGAAGCCAGTGATCGCTACTGCCGTGGGAGGAATTCCGGAGATTGTGGGGGACGCCGGGATCCTCGTTTCCTACGGGGATGTCCAAGGATTGCGTGGTGCCGTACGGACGCTGCTGGAGGAGCCGGGAGCTGCGGAAACGCTCGCGGCGGCGGCCGCGCGGCGCGGGCGCGAGATGCCCGGCGGCGACGCCGCCGTGGCGAGCGTGCTGGAGGCGTACGGGCCTCAAGATCCAACGGGATGATTAGGTGGGGATAAGGCGTTCTCGTATACTGCCTGGGTTAGGGAGGGGAGTATCCCTTCGCGACAGCCTCGTCATCACGGTGCAGCCCCGCTCCACGGGGCCCCCGGGGCTGCCGGTCCGCGCTTTTCGCGGGCGGGAGAGACCTCCGGCACTGAGTCCTGCAATGCCGGAGGTTTTTGAGACGTGAGCGTACCCGTGTGGGCCTGGATCGCCGTGATCGGCGGTCTCATCGTTGTCCTTGCCATTGACTTGTGGATCGTCGACCGCGGAGAAGCACGTGAGTTCTCCATGCGGCAGGCCGGCTACTGGGTGACGTTCTACGTCGTCCTCGCCATAGCGTTCGGGGTGGTCCTGTGGACCACGGTGGGGGCGGACAAAGCCGGGGAGTTCTTCGCCGGCTATATCACTGAATACAGCCTGAGCGTCGACAATCTCTTCGTCTTCTTCATCATCATGAGCAGGTTCGCCGTGCCCCGGGCCTACCAGCACAAGGTCCTGCTCGTCGGCATCCTGCTCGCGCTGGTCATGCGCGGCATCTTCATCGCGCTGGGCGCCGCGGCGCTCGAGCGGTTCAGCTGGCTGTTCTACGTGTTCGGCGCCTTCCTCGTCTACACCGCGATCAACATCGTCCGCCAGCACCTCAAGGGCGAGGAAGAAGAAGTCAACGAGAACATCCTGCTCAGGTGGGTGCGTAGGACGCTCCCGGCCACCGAGGGCTACGTCGGGTCCAAGGTCACCGTCAAGATCGACGGCAAGCGCCTGGTCACGCCGATGCTCATCGTGATGATCGCCATCGGCAGCACCGACCTGCTGTTCGCGCTCGACTCGATTCCCGCGATCTTCGGGCTCACCAAGGATCCCTTCATCGTCTTCACGGCCAACGCATTCGCCCTGATGGGGCTGCGTCAGCTCTACTTCCTCCTGGGTGGCCTGCTGCAGCGGCTCGTCTACATCAGCTACGGTTTGGCGTTCATTCTCGGGTTCATCGGGGTTAAGCTTGTCATGGAGGCGTTGCACGCCAGCCATGTCTCCTGGGCGCCCGAAATTCCCATCTGGGTCTCGCTCTCGATCATCGGCGCCACCATGGTCATCACCACTGTGGCCAGTCTGGTGAAAGCCCGCATCGACGCGCGCAAGGGCGAGGAGACGACCCCGGAGCAGGTCTAGCGAAAAGGGCTTCGAGGCGCTTTGCTTGTGTAGTTGTGCCGTGCATGGTTGCTGGTTCTGTAACATCACGGCAAAGCGCCCAGTCCAGTCACCACCAAAGGTTGTACGTGTCCGACGATTCTGCTAAGCCCACCCGCCCGAGCTCTGTCAGGCTCGCCCGCGGCGTGTCTCCTTGGCTCCTTCCGACGGCGGCCGCGGCGGCCGCGACCGCGCTGCTGACGCGCAAGGACCGGCGATGGGCGCTCGCGGCGCTGCCGCTGAGCGCGCTCACCGGGGGCATGCTCTGGTTCTTCCGCGACCCCGACCGGACCCCGGGAGAGGGCCGCGTCCTGTCGCCCGCCGACGGCGTGGTGCAGAGCATCGACCCGTGGCCGGACGGCCGCACCAGGGTCGCGATCTTCATGAGCCCGCTGAACGTGCACGTCAACCGTGCCCCTCTTGCGGGAAATGTCACCTCCGTGCAGCATGTGGCAGGTGGGTTCCTGCCGGCGTTCAACAAGGACAGCGACCAGAACGAACGCGTGGTGTGGCATTTCGAGACCACGCTGGGCGACATCGAGATGGTGCAGATCGCGGGCGCGGTGGCGCGCAGGATCGTGCCCTATTTGAGCGCGGGCGCGAAAGTCGTGCCAGGCGAGCGGATCGGGCTCATCCGGTTCGGCTCGCGGGTCGACATCTACCTTCCCGAAGGGATCTCTCCCGCGGTGTCCGTGGGTGAGAAGACGGTTGCGGGGGTGACCAGAATTGACCGAGGCTGACGCCGGTAGTTGGCAGGCGGAAGAGGAAGAGCCTCGAGGTCCCGTCGGCAAGGCGTTCCGCCTCTCCGCTGCCGACTCCCTCTCGCTGGGCAACGCGGTCTGCGGGTTCCTCGCGGTGTGCGTCCTGGCGTACTCCGCGATCCAGCAGCTCCAAGTCGAGGGCGGCCGTTTCACGCCCAACCCCAGCTACTTCGCCACCGCCATCGTGCTGCTGCTCATCGGGGCGACGTGCGACCTGTTCGACGGTCTCGTCGCACGGCGCTTCCGCGCCTCGGCGATGGGGGCCGAGCTCGACAACCTCGCCGACGTGATCAGCTTCGGGTTCGCGCCCGCGTTCATGGTCGTGATCTGGGGCGGGTTCACCGATCAGGTGCCGTTCACCGCGGTGCTGGTGGCGGCGGCGTCCGTACTGGTCGCCGGGGTTGTCCGGCTGGCCAGGTTCGCCTGCGTCAAGACCAAGAGCGGCGACTTCATGGGGCTGCCCATCCCGATGGGCGCCATGACGGTGATCTCCATCGTGCTGCTGTTCCAGCCGAGCATCTGGGCGCTGCTCGCCGTGCTCGGCGTGGCGTGGCTGATGGTCAGCCGGATCGAATACCCGAAGCCGAAGGGGCAGCTCCTGGCGGTGGTCCTCGGGTGGATCATGGTGAACGTGGCGTTCCTCACCGTCTGGGTGGCCTGGCCGGAAGGCGGCGACCTGCCGATCAAGATCGGCGCGTCCATGCAGATCGCGCTCGTGGCGGCCATCCCGTTGCGGATGTTGTTCTACAAGCGCGAGCAGCGTAAAGAAGCCGAGCGCATCAGCAACTGACCGGGATTTTTCGTCTTACTTCGGCTTTGATGGAGCCATGTCGGCCACGCCGCGCGAGCACACGCGCACGTACTACCTCGGCAAGCTGGCCACGGAGCTTGAGGAGCGCGGGCTGACGGCTGCACTGCGGCCGTATCCGCCCGCGTTGCGGATCAGCGACCCCGACACCGTCATGCTCGTGGAGACGGTCGACTGCGTGCCGATGTCGGAGGGCTGGTTCTATCGGTGGTCGTGGGGCGAGCTCGTCGGGCTCGCCGACGATCCCGCCCTCGCGGCCGAGCGCATCGTCCGGGTCCTGGCCGCCCGCCGGTGAGCACTGTGCCCCCGGCGGCCAGCCGGGCGCCGGTTACCAGCCCTGCGGGCCGGCAGGGCACCGGCTACCAGCCGCGGGCCTTCCACTCCGGGAGGGAGGGGCGTTCGGCGCCGAGGGTCGTGTCCTTGCCGTGGCCCGGGTAGATCCAGGTCTCGTCGGGCAGGCGGTTGAAGACGCGCTCCACGACGTCGGTGTAGAGCTGGTCGAAGCGCTCCGGGTCCTTCCAGGTGTTGCCGACGCCGCCGGGGAACAGGGAGTCGCCCGTGAACAGGTGTGTGCCCGCCTCCTCGCCCCCGTCGTACAGCAGCGCGATCGATCCTGGCGTGTGGCCACGCAGGTGGATGACCTCCAGGGTGACGTCGCCGAAGGTGATGGTGTCGCCGTGCTCCACGGTGCGGTCCACCGGCAGCGGGAGTGCGGCCGCGTCCAGCGGATGGGCGATCACCTGGGCTCCCGTGACCTTGACGACCTGCCCCAGCGCCTGCCAGTGGTCGCCGTGCTGGTGCGTCGTGACGATCGCGCCGATCGGCTGGTCGGCGATCAGGGCGAGCAGGCGATCGGAGTCGGCCGCCGCGTCGATGAGCAGGCCGTCACCGGTCTGCGTGGAGCGCAGCAGATAGGCGTTGTTGTCGTACGGGCCGACGGCGAGCTTGCAGATCGTCAGTGCGGGCAGCTCACGCACGTCGGCGGGACCGCCGACCTGGACGTCACCTGTGTAGGTCATCAATAGTCCTTCGGGGGCGTCGCGGGCAGATCTGCGGGGGCCGGTCAGCCACGGCGGCGGCTCTGGAAAGCCTGTCCCCCCGGGGGCTGGCATGAACGACTGCCCCGCAGGCACCAGGGTAACGCCCCGGCCGTCCGACCTGCCGGTCAGTCAGGTCAGGATGTCGCGTGGCGTGCCCTGGACGATGGGTCCGCCGCCGAGGTCGCGTCCGTGGGCGACTCCGCCTGCAGCACGGATAGGACCGGTCATGTCTGGATATTTCAACATCTGGGCCTCTCGTCTGAGGGCGGGCATAAAGCCGCAGGTCAGATCGTTAGATGTCGAAGGCCTCCTGCCGAGGTGGCTGATGGCCGTAACCTGTGAGGGACGGATTTTTCGGGGGCCGGGATGCGGGCCGCCGAATTTGTCGGAGCTCCCGTCTACCATCCCCCGTGGACCTATCCGCCTTTCGACTTCCGGGATCGCCGTGGCAGACCGCCTGATCGTGCGTGGTGCACGAGAACACAACCTCAAGGACGTCTCGCTCGACCTGCCGCGAGACTCGCTGATCGTCTTCACCGGCCTGTCCGGCTCGGGCAAGTCGAGCCTGGCCTTCGACACGATCTTCGCTGAGGGTCAGCGGCGCTACGTCGAATCGCTGTCGGCGTACGCTCGCCAGTTCCTCGGGCAGATGGACAAGCCCGACGTCGACTTCATCGAGGGCCTGTCCCCGGCGGTGTCGATCGACCAGAAGGCCACCAGCAAAAACCCCCGCTCGACTGTCGGCACGATCACCGAGGTCTACGACTACCTGAGGCTGCTGTGGGCCAGGATCGGCAAGCCGCACTGCCCGGTGTGCGCGCGCCCGATCGCCAGGCAGATGCCGCAGCAGATCGTCGACCGGGTGATGGACCTGGAGGAGGGCACCAGGTTCCAGGTGCTCGCCCCGGTCGTGCGTGGACGCAAGGGTGAATACGCCGAGCTCTTCCGCGAGCTGCAGACCAAGGGCTTCGCCAGGGCCAGGGTGGACGGCACCGTCGTGCGGCTGGAG
Source organism: Nonomuraea sp. 10N515B (assembly GCF_052245915.1). Taxonomy (NCBI): domain Bacteria; kingdom Bacillati; phylum Actinomycetota; class Actinomycetes; order Streptosporangiales; family Streptosporangiaceae; genus Nonomuraea; species Nonomuraea sp. 10N515B. Next base: position 26,499 of record NZ_JBQQBQ010000010.1, read on the forward strand.
GACCCGCCGACGCTGAAGAAGTACGAAAAGCACGACATCGAGGTCATCGTCGACCGCCTGTCGGTCAAGGAGTCGGCGCGGCGCCGGCTCAACGACTCGGTCGAGACGGCGCTGCTGCTGTCCGGCGGCACGATCACGCTCGAGTTCGTCGACCTGCCCGAGGACGACCCCGGCCGCGAGCGGTTCTACTCCGAGCACCTCTACTGCCCCTACGACGACCTGTCGTTCGAGGAGCTGGAGCCGCGCTCGTTCTCGTTCAACTCGCCGTTCGGCGCCTGCCCCGAGTGCACGGGCCTGGGCACGAAGATGGAGGTGGACCCCGACCTGGTGGTGCCCGACCCGGAGCGCACGCTCCGGGAAGGCGCGCTGCATCCCTGGTCGGGCGGCCACACCAGTGAATACTTCGTCAGGCTGATCGAGGCGCTGGGCAACACCGTCGGATTCACGCTCGACACCGCGTGGGAGCGGCTGCCGAAGAAGGCGCAGAAGTCGCTGCTGTTCGGCCACGACGAGCAGGTGCACGTCCGCTACAGCAACCGTTACGGCAGGCAGCGCTCCTACTACACCACCTACGACGGCGTCATCCCGTGGGTGCAGCGCAGGCACGCCGAGGCGGAGAGCGACTCGAGCCGCGAGCGGTTCGAGGGCTACATGCGCGAGATCCCGTGCCCGGCCTGCAAGGGAGCCAGGCTCAAGCCGGTGACGCTGGCGGTGACGGTCGCCGACAAGTCGATCGCCGAGGTCGCGGCCATGTCGATCGGCGAGTGCGCGAAGTTCCTGGCCGCGCTCAAACTGTCCGACCGCGACATGCAGATCGCCGAGCGGGTCGTCAAGGAGATCAACGCCCGCCTGGGCTTCCTGCTCGACGTCGGCCTCGACTACCTGACCATGGACCGGGCCGCCGCCACCCTCGCCGGTGGCGAGGCGCAGCGCATCAGGCTCGCCACCCAGATCGGCTCCGGCCTGGTCGGCGTCCTCTACGTGCTGGACGAGCCGTCCATCGGCCTGCACCAGCGCGACAACATGCGCCTGCTCGACACGCTGGTCAGGCTGCGTGACATGGGCAACACGCTGATCGTGGTCGAGCACGACGAGGACACGATCGCGGCCGCCGACTGGGTGGTCGACATCGGTCCCGGCGCGGGCGAGCACGGCGGCCAGGTCGTGGTGTCCGGCACCGTGCAGCAGCTGCTGTCCAGCGAGGAGTCGCTGACGGGGCAATACCTGTCCGGGCGCAGGAGCATCCCCATCCCCGCCATCCGCCGCCCGCGCAACAAGAAGCGGCAGATCACGGTCAAGGGGGCGCGCGAGCACAACCTCCAGGGCGTGGACATCGAGTTCCCGCTGGGGCTGTTCACGGCCGTGACGGGTGTGTCGGGGTCGGGCAAGTCGACGCTGGTCAACGACATCCTCTACAACGCGCTGGCCAAGGAGCTCAACGGAGCGCGCACGGTGCCGGGGCGGCACTCGCGGATCAACGGCATGGACCTCGTGGACAAGGTCGTGCACGTCGACCAGTCGCCGATCGGGCGCACCCCGCGCTCCAATCCGGCCACCTACACCGGCGTCTTCGACCACGTTCGCAAGCTCTTCGCGGCCACGACCGAGGCGAAGGTGCGGGGCTACCAGCCCGGGCGCTTCAGCTTCAACGTCAAGGGCGGGCGCTGCGAGGCGTGCGCCGGCGACGGCACCATCAAGATCGAGATGAACTTCCTGCCGGACGTCTATGTCCCGTGCGAGGTCTGCCACGGCGCCCGCTACAACCGGGAGACGCTGGAGGTCCACTACAAGGGCAAGACGATCTCCGAGGTGCTGGACATGCCGATCGAGGAGGCCCTGGGCTTCTTCGACGCGATCCCCGCGATCAAGCGTCACCTGCAGACGCTCCACGACGTGGGGCTCGGCTACGTCCGGCTCGGGCAGCCGGCCACCACGCTGTCCGGCGGCGAGGCCCAGCGCGTCAAGCTGGCCTCCGAGCTGCAGCGGCGGCAGACCGGGCGGACGATCTACGTGCTGGACGAGCCGACCACCGGGTTGCACTTCGAGGACATCCGCAGGCTGCTCGGCGTGCTGGGGCGGCTGGTCGACGGCGGTAACACGGTGATCGTCATCGAGCACAACCTCGACGTGATCAAGACGGCCGACTGGATCATCGACATGGGTCCCGAAGGCGGCTCACGCGGCGGGACCCTGGTCGCCAGCGGCACGCCCGAGGAGGTCGCGCTGGTGGAGGAGAGCCACACGGGGCGCTTCCTACGGAAGATCCTTTCCTTCTGAGGTCACCCGGCCTGGTGGCCGCGAGGGTCATGCGCCCTGGCGGGCATGGGTCATGCGGTTTGGCGGGCGCGGCGGCGGCGTTTGGCGGCGTCGCCGCGCTCCAGCCACCACTCGGCGAAGAGCAGCGGCAACACCCAGCCGAGCCAGGCGCTCAGCGCCGACACCGCGCTCGCCAGAAGTGTCTCGTCGCCGTGGAAGGTGGTCTCCAATTGCGGCGACAACACGATGAAGAACACGATCCCCCACAGGCGATTCGTGGTGATCGACATGGTGAGGGCGAAGCTGCGCACCATCCACCGGCGATGGTCGGCGAATCTGCGCTGCCTGGCCATCCGCCAGCCCGCCAGCGTGCATCCCAGCCAGACAAGTGCCAGCACGACGCCGCTGGCGGCGGTCACCGGGCCGAAATACGGGGTGGTCACGGAGACGATCAGCCCGAGCAGGCCGGCGGGGAGGCAGCCGGCGAAGACGTACACGCGGCCGATCAGGCGATGGGCGCGCGGGTAGCGGCCGCGGAACCACGGCCAGACCTGCAGGCAGCACGTGATCATCGCGATCGAGCCGAAAACGACGTGCAGCGACAGGACGACGAAATGTGGCGGGAAGAAGTCCGGGGCGGGGACGCGCGACTGGCTCGGATCCATGGACAGGTACGGGGGCAGCGAGAAGGCGACGAACGCGACCGCCACCACCGCCAGCGGCGCCACCCATGGACGGCGCCACCATCGGGGACGGCGGGGTGGGGCGGGGGAGACCGGTGGCTGCTGCTCTGTCGAAAGCGTCATGGCCGCAAGGTTCGGGGCGGTCGCTGACCGCCGGCCTACCACCCGCTGACGTGCCGCCCTGGAGGGCGGTCAGAGGTGCCCGCCGGGCGCTGCGATCTGCCACCCGCGGACGGGACCGGCGGGCGGCGCCCATAGACTTGACTCTGGATGACGACTCGACCACAGCGGGTCAGCATCGACCGTTAAGGGGCAGCAGGCCGCGCCACCGAATGTCACACGCTGACCACGAAGAGATATGGGATAGCTCTCGAACATGAACACCTGGGGTTCGACGGAAGAGGCCGCTGAAAGCGGCCTCGGACGGCGCGAGATGCTGGGGGCGGCCGGAGTCGCGGCGTGCGGGCTGGCGCTCGCCGCATGCGGCACGGGGGATATCAAGGCTCAGCAGAGCATCAAAGGCAAGGTCATCGCCAAGACGGCCGACGTGCCGGTGGGCGGCGGCAAGCTGATCGAGGACCTGAAGATCGTGGTGATGCAGCCCGCGCAGGGCGTCTACAAGGCCTACAGCGCGATCTGCACGCACATGGGCTGCGCCGTGAGCATTCCCGAGGGCAAGTTGATCAAGTGCGCCTGCCACGGCAGTGAGTTCGCCGCTGACAGCGGCAACGCCACCAAGGGGCCCGCCACCGCTCCGCTGACCGCGTTCCCCGTCAAGGTCGAAGGCGACGGCATCGTGATCGTCTGAACCGGTAATTGTGCGTAGTCGCCGGGATTGGTCTCGGGCACGCTGAACCGGCGCCATGGCGCTGGCCGTACCTGAAGTGAAGACAATCCTGGGAGGAACGCACAATGACGGAAACGACGCGCCGGACAATGATGCTCGGCGCCGGTGGCGCGGGGCTGGCGGCGGTTCTGACAGCGTGTGCGAGCTACGGTTCGCCGACGACGGAAGCGAGCGCCGACCCTCCGGCCGAAGAGCCGGCCGAGGAGGCGTCGTCCGCGGCACCCAAGAAGAAGCAGGCATCGAAGGGCAAGGCGCTGGCTGCCACCAGCGACATCCCCGAAGGGGGCGGGAAGGTCTTCGAGGGGCAGAAGATCGTGGTCACGCAGCCGACCGCAGGCGATTTCAAGGCGTTTACGGCCGTCTGCACCCACGCGGGCTGCACGGTGGCCACCGTCTCCAACAACACGATCAACTGTCCTTGTCACGGCAGCAAGTTCAGCATCGAGGACGGCTCCGTCACCGATGGGCCCGCGGGCGAGCCGCTCGCGGAAAAGAAGATCACGGTGGACGGAGACAAGATCAGGCTGGCGTGAACACGCGTCTCATGAATTTCTCACCTGGGTGCGTTTGGGTGAGCGCATGGGAGAAGACCTTCGTAGCCGCCGGGCGGTGATCGCGGGCGTGGGCGCAAGCGGCCTGGCGCTGGCGATCACCGCATGTGGCGGCGGTACCGATACCGCGACGAGCGCCGGTGGCGCCACCGAGTCGAGCGCGCCTCAGTCCAGCGCCGCTCAGTCCAGCGCCGCGCCGCAGGGCGGGAGTGCGCTGGCCACGACCGCCGACATCCCCGTCGGCGGTGGCACGATCTTCAAGGACCAGAAGATCGTGGTCACGCAGCCCACGTCTGGTGAGTTCAAGGCGTTCAGCGCGGTCTGCACGCACAGCGGCTGCGCGGTCGGCAGCGTCGCGGACGGACAGATCGTCTGTCCTTGTCACGGCAGCAAGTTCAACATCGCGGACGGGGCCGTGACGAACGGGCCCGCCGACAAGCCGCTGCCCGAGCAGCAGATCAAGGTCGACGGCGACCAGATCACGCTCGCGTAGCGCCGCCGCCGGGAACGGCCCGGCGCGAGCTGGGCCGTCCAGCGGCCGTTCGCGCCGGCCGGGCCGGCCGGGCCGGGCGAGTGCCCGTGTGCCGATCAATGTCGGCCGGCCAGTGCCAGCCGGCCAGTTGTGCCGGTGTGCTGGCCGGTGCCAGTCGGGCAGTGCCGGTGTGCTGGCCGGTGCCAGCCGGCCAGTTGTGCCGGTGTGCTGGCCGGTGCCAGTCGGGCAGTGCCGGTGTGCTGGCCGGTGCCAGTCGGGCAGTGCCGGTGTGTCGGCCGGTGCCAGTCGGGCAGTGCCCGTGTGTCGGCCAGTGCCAGTCGGGCAGTGCCCGTGTGTCGGCCAGTGCCGGTGTGTTGGCCAGTGCCCATTGGCACCGGGGTGGTGTTGGTCTTGGTCGCGTTTGGGGGCGCGGCCGGGATGCCTGGTCTAGCCGGTCGTGCCGGCGACGGGGCGACCTTGTCGGTGTGGGCTACTAGGCTTTTGGTCGTGGCGAGATCAGCGGGCAGCCCTTTGAGTTTCCGGCCCAAGCCGGGTTCGATCCCCGATTCCCCGGGGGTCTACCGGTTCAGGGACGCGCACGGCCGGGTGATCTACGTAGGCAAGGCCAAGAGCCTGCGGCAGCGGCTCAACTCGTACTTCGCGGACTTCTCCGCGCTGCACCCGCGCACGCAGACGATGCTGACCACCGCCGCCGACGTCGACTGGACGGTCGTCGGCACCGAGGTGGAGGCGCTGCAGCTCGAATACTCCTGGATCAAGGAGTTCGACCCGCGCTTCAACGTGAAATACCGCGACGACAAGTCCTACCCCTACCTCGCGGTCACCCTGGGAGAGGACTTCCCGCGCGTGCAGGTCATGCGCGGGGCCAAGCGCAAGGGCACGCGCTATTTCGGGCCCTACTCGCACGCCTGGGCCATCAGGGAGACCGTCGACCTGCTGCTGCGGGTCTTCCCGGTGCGCACCTGCAGCGCGGGAGTGTTCAAGCGGGCCGGGCAGATCGGCCGCCCCTGCCTGCTCGGCTACATCGACAAGTGCTCGGCGCCCTGCGTCGGCCGGGTCAGCCCAGAGGAGCACCGCGCGCTGGCCGAGGACTTCTGTGACTTCATGGCAGGCAACACCAGCCGCTTCATCAAGCGTCTGGAGAAGGACATGCGCGAGGCCGCCTCCGAGCAGGAATACGAGCGCGCCGCCCGGCTCAGGGACGACATCCAGGCCCTGCAGCGGGCGCTGGAGAAGCAGGCGGTCGTGCTCGGCGAGGGCACGGACGCCGACGTGATCGCACTGGCCGAGGACCCGCTCGAGGCCGCCGTGCAAGTCTTCTACGTGCGCGGCGGCCGCATCCGCGGCCAGCGCGGGTGGGTGGTCGACAAGGTCGAGGAGACCACGCCCGGCGAGCTGGTCGAGCAGTTCCTGCTGCAGATGTACGCCGAGGCCGTCCCCGAGTCGATGCCCCGCGAGGTGCTCGTGCCCGCCCTGCCGCCCGACAACGAGGCGGTCGCGGAGCTGCTGGGCGAGCAGCGCCGGGCCCGCGTCGACGTACGCGTGCCGCAGCGCGGCGACAAACGGGCGCTGATGGAGACCGTCGAGCGCAACGCCAAGGAGTCGCTCGCGCAACACAAGGTCCGCCGCGCCAGCGACCTGACCACGCGCAGCAAGGCGCTGCAGGAGATCGCCGACGCGCTCGACCTCGACCAGGCGCCGCTGCGCATCGAGTGCTACGACGTCTCCCACTTGCAGGGCGAGAACGTCGTGGCGTCGATGGTCGTGTTCGAGGACGGGCTGGCGCGCAAGAGCGAATACCGGCGCTTCGCGGTCAAGACCAAGGAAGGCGACGTCGCCTCGATGTACGAGGTGATCATGCGGCGGTTCCGCCGCTACCTGGAGGAGCGTTCCGCCACCGGCGAGCTGGCCCCCGACGACCAGGACGCGCACGGCCCCATTGACCCCGAGACGGGCAAGCCGCGCAAGTTCGCCTACCCGCCCAACTTGGTCGTGGTCGACGGCGCGGGCCCTCAGGCGGCCGCCGCCCAGCGGGCGCTCGACGAGCTCGGCATCGACGACGTGTCCGTGTGCGGGCTCGCCAAGCGGCTGGAGGAGGTGTGGCTGCCCGGCGACGACCAACCGGTGATCATGCCTCGCTCGAGCGAAGGCCTCTACCTGCTGCAACGCGTCCGAGACGAAGCGCACAGGTTCGCCATCACCTACCATCGTTCCAAGAGGGCGAAGACGGTGAAGGAGAGCGCGCTCGACGGCGTGCCCGGCCTCGGCCCCGCCCGGCGGCAGGCGCTGCTCAAGCACTTCGGCTCCGTGAAGAAGCTGCGTGAGGCCACCGCCGACGAGATCTGCGAGGTTCCGGGCATCGGCCCTTCGATCGCCGAGGTCATCGTCTCGACGCTGAAGGGAGACTCGCCTTGATGCCGCCACGGTCATACGGAGCGGCGAGCCTGGGGCGGAGAGCGGTAGCTTGCGTGACCAGCGGAGCCCCGTGCGAGCGCGACCATAGACACAGAGCGGGGAGCCTGGGGCGGAGAGCGGTGGCTTGCGTGACCAGCGGAGCCCCGTGCGAGCGCGACCACGGACACAGAGCGGCGAGCTTGGGACGGGGAGCGGTGGCTTGCGTGGCCGGCGGAGCCCTGTGCGAGCGCGACCATGGACACGAAGCGGCATGGCCAAGGCGCGTTCCCGCATTCGCTAGTGTGAAAGGGCGTGCCGCGATGACTCAACCGGGCGTGCCGGGCGGCCGCCGTGCGGTGAGCGCCCGGGCCGCTGAGGCGGCGGACGACGCCGGCCGGGGAGGGCGTAGACATGGACACCGGTGAGGCAAAGCCGGACGGGCGAAGCACTGGTGAGTCAGTGCCGGACGGGCGGAGTGAGGCGATGAGCACCGGGCCGGCGTTCGTCATCGTGACCGGCATGTCCGGAGCGGGACGCAGCACCGCGGCCAAAGCGCTCGAGGACCTGGGCTGGTTCGTCATTGACAACCTGCCGCCGGGCCTGCTGTTCGCGATGGCCGAGGAGGCGGGCAAGGTCAAGCTGGCCGCCGACAAGGTGGCGGCCGTCGTGGACGTGCGCAGCCTGGCCTTCACCACCGACCTCAACGCCGCCATCGAGGAGCTCGAAGGGCGCGGGGTGCGGGTGCGCGTCGTTTTCCTGGAGGCCAGCGATGAGGAGCTGGTGCGGCGCTTCGAAAACGTCCGCAGGCCCCACCCGCTGCAGGGCGAGGGACGGCTGGTCGACGGCATCGCACGGGAGCGGGGGATCCTGCGGGAGGTGCGGGCCAACGCCGATCTGGTGATCGACACCTCCTCGCACAACGTGCATGATCTGAGAAACAAGATCGTGGCATACTTCGGCGGCGAGGACCGGCCGGGGCTGCGGGTCAACGTCGTGTCCTTCGGGTTCAAATACGGCCTGCCGGTCGACGCCGACCTCGTCGTGGACTGCCGGTTCCTGCCCAACCCGCACTGGGTGCCCGAGCTGCGGCCGATGAACGGGTTGGAGGCGCCGGTCCGCGATTACGTGCTGGGGCAGCCGGGGGCCAAGGAGTTCCTGGACGCCTACGAGGAGGTCCTGCGGGTGGTCGCCGCCGGCTACGCGCGTGAGGGCAAGAGTTACGCGACGCTGGCGGTGGGTTGCACGGGTGGCAAACACCGCAGCGTGGCCATGGCCGAGCAGGTCGCCGCCCGCCTGCGCGACCGCGGGATGGAGGTCCAGGTGAGCCACCGGGATGTGGGGCGGGAGTGACCGATGAAGGCTTCGAAGCAGCGGCTGTGCCGGATCCGGCAGGCGGCGGTCCCGTCCCGGTAGAGCGTTCGCGGCCGGCTGATGCTCCCCTGCGAGACGTGGGCGGCGCCTCGGCAGGGCGTGGTGTGGCCGGGGGCGTCCCGCCTGGTGAGGAGGGGCGGTTCGGTCCTCCCGGGCGGCACGCGGAGTTCGGGCCGGGCGTGGTCGCGCTCGGCGGCGGGCACGGGCTGTTCGCGTCCCTGTCCGCATTACGAATGGTCACCGACACGCTGACCGCGGTGGTGACCGTGGCCGACGACGGCGGCTCCAGCGGGCGGCTGCGCCGTGAGCTCGGCGTGCTGCCGCCCGGCGACCTGCGCATGGCGCTGGCCGCGCTCTGCGGCGACGACGAGTGGGGCAGCACCTGGAGCGAGGTCGTGCAGCATCGCTTCCGCAGCGAGGGCGAGCTGCACGGGCACGCCGTCGGCAACCTGCTGATCGTGGCGCTGTGGGAGCTGCTGGGCGACCCCGTGGCCGGGCTCGACTGGGTCGGGCGGCTGCTGGGCGCGCACGGGCGGGTGCTGCCGATGGCGTCGGTGCCGCTGGACATCGTGGCCGAGGTGGAGCTCGACGGCGTCATCTCGACCGTACGCGGTCAGGTGGCGTGCGCCCTGACACCGGGCCGCGTCCAGGCCATCTCGCTGGTCCCCGAGGACCCGCCCGCACGGCCCGAGGCCGTCACGGCGGTGCTGGAGGCGGACTGGGTGGTGTTCGGGCCGGGATCGTGGTTCACCAGCGTGCTGCCGCACCTCAAGGTGCCCGAGCTGGCCAGGGCCCTGCACGAGACCCGGGCCAAGCGGCTGGTCACGCTCAACCTGGCTCCCCAGGCGGGCGAGACCGACGACTTCTCCCCCCAGCAGCATCTGGAGGTGCTCACGCAGCACGCGCCCGACCTGTCGATCGACGTCGTGCTGGCCGACACCGGAGTGGTCGACGACCCCGACGCGCTGGAGAAGGCCGCCGCGGCGCTCGGCGCGCGGCTCGTCATGGCCGACGTGGCCGCCTCCGACGGCTCTGCGCGGCACGACCCACGACGTCTTGCCTCCGTCCTGGACGAGATTTTCCTCCAGAAGCGTTGATCCTGGTCGGCGTGGCGCGAAGGTGCGAGAGACTGACGAGAGCCGGTCTGAATGGGGGAGAGGACTAACGCTTATGGCGATGACAGGTGTGGTGAAAGACGAACTGAGCCGCCTGCCGGTGCTGAAGCCGTGCTGCCGCAAGGCGGAGGTTTCCACGTTGCTGCGGTTCGCCAGTGGCCTGCACCTCGTGGGCGGGCGGATCGTGATCGAGGCGGAGCTCGACACCAACGCCACCGCGCGGCGCCTGATCAAGGACATCGGGGAGGTGTTCGGCCACAAGGCGGAAGTGCTCGTTCTCGCGCCCGCCGGGCTGCGCAAGGGCTCTCGCTACGTCGTGCGCGTCTACCGCGACGGTGAGGCGCTCGCCCGCCAGACGGGCCTGATCGACAACCATGGCCGCCCGGTACGCGGCCTGCCCCGTCAGGTGGTGGCGGGGGCGGCATGCGACGCCGAGGCCGCCTGGCGCGGCGCCTTCCTGGCGCACGGCTCGCTCACCGAGCCGGGGCGGTCGATGTCGCTCGAGGTCACCTGCCCGGGGCCGGAGGCGGCGCTCGCGCTGGTGGGCTCGGCGCGGCGGCTGAAGATCCACGCCAAGGCGCGGGAAGTGCGCGGGGTGGACCGGGTCGTCGTACGCGACGGCGACGCGATCAGCGCCCTGCTCACCCGCCTGGGGGCGCACGACAGCGTGCTGGCCTGGGAGGAGCGGCGCATGCGCCGCGAGGTGCGGGCCACCGCCAACCGCCTGGCCAACTTCGACGACGCCAACCTGCGGCGCTCGGCCCGGGCCGCGGTGGCGGCCGGGGCGCGGGTGCAGCGGGCGCTGGAGATCCTCGGAGAGGAGGCTCCGGAGCACCTGGTGGTGGCGGGGCGGCTGCGGGTGGAGCACAAGCAGGCGTCGTTGGAGGAGCTGGGGCAGATCGCTGATCCGCCGCTGACCAAGGACGCGATCGCGGGGCGGATCCGGCGGCTGCTCGCCATGGCCGACAAGCGCGCCTCCGATCTCGGCATCCCCAACACCGAGGCCAACCTCACCGTCGACATGCTCGCCCCTTGACGGCGGCACCGTCTGAGGGCGTCGTCTGCTGCGGCCGGTGATGGGGCCGTGCGGCTGGGGTCGTGGTGGTGACGGTGCGCCTGCAGGCCCGTTGATGGTGGCCCTGCGACTATGCGGGGCCGTGACGGTGGGGCTATGTCTGCTTCTGCGGGGCCGTGATGGCGCTTTGTGTGGTTCTGCGGGGCCGTGATGGCACTTTGTGTGGTTCTGCGGGGCCGTGATGGTGCTCTGTGTGGTTCTCCGGGGCCGTTGTGGTGGCGGGGCTTTAAGACCCATTCTTTACGGCGAGCCAAGTGGGCCGCACGCGCCGACGTGGGTTCCGTCCGTCATGGCCGGTCGTGAAGGCTCACGGGTTGCTCGCCGTGACGGAGCGCCTGCTTGACCAGCTTCCGTGGTCGGATGACCCGGGGCGGAGCCGTTCGTGCGCGTCCCGTTCCTGGGTGAGCCGGGCGGCGTCAGCCCGGACCGCGTCAGTCGCCGGCCGGTTTGCGGGGTGTGAACAGGTCGCCCGCCGGCTGCTTGGCCGGGGATTGGGCGGGCTCGAACGGGGCTCGGTACTCGGGCTCCTCCGGCTCCTCGGTCGCGACCTCGGCGCGCTGGGCGCGGCGGATGCGTGACACCACGCGCAGGGTGAGCAGCAGGAGTGCGGCCAGGGCGGCCACGCCGATGGAGAGCCAGATCGGCCACGTCTGCGCCAGCGGGGAGCTGTAGATGCTCAGGGCGGGGAAGAAACCGCCGAAGAAGTTGTCGAGGGTGATGTCGGCCAGGTCGATGGGGGTGCCCCGTCCCCGCGTGAGGGCGCCCCAAATGATCGCCTTGCCGATGATCTGGCCACCGGCCACGGCGCCGCCCGCGTACAGCGCCGCCACGGCCGGCAGGACGACGCTGCGCGGACGTGCCATGCCCATGGCCAGGGCGACGATCAGCGCGACCACGAGGGACAGCGCGATCGAGAGGGGATACCCGTTGCCGAACGTCCGGACTTCGATGGGAAGGCTTCTCTGGAACGCGATGGCCATCCCCATCCCGGCCGCGCAGACCAGCGCCGCAACGAGTCCCACGGCTAGTCCGGGAAGCAGCCCGGACCGCTTATGTGACATCTCAGCCCCCAGAGAATGCACGAATTTACTCCGATGAGTCGGGCACTTTACTCGAACGCCTCAAAACTAGTGGGCAGAACCGTCATTCAGAGTGCGGGGGTGGCAGTGGTCTAAACCAATTTGGGTCCGATAAGGTTCGTGGTTGAGGTTCAGCCCGCCATCTGTTCGAGGAGTTCGGTTCCCGTGAGCATCCGCGTAGGCGTCAACGGCTTCGGCCGTATCGGTCGCAACTTCTGGCGCGCTGTCGCCGCCAGTGGCAAGGACATCGAGATCGTCGCGGTCAATGACCTGACCGACAACGCGACGCTCGCTCACTTGCTGAAGTACGACAGCATCTTGGGCCGCCTGCCCTATGAGGTGAAGGCCACCAGCGATGAGATCATCGTGAACGGCAAGGCGATCAAGGTCTTCGAGGAGCGCGACCCGGGCAACCTGCCCTGGGGCGACCTCGGTGTGGACGTGGTCCTGGAGTCGACGGGTCTGTTCACCGACGCCACCAAGGCCAAGGTGCACGCCGACAACGGCGCGAAGAAGGTCATCATCTCCGCCCCGGCGAAGAATGAGGACTTCACCGTCGTCATAGGCGTCAACGACGGTGACTACGACCCGGCCAAGCACACGATCATCTCCAACGCCTCCTGCACCACCAACTGCCTGGCGCCGATGGCCAAGGTCCTGCACGACACCTTCACCATCGAGAAGGGTCTGATGACCACCATCCACGCCTACACGCAGGACCAGAACCTGCAGGACGGCCCGCACAAGGACCTGCGCCGCGCCCGCGCCGCCGCGCTCAACGTGGTGCCCACCTCCACCGGCGCCGCCAAGGCCATCGGCCTGGTCCTGCCCGAGCTCAAGGGCAAGCTCGACGGCTTCGCCATGCGGGTGCCGATCCCCACGGGCTCGGCCACCGACCTCACCGTCGACGTCAGCCGCGACGTCACGGTCGAGGAGGTCAACGCCGCGGTCAAGGCCGCCGCCGAGGGCCCGCTCAAGGGCATCATCAGCTACACCGAGGACGAGATCGTCTCCTCCGACATCGTCACCGACCCGGCTTCCTGCATCTTCGACGCCGGCCTCACCAAGGTCATCGGCAACCAGGTCAAGGTCGTCGGCTGGTACGACAACGAGTGGGGCTACTCCAACCGGCTCGCCGACCTGATCGAGCTGGTGGGCCGCGGTCTCTGACGCCGGATCCCGCGAGGGAGCGCCGCCGCCTGGGCCCCTGCTTCGCATGATCGGTCTCGCCGCCCACTCGTCGCATCGTGAGATGCCCGGGCCGGCGAGAACGACCTCCCTGTGAGCGTCGCACCGATCACCCGCGAGAGGTGCCGGATCGCAGGAGAGCCGATCCGAGGACGAGCGCCGGGAGCGGAGCGACCGGGGCGCCGGAAGGCGGCGGCATGGGCGACTGAGCCGGCTCACGGAGTGAGGCCATGTACACAGTGACGGGAGAATGAGCATGCGCACGCTCGATGATCTCGACGTGAAGGGGCGGCGCGTGCTCGTACGCGCCGACCTCAACGTCCCCCTCGACGGGGAGACGATCACCGACGACGGCCGCATCCGCGCGTCGGTGCCGACGATCAAGGCCCTGCTGGACGGGGGCGCCAAGGTCGTCGTCTGCGCCCATCTGGGCCGGCCCAAGGGCCAGGTCAATCCGAAATACTCGCTCAAGCCCGTGGCCAGGCGCCTGGGCGAGCTGCTCGGCCAGGACGTGGCCTTCGCCGCCGACGTGGTGGGCGACAGTGCACGCGGCACCGTTGAATCGCTCCAGGACGGCCAGGTGGCCCTGCTGGAAAACCTGCGGTACGAGCCGGGCGAGGAGTCCAAGGACGACGCCGCGCGCGGCGCCTTCGCCGAGCAGCTGGCCGGGCTGGCCGAGCTCTACGTCGGCGACGGGTTCGGCGCGGTGCACCGCAAGCACGCCAGCGTCTACGACGTGCCCAAGCTGCTGCCGCACGCGGCGGGCGGGCTGATCGTGGCCGAGGTGGAGGTGCTGAAGAAGCTCACCGACGACCTCGAGCGGCCCTACGTGGTGGTGCTGGGCGGCGCCAAGGTCTCCGACAAGCTCGGCGTCATCGCCAACCTGCTGACCAAGGTCGACCGGCTGCTGATCGGCGGCGGCATGGCCTACACCTTCCTCAAGGCCCAGGGCCACGAGGTCGGCAGGTCGCTGCTCCAGGAGGACCAGCTCGACCAGGTGCGCGGCTTCCTCGAGGAGGCGGCCAAGCGGGGCGTCGAGCTCGTCCTGCCCGTGGACGTGCTGGCCGCGACCACGTTCGCGGCCGACGCCGAGCACGAGGCGGTCGAGGCCACCGCGATCCCGGCCGACCGGGAGGGGCTCGACATCGGGCCCAGGACGCGGGAGCTGTTCGCCGCCAAGCTGGCCGACGCCAGGACGGTCTTCTGGAACGGGCCCATGGGCGTGTTCGAGTTCGACGCGTTCTCCGGCGGTACGAGGGCGGTGGCCGAGGCGCTGATCGCCGCCGACGCCTTCACCGTGGTGGGGGGTGGCGACTCCGCCGCCGCCGTACGCAAGCTGGAGCTTCCCGAGGACGGCTTCTCGCACATCTCCACCGGCGGTGGAGCCAGCCTCGAATACCTTGAGGGCAAGGCCCTCCCCGGACTCGCCGCCTTGGAGGAGTGACCATTGAGCACGCGCAAGCCGCTCATCGCCGGCAACTGGAAGATGAACCTCAACCATCTCGAGGCCATCGCGCTGGTCCAGAAGCTCGCCTTCGCACTCAACGACAAGGACTTCGACAAGGTCGAGGTCGCCGTCCTGCCCCCGTTCACCGACCTGCGCAGCGTCCAGACCCTCGTGGACGGCGACAAGCTCAGGATCGTCTACGGCGCCCAGGACCTCTCTCAGCACGACGGCGGCGCCTACACCGGTGAGATCTCCGGGGCCATGCTGGCCAAGCTGGGCTGCACCTACGTCGTGGTCGGCCACTCCGAGCGGCGGCAATACCACGGCGAGGACGACGACCTGGTCAACGCCAAGGTCCAGGCCGCCTACCGGCACTCGCTGACGCCCATCCTGTGTGTCGGGGAGGGGCTGGCGGTGCGCCAAGAAGGCGGCCACATCGCGCACAGTCTCGGCCAACTCGACGGAGCGCTGCGCAAGATCTCGGCCGAGCAGGCAAAATCGATAGTGGTGGCCTACGAGCCGGTGTGGGCGATCGGCACCGGCGAGGTGGCCACCCCCGAGGACGCCCAGGAGGTCTGCGGAGCATTGCGAATCAGACTCGCTGAGCTCTACGACGCCGAAGTGGCCTCGGCGGTCCGTATCCTTTACGGAGGTTCGGTCAAGTCAGGCAATATCGCAGGGATCATGGCACAGGCGGATGTCGACGGCGCGCTGGTGGGCGGCGCCAGCATCGACGCAGGTGACTACGCCAAGATCTGCCGATTCTCCGAAATGCCTGGCTAACTGAGTCGTTCTGGGGGTGCGACTTGACAACAGGTCGTACCCTCAAGAGGCAAGTTTGAATCGTCACGCGTAACAGAGCATTGAAGGAACAGGCATACCGTGGAAATCGGAATCTCCATCGCCCTCATCCTGGCGAGCCTTCTCATGATCCTGCTCGTCCTGCTCCACAAGGGCAAGGGTGGTGGCCTGTCTGACATGTTCGGCGGCGGCTTCTCGTCGAACTTCGGTGGTTCCTCGGTGGTGGAGCGCAACCTCGACCGGCTGACCGTCATCACGGGCACGGTCTGGTTCGTCTGCATCATCGCTCTCGGCCTGCTCCTGCGGCCCTGAGCAACAAGTTAAACGCGTGACAGTGATTCTCCCCCCGTGTCCGCACACGGGGCGATCGAGCGAGGAGTTCATCCGTGGGTAGTGGCAACGCGATCCGTGGCAGCCGAGTCGGCGCCGGCCCTATGGGGGAGGCCGAGCGTGGCGAGGCGGCTCCGCGAGTGCGGGTCTCGTTCTGGTGCGCCAACATGCACGAGACGCGCCCCAGTTTCGCCAGTGACGCGGCGGTCCCCGAGCTGTGGGACTGCCCACGTTGCGGCCTCCCAGCCGGACAGGACGAGGAGGCCCCGCCTGCCCCGCCGAAGAACGAGCCGTACAAGACGCACCTGGCGTACGTGAAGGAGCGCCGGAGCGACAAGGACGGCAAGGCGATCCTCGAGGAGGCACTGGAGCGCCTGCGCGCCAACAAGTCCCCCTGGTAGTCGAGTCACCGCGAAGGGCCCCGGGCGATCGCCCGGGGCCCTTCGCGGTTCGTCAGGAGTTTTCGTGGACCGGCTCGCCGTCCACGAACGTCATGCGCACCCGCGTCGTCCCGATGTCTTGCGGCGGCAGCGCGAACGGGTCGCGGTCCAGGACCACCAGGTCGGCCGGGCGGCCGGGCTCGAGCACCCCGGCGGGGGAGCGGTTGATCCAGGCGGAGCCGGAGGTGTACGCGGCCATGGCGGTGGCCAGATCGAGGCGCTGCCCGGGCAGGAACGGCGTCCCCGCGGTCGGGTAGCCGGCGTGGACCGAGCCACCCGGCTCCGTGCGGTTCACCGCCACGTGCATGCCCTGCAGCGGGTCGGCGTCCGAGACCGGCCAGTCGCTGCCGGCGCAGAAGCGCGTGCCGTGGTCGAGCAGGTCCTTGAACGGGTACTGCCACGACGAGCGCGGCTCACCCAGGTACGGCAGCGTCAGCTCGTCCATCTGGGCGTGGTGGGTGGCCCACAGGGGCTGCAGGTTGGCCGTGACGCCCAAGGCGGCGAAGCGCGGCACGTCCGAAGGCTCGATGATCTGCAGGTGGGCGATGTGGTGCCGGTTGGCCGGGTTCGTGCCCTCGAAGCTGTCCAGGGCCTCGCGGACGGCCCGCTCGCCGATGGCGTGGAAGTGCACCTGGAAGCCGAGCCGGTCCAGCTCGGCGACGTACTCCTTGAGCTTGTGCGGGTCCACGTACGACAGGCCCGTGCCGCCACACAGGCAGTACGGCTCCAGCGTCGCGGCCGTGAAGTTCTCCGTGATGCCGTCCTGCATGATCTTGACCGAGGTGGCCTTGAAACGATCGAGGCCGTCAGCGGCGGCCCGGCGCTCGACCAGGTCGCCGAGCTGGTCCAGGCCGCGCGTCCTGTCCCACCACAGGGCGCCGGTCACGCGGGCCCTCAGCCGCCCTGAGCGGGCCGCGGACACGTAGGTGGGCAACTGGTCGACGGAGCCCGCGTACGAGCCCACGATGGCGTCCTGCCAGCCTGTGATGCCCAGGGAGAACAGATGCCGCTGCGCGTCCTCCAGCGCGTCGTCCAGGTCCTGGGCGGTCGGGCGAGGGGTGAGCAGGCCGACCATGTCCATGGCGCCCTCGTGCAGCACGCCGGTGGGCGCCCCGTCGGGGCCGCGCTCGATGCGGCCGTCCACCGGGTCAGGGGTCTCCTTCGTGATCCCGGCCAGGTCGAGGGCGCGGGTGTTGACCCAGGCGGCGTGATGGTCACGCTGGATCAGATAGGCGGGCCGGCCAAGGAAGTCGAGGTGGTCGCGGTGGGGGAGGCCGTTCGGGAACGCCGACATGTCCCAGCCGCCGCCATCAATCCACTCCTTATCAGGATTTTTCGCGGCATAATCCGCGATCTTCGCTATGTAGGCGTCAAGACCGAAAAGCTCGGACAAATCGCACTTCGCCCGTTCCAGGCCCGCCTGGACCGGGTGGATGTGCGCGTCCGTGAAGCCCGGCACCAGCAGGCCGCCGGCCAGATCCACCGTGTCATGGGACGGCGCCTGGCGGGCCAGCTCGCCCTCGGGGCCCACGGCGGCGATCACGCCGTCGCTCACCAGCACGGCCGCCTGCCGGACGCCTCCCGGAGTGAAGACGCGGCCTCCCCGGAAGAGGATGTCCATCAAGATCTCCCTTTTGCGATCAGTGACCGGTGATGAAGTCGGCGAAACGGGCCAGGGCCGAGGTGCGGGGCATGGCGCGCTCGCGGTGGTCCGCGACCCGGTACAGGCGGTACATCGTGTGCACGCCGAGCCAGCGCAGCGGCTCCGGCTCCCACGGGCGGACCCTCCGGCCCACCCACGGCAGGGACGTCAGCTCCGTCTCCTCGCTCAGGATCAGGTCGCGGAGGGTGCGGCCGGCCAGGTTCGTCGTGGTGACGCCATGGCCGGTGTAGCCGCCCGCCCAGCCCAGGCCCGTGGCGCGGTCCACGTGGACCGTCGAGCACCAGTCGCGCGGCACGCCGAGCACGCCGGACCAGGCGTGCGCGATCGACGAGGAGCGGGCGGCCGGGAAGAACTCGGTGAGCAGCCGCCACAGCGCCTCCACGGTCCACTCGTGGGTGTGGCCCCGGGCGTCGACGCGCGAGCCGTACAGGTAGGGGCGGCCGCGGCCGCCGAAGGCGATGCGGTCGTCGGCGGTGCGCTGGGCGTACATGTAGTAGTGCGCCATGTCGCCGAGCAGCTCGGCGCCGCGCCAGCCGACCTCGTCCCAGAACGACGCGGGCAGGGGCTCGGTGACGATCATGGAGCTGTTCATGGGGAGCCACTGGCGGCGCAGGCCGCGCAGGCGGGCGGTGAAGCCCTCGGTGGCGCGGATCACGTGCCCGGCCGTCACGACGCCGTACGGGGTGACCGCCCGGTGCGGGACGATCTCCGTGACCGGCGTGCGCTCGTAAATGGGCACGCCCAGGTCGCGTACGACCCTGGCCAGGCCCTGGGCCAGCTTGGCGGGCTGGATGCGGGCGCAGTGCGGGCTCCAGGAGGCGGCCAGCGCCCCGGCCACCCGTACGTGCTCCGCCGGGTCCGCCAGCCGCAGGTCGGGCTCCTCGATGCCCCACGAGCGGGCCGCCGACACCGACGCACGGAGCCTGGCGACCTGGGCGGGAGTCCGGGCCACGTTCACGACGCCGCCCTTGACCAGATCGCAGTCGATGCCCTCCTTCTCGCAGACCGCGATGACCTCGTCGATCGAGGCGTACATCTCGCGCTGCAGGCGCCGCGCGCCCGCGCCGTAGCGTTCGTGCGAGCCGGCCAGGTCGCCGGTCAGCCAGCCGCCGTTGCGGCCGGAGGCGCCGAATCCGGCGAACTCCTGCTCGAGCAGCACGACCCGCAGAGACGGGCGGGCTCGCTTGAGGTAGTACGCGGTCCACAGGCCCGTGTAGCCGGCGCCGACGATCGCCACGTCCGCCTCCAGGTCGCCGTCGAGCCTGGGGCCGGGGGCGGGCACGCCGGCCGATCGGTACCAGAAGGACACGTCGCCGTTCACGAACTCTGACGACAAGGGAACACGCACGCTCATGCCCCCGTATCCTGCTATATCCGGACACTGTGTCGCATCTCACGACGAAATTCGTGATCGGATATATAGGTTCATTCCCTGATGAAACACGTCGTTAGCGGAGGCGTAACAGCTGCCCGGCATGCTGATGGGCATGGGATTCTTGCGCATCCGCACCACGGTGGACGAGCGGCCCGGGCGGCTGGCCTCCCTCGCCTCGGCCTTGGCCGACAGGGGCGGCAACATTCTCGGCCTGAGCGTGCAGTCCGACACCGACGGAACCGTTGACGAGTTCGTCGCCGACATCCCCGCCAATCCGGAGACCGTGCGCGAGGCCCTGGAGGCGGCCGGCGGTCGCCGCGTCCAGGTGGTGCCGGCCACCGCCCACGAACTGACCGACGAGCCCACCAGGGCCCTGCTGCTGGCCTCCAGGCTGCGCTCGATGCCGTGGCGGCTGCCCGAGCTGCTGGCCGAGCTGCTGCGCGCGGACGACGCCCGGTGGATCTATGGTGAAGCGGTGAGCGATCTTCCCGACCCGACCCAGCTCGTCGTGCCCGTGGCCGCCCGTCGCGCGGTCCGCCTGCGCCGCGCCGAGCTGCCCTTCACCCTGACCGAGGCGGCCAGGGCCGCCGCCTTCGCCAGGCTCGCCCAGCCGGCGGTCGAGCAGAGCGGCGCCGACCGCACGGTCAAGCTGGGCGACGGCGCCGAGGTCACGGTCCGCCCGCTCACCTCGATCTACCGCGAGGCCGTACGCGACCTGCACGACAGGTGCTCGCCGGAGTCGCGCAGGTTCCGCTACTTCACCTCGATGCCCACGCTGCCGGTGCGCATGTTCGACCGGCTGTGCGACAGGAGCCGGGGATATTCGCTGGTCGCCGGGCACGACGGGCAGGTCGTGGCGATGGCCAATCTGTTGTTCACGCCCGACCCGGGCATCGCGGAGATGGCGTTCCTGGTCGAGGACCGCCGCCAGGGCCAGGGCCTGGGCACGGCCATGGCCAGGATGCTGGTGGCGGCGGCGCGCGACCTCGGATATGCCGAGGTCAGGGCCACCATGTTGTCCGACAACGCCAGGATGCGCAGGCTGCTGGTCTCTCTGGGCGCCACTCTCGCCTACACCGAGGACCCGGGCGTGGTGGAGGCCCGGCTGCCGGTCGGCGCGCTGGCCCCTGCCTGACGGACGGGCCTAGCCGACGCCTTCCTCGTCGTCCCGCCGGTCCCCGGGCTTCTGCTCGGGCCGCTGGATGCCCAGATGGCGCTCGATGCGCTCCAGGCTCTCCTCGACCCGCGTGAGCCGCTCGCTCAGCATGGACCCGCCGGCGAAGAACATCTCGCTCGGACGCTCCTTGGAGCCTCGGCCGACGCGGTCGAGCAGGCGCTGCCGTACGTCGGCCAGGTCCGCGCCGGCGTCCGTGAGCGCGTGCGCGGCCAGCCCCTCGCCCTCCCTGATCAGCCCGAGCAGGATGTGCTCGGTGCCGATGTAGTTGTGGCGCAGCTGGAGCGCCTCGCGCAGGGACAGCTCCAGGACCTTCTTGGCCCGGGGCGTGAAGGGGATGTGCCCGCTCGGCGGGTTGCCGTCGTGGCCGGTCTCGCGCTCGACGAAGGCGCGTACGTGCTCCAGCTCCACGCCGCAGCCGTCGAGCACCAGGGCCGCCAGCCCCTCACCCTCGTGGATGAGGCCGAGCAGGATGTGTTCCGTGCCGATGTATCCGTGGTTCATCATCCGCGCCTCCTCCTGAGCGAGGACGACGACCCTGCGCGCGCGGTCGGTGAAGCGTTCGAACACCGGGAGGCCTCCGTTCGACTGGGGCTGCCTCCACTATGCGCTACAAACCCCGGCATGTGGGGTATTTGTCCTGTGTGGATCTTGACGAGGTGGCCGACCGCCTTTACGCGCTCCCCCCGCCGGAGTTCACCGCCGCTCGCGAGGCCGAGGCCCGCGCGGCCAAGGACGCGGGTGACGTACGGCTCTCGCGCGACATCGCGAAATTCCGCAAGCCCACGGTGTCCGCCTGGGCCGTGAACAAGGCCGCTCGCGAGCACCCGGAGGAGCTGGCCGAGCTGCTCGAGGTGGGGGAGCGGCTGCGCGCGGCCTGGCAGGAGCAGGACGCCGACGCCCTGGCCGAGCTGACTCAGCGCCGCAACGCGGCCACCGGCAGGCTCAGCAAGCTCATCAGGCAGTCCGGCGGCCTTTCGCCGGCCGCCGCCACGGAGGTCGACCAGACGCTGGACGCCGCGGTCGTCGACGCCGACGCGGCCGATCAGGTGCGCCGCGGCCACCTGGCCAAGCCGCTCAGCTACAGCGGCTTCGCGCCCGCCCCCATCACCCGGGAGCGGCCCGCCAGGAAGAAGAAGCCCACCCCGGAGGAGGAGGCGGACCAGGCCAAAGAGCGCGCCGAGGCCGAAGCCAGGAAGGCCAGGGAGCGGCAGGAGGCCGAGGCCGCGCACCGGGAGTGGCAGAGCGCGCTGGAGGCCGCGACCAGGGAGTACGACGAGCGTGCCGAGAAGGTGGCCACGCTGGAGCGCATGCTGGCCGAGGCACGCAAAGAGCTGGACGACAGCAGGAAACGGGTCGAGGTGACGCGGCGCGAGGAGCGGAACGCCCGGCAGCGGATCGATCGTTAGGCTATGGTGTACGAAACGGTTTCGTACACCTCTGGATCGGAGTGGCGATGACTTCGTGGACCCCCGCCTCCATGCCGGACCTGACCGGCAAGAGCGCCATCGTGACCGGCGCCAACAGCGGCATCGGCCTGCCGACCGCGCTCGAGCTGGCCCGGCACGGCGCCCGTGTCGTCGTGGCCGCGCGCTCGCCCGAGAAGGGCGGCGCCGCGGTCGAGCGGATTCTGCGGGAGGTGCCCAGCGCCCAGGTCGAGTACGCCCGCATCGACCTGGCCGACCTGGCCTCGGTCAGAGAGTTCGCCGAGGGCGTCGGCGAGGTGGACCTGCTCATCAACAACGCGGCCATCGCCATGATCCCCAGGCAGGAGACCAAGGACGGCTTCGAGATGCAGTTCGGCACGAACCACCTGGGGCACTTCGCCCTCACGGGGCTGCTGCTGCCCAAGCTGCTCGCCCGCCCGGGCGCGCGGGTGGTGACCGTCTCCAGTGACGCGCACGCCGTGGGCAAGCTGGACTTCGGTAACCTGGATCTGGAGCGTGGCTACGGCCGCATGAGCGCGTACGCGCGGTCCAAGCTCGCCAACCTGCTCTTCACGCTGGAGCTGCGGCGACGCGCCGAGAAGGCGGGAACGGGCCTGATCTCCGTCGCCTGCCACCCGGGCACCACCGCCACGAACATCGTCAAGCTGGGGCCCCTGCAGCCCCTCTTCCGCCTGGTCTTCAAGTCGCCCGAGAAGGGCGCCCAGCCCTCCCTGTACGCCGCCACCTCGCCCGCCATCCTCGGCGGCGAGTTCGTCGGCCCCAAGCTCACGATCCTCACGCCGTCGGAGACCGCCAGGTCAGAAGAGCTCGCCAGGCGCCTGTGGGACGTGTCCACCGAGCTGACGGGCGTACGATTCGAGGAGATCTCGTATTCCTAGAAGGACGTGTACGTGGCTCCACTCGACCCCGAGCGTGACAGGGCCATCCTCGACGCCACGATGGAGCTGCTGTCGGAGGTCGGCTACGACCGCATGACGGTCGACCAGATCGCCAAGCGGGCCAGGGCGAGCAAGGCCACCATCTACCGGCGCTGGGCGGGCAAGCCCGAGCTGGTCGTGGACGTCATCTGCCGGCGTTTCGACATGGACGTGCCGCTCGGGCAGGACACCGGCTCCCTCCGCGGCGATCTGGCCGCCATCTTCAGCAGCCTGTGCCAGGCGGTGGAGCGCAAGCACACGCTGGTCATCGGGCTGTCTTCGACGCTGGTGTCCAACCAGGAGCTGGCGCGCACGCTGCGCACCCACATGCAGGCCAAGGACCTGGGTGACGTCAAGACGCTGCTCGACCAGGCGGTGGAGCGGGGAGAGCTGGCCGGGGCCGTCGATCCCGCGCGGCTGTTCGCGATCGCGGAGGCGCTCGTGTGGCACCGCATGATCTTCAACGGGTCGCCGTTCGACGAGGCGTTCGTCGCGGAGTCCGTTGACGGGGTGCTGCTGCCGGTGGTGACCGCCTGGGCGGCGGGCTAAGGGGGGCCGTGGCAGGTCCCCGAGAGCCGGGTCTAGCCGGGGCTGCGCCTGGCATGGGCCAGGTAGGCGCAGACCGGGAAGCCGTCGCGCGCGTACGGGGCCGCCAGGCGCGTGTAATGCGCCTGGATACGCGAGACGACCTCCGGCGGCTGGCCGGCGATCACCGCGAACCGCGGCCCGCCCGCCTCCACGATGTCCGTCCACCAGGCCCCGAGATCCACCTGGTGCCGCCACCGGACGGTCTCCACGGCCGCCTCCTCGAACCCCGCGGTCGTGAGCAGGGCGGCGAAGCGGTCCGGGGTGTCGTTGGCGGTGAACGGGCGCGGCGGCGGCTCGTAGGACACCCCGGCCGCCTCGATGGCCTCGGCGAAGACGTTCGTGGCCGTCATCTCGTCGGCCTTCCACCACGTCAGGGCGATCCTCCCGCCCGGACGCAGCACCCGGTGCAGCTCCCTGAGCGCCTTGGCGGTGTCCGGCACGTGGTTGATGATGAAATTTCCGGCCACGGCGTCGAACTCCCCGTCCGCGAACGGGAGCTCGGGCAGTGCGGCCTGCCGGATCGTGGCATAGGGATGGCGGCGGGCGGCCAGCTCCAGCATGTGCGGGTCGGCGTCCACCGCGGTGACCTCCGCCCCTAAGGCGAGCGCCGCGGCGGTCACCACGCCGGTGCCGCAGCCGACGTCGAGCAGGCGGGCGGCGTGTGCCCGCTCGAGCAGGGGGCCGACGGTGTGGGAGCTCAGCTGAGCGAAGCCGCGGTCGTACGCTTCGGCGTTGATCACACGACCTAGCGTAACCTAAGCATTTTATTTAACACTTTGCTGTGAGATTTTGGCGTTCAGGCTATGAAAAGCGGAGACGTGCGACTTAAGGTCGTCGCCATGACCACCATCGACGCCTCCACCGACGCCTTCATTCACGCGCTGCCCAAGGTCGAGCTCCACGTCCACCTGGTCGGCTCGGCCTCCGTCGCCACCGTCCTGGAGCTGTCACGCCGCCATCCCGGGAGCGGCGTCCCCTCGACCGAGGAAGAACTGCGCCGCTTCTACACCTTCCGCGACTTCCCGCACTTCGCCCGGGTGTACCGGGCCGTCAACCAGCTGGTGCGCGAGCCGGAGGACGTGGCGACCCTGGTGCTGGGCCTGGCCCGCGACCTCGCGCCCCAGGGCGCCCGCTACGTGGAGCTGCAGGTCACGCCGTACGCCCATCACGTCGTCGGCATGCCCATGCGCGAGATCACCGAGGCCCTCGACCTCGCCGCCCGCCGCTCGCTGGCCGAGCACGGCGTGGAAATGGCGTACATCTTCGATATTCCCGGCGAGTTCGGCGAGGAGGCCGCAAAGATCACCTTGGACCACGCGCTCCAGGAACCTCCCACCGCGCTGGTAGGTTTCGGCATCGGCGGTATTGAGCAAGAACGCCGGAAATATCGCGACGCCTTCCGTTCCGCGTTCTCCGCCGCCCGCGCCGCCGGCCTGCACAGCGTCCCGCACGGTGGCGAGATGAGCGGCCCCGAGACGATCTGGGAAGTCATCGAGGGCTACGGCGCGGAGCGCATCGGCCACGGCATCAACTGCCTCGCCGACCCCCGCCTGGTCGCCTACCTGCGCGACACCCAGCTCCCCCTGGACGTCTGCCCCACCTCCAACGTCTGCACGGGCCAGATCGCCGCCATCGAGGACCACCCGCTGCCCCGGATGCTGGAGGAGGGCCTGTACGTCACGCTCAACAGCGATGACCCGCCCATGTTCGCCACCACGCTGGCCGAGGAGTATCGCGTGGCCGCGAAGGTCTTCGGGCTCGGCACGGCGGAGCTGGCCCAGCTGGCCAAGAACGGCGTCCAGGCCTCGTACCTGGCCGGTGAACGCAAGCATGCCTTGCTGAAGGAGATCGACGACCTCGCGACCGCGTCCAGCTGAGGAAAACAGGCGGGCGGCGGTCCGCCGAGATGCTCACGTGCACGCTCGGCGGCCCGCCGCCCGGCTGAGGTCAGATGATCAGGGCGACGACAGTCGCCCCAGCTCCGGCGGGATCTTCCCCGCCGCCGCCCGGTCCAGCAGGAACAACGTCCGCCCGCGCCCGCGGGCGCCGGCCGCCGGCACCTGGACAGGGCCGGAGTGGGACAGGGCCAGGCGGACGGCCCCCGACTTCTCCTCGCCCGCCGCCACCACCCACACTTCCCGCGCCGCCTGGATGGCGGGCAGCGTCAGTGAGATACGGGTGGGCGGCGGCTTGGGGGAGCCGTGGACGGCCACCACCGGGCGGGTGTCGTACAGGGCCGGCATGCCGGGGAACAGCGAGGCCACGTGCGCGTCCGGGCCCATCCCGAGCAGCATCACATCGAAGTTCGGCACCGGGCCGTGGTCCTCGGGACGGGCGGCGGCCCCCAGCTCGGCGGCGTAGGCGTTGGCGGATTCCTCGGCCGTCATGCCCGAGTCGGGGCCGCGCATGACGTGGACCCGCTCCGGATCCACGTCCACGTGGTCGAGCAGGGCCTCGCGGGCCCCGGTCTCGTTGCGCTCCTTGTCCCCGGAGGGCACGAAACGTTCGTCGCCCCACCAGATGTCCAGACGCCGCCAGTCGACGGCGTCACGGGCGGGCGTGGCGGCGATGGCCGCCAGCGTGGCGATGCCGACCGTGCCGCCGGTCAGCACGATCGAGGCCGAGCCCTTGGCCGACTGCGCGTCGACCAGACGGGTGATGATCCGTGCGGCCACCGCCTTGGCCAGGACGTCGGCGTTGCGGTGGACGACGATGGTGGGGACGCTCACAGACATTACTTTCTCAGCCACGGTCTCTCAGGTCACCCCTTGTAGGTCTGGGCGAACCGCTTGACCGCCGCCTCGTAGATCTCGTCGCTGTCGAGCCTGCGCATTTCCTCGGCCATCAGCTCCGAGGTGTGCCGCCTGGCCAGGGCCACGTTCCGGTCCGGCTGACCGGGCCGCGACAGCGTGGCCAGCCGGGCGTCGGTCCTGACCACGGCCAGCTCGCCCGCGTCCAGCTGCAGGCGCACGGAGGTGAGGCCGGGGCCGGGCGAGTCGGCGACCTCGATGGGTGCGCCGAGCCGCTCCGACAGCCACGCGGCCAGCAGCGGCGCGCTCGGATTGCCCGTGGAGGCCTCCACCACGCCCTCGCGTACGTGGCCCACCGGCTGGTCGAACGCGGCGGCCAGCAGGCTGCGCCACGGCGTCAGACGCGCCCAGGCCAGGTCGGTGTCGCCGCGGGCATAGCCCTTGGCCCTGGTCACCAGCGACCTGACGCCGCCGTCGGACATGCCCCTGGCGTCGGTGATGCGCCGCTGGGCCAAGGCGCCGATCGCGTCCTTGGAGGGCACGTCCGGGGCCATGCCCGGCCACCACACCACGACCGGCGTGTCGGGCAGCAGCAGCGGGCTGACCACCGAGTCGGCGTGTTGGGTGAGCTCGCCGTACAGGCGCAGCACCACCACCTCGCCCGGCGTGGACTCCCCGATGCGCAGCTCGGCGTCGAGCCTGATGGGCTCTTCGACCTCACGGTTGATCACCACGATGATGCGCGACGGGTGCTCCCGGGCCGCCTCGGCGGCGGCGCGGAGCGCGTCGTACTGGTGGCGCTCCTCGCAGACCACCACGAGCGTCAGCACCATGCCGATCGCGGGCGCGCCCATCTGATGGCGCAGGTGCATGAACTGCGCCGAGATCTTCCCCGCCGTCGTGTCCGACAGCATGAAAGTTGTCACTAAAGTCTCCTCCACACGCGGCCGTCACGCGCCATCATCGCGTCCGCCGACGGCGGCCCCCACGAGCCCGATTCGTAGGGCTCGGGCTGGCCCTGAGTGGCCCAGAACTCCTCGATCGGGTCGAGGATCTTCCACGACAGCTCCACCTCCCGCTGGTGCGGGAACAGCGGCGGGTCGCCGATCATCACGTCGAGCAGCAGCCGCTCGTACGCCTCGGGCGACGACTCCAGGAACGACTCGCCGTAGGCGAAGTCCATGGAGACGTCGCGCACTTCCATGGCCGTCCCCGGCACCTTCGAGCCGAAGCGCACCGTGATGCCCTCGTCCGGCTGGACGCGCACCACGAGCGCGTTCTGGCCGAGGATCTCGGTGTCGTCCTTGCTGAAGGGCAGGTGGGGCGCGCGCTGGAAGACCACCGCGACCTCCGTCACCCGGCGGCCCAGGCGCTTGCCGGTGCGCAGGTAGAACGGCACGCCCGCCCACCGCCGGTTGGCGATCTCCAGCTTGATGGCGGCGTACGTCTCCGTAGTCGACGCGCGCGAGATGCCCTCCTCCTGCAGGTAGCCGACGACCTTCTCGCCGCCCTGCCAGCCTGCCGAGTATTGTCCGCGCGCCGTGTTGAGCCCCAGGTTGGAGGGCAGGCGCACGGCCTTGAGCACTTTCTCCTTCTCCCGTCGCAGCGCCTGCGCCTCGAACGAGGTCGGGTCCTCCATCGCCACCAGCGCGAGGAGCTGGAGCAGGTGGTTCTGGATCACGTCGCGGGCCGCGCCGATGCCGTCGTAGTAGCCGGCCCGCCCGCCGATGCCGATGTCCTCGGCCATCGTGATCTGCACGTGGTCGACGAAACTCCGGTTCCAGATCGGCTCGTAGAGGTTGTTGGCGAACCTCAGCGCCATGATGTTCTGGACGGTCTCCTTGCCCAGGTAGTGGTCGATCCGGAAGATCGAGCTCTCCGGGAAGGCCGACGTGGTGATCTCGTTGAGCTCGTGCGCCGACTGCAGGTTGTGCCCGAACGGCTTCTCGATGACCACGCGCCGCCACGATCCCTCGGGCGCGTCGGCCAGCCCGGTCCGCTTGAGCTGCTCCACCACCAACGGGAAGAACTTCGGCGGCACCGACAGGTAAAAAGCGTAGTTTCCGCCGGTACCGCGGGTCTGGTCGATCTCCGCCAACGCCATGGACAGCGCGTCGAACGCGCCGTCGTCGGAGAACTCGCCCGGCACGAAATGGATGCCCTCGAGCAGCTGCTTCCAGACCTCCTCACGGAACGGCGTCCTGGCGTGCGCCTTGACCGCGTCGTGCGTCAGCTGGGCGAAGTCCTGGTCCTTCCAATCCCGCCGGGCGAACCCGACCAGCGAGAACCCCGGCGGCAGCAGACCGCGGTTGCCGAGGTCATAGATCGCCGGCAGCAGCTTGCGCTTGGCCAGGTCACCGGTCACGCCGAACAACACCATCACGCAGGGCCCGGCCACTCTGGGCAGGCGCTTGTCACGCGGATCCCGCAACGGGTTCGCGGCGACCACCTCCTCCGTGGTGGCGGTCCCCGCCACGGCCGCCGCTACGGTGGCGGCCTCCTCCACGGGTGCTACAGGGTCTGTCATCTCAAACCTCCTGTGCGGCTGCGAGCAGGTGCGCGACTCCTGCCGCGCGGTCGGTCAAATGCAGGCGTACGGCGGGCCGTCCGCGCGTTTCGAGGGCCTCCAGGTCGCCGAGCGCCTGAGCGAGCTGGAGACGGCCCAGCGTGTAAGGCTTGCCCGGGACCGCGACGTCCTCCGCCACCGCCCCGGTGATCTGCAGGAACACCCCGTTCTGGGGCCCGCCATTGTGATATTGCCCGGTCGCGTGCAACGACCGCGGCCCCCACCCGAACGTCACCGGCCTGTCGGTACGCAGCGCCAGCAACGCCCGCAGCGTGGCCGGGTCGGCCATCATCCAGGCGTCGGTCATCTGCTCGAAGTCGGCGCCGTCGGGCACCGGCGCGTCGAAGGCCGCCAGCCGGTCCAGGTAGGCCGTCACCGCCAGGTAACCGTCGGCCGGAAGAGCGTGCAACAGTTCGATGAACACCCCGGGCAGGTCCTTGGCCGTCACCAGGCCGTAGACCTCGACCGGGCCGTCCACCAGCGCGGGCGCGCCCGCGGGCAGCTCGGGCAGCGCCAGAAGGGCTTCGGTGGTGCCGGCGGGCTCGGCCTGGTCGGGCCGCTCTGCCGGGTCGACCTCCAGCAGGAGCGCGGCGACGGCGGCGGCGTACTGCCAGACCAGGAACTGCGCGCCCAGCGGTCCGTCCACGCGCACGTCGCCGATGTCGGACTCGATGGCGACGACCAGCTCGTCGTGGGCACGGTGGGGATCGGCGCCCACGACGGGCAGGATCCCTTTGCCGCGCTTGCCGGTGGACGCGGCGACGAGCCATTCGATCCAGTCGGGCAGCCCGGCGATGGCGGACAGCTGGTCCTCCAGCAGGAGCTTGTCCCGGCCGCCCAAGGCCGCGCCGCCGAGCACCGCCCCCAGGGCGAGCCCGGGGTTGCCGCTGTCTCGCGACAGCAGCGGCAGCACCTCCTCGGCGTCGTCGAGCAACCGCGCCACGTCAGCCCCCGCCAGCGCCGCGGCCACCAGCGCGGCCGTCGGCACGGCCGCGCCCCAGCCGCCCGCCGGCGACGCCGGACCCGGCCCGCCGGCCGGTGACGGTGTGCCGGGGGCGCTCGACGGGACCAGGCGGTAGCCGCGCTCCACGGCCCGCCGCTGCAGCGGCGAGCCGGGTACGGCGACGGCCACGATGCGCTGCGCGGCGTCGATGCCCGCCGCCGCGAACCGCTCCTCGTAGATCCGCAGGCAGCAATCGGTCTCCACGGCCGGGCCCGCCACCACGATGACCGTGGACTCCAGGGGCTCGGCCAACGCCCGCCGCACCTGTCCGGGGTCGGACGTGTCGAGCACGGTGAGCGGCACGTCGGCGGTGTCGCAGATGACCTCCGCCGCCAGCGCCGCGCCGTCCGTGGCGGCCAGCACCACGGTGGTCAGGCCGGCGGCCCGGGCCTGCTCGGCGAGCTCGCCCAGTTCGGGCAGCAGCTCGCGCGAGGCGCGGAACGGCAGCCCGTCCGCCCACGCCTCGGCGTCTCTGGGAGCTTCGCTCCCTTCGCGACCCCACAGCGTGGGGTCGCCGGCGGCGAGCCGCGCGGGCACGCCGTCGGCGACGAGACGCCCCGCGACGGAGGAGGCGGCCGAGGCCGCCCTCTCGTCGCGGTAGAGCACATCCATCACGGAACCAGGTTCTTGGTGACGCTCTCGAGCAGCTCGTTCCAGGACGCCTCGAACTTCTGCACGCCCTCCTCCTCGAGCACCTTCACCACGTCGTCGTAGTCGACGCCGGCCTCCTTCAGGGCGGCCATGGTGTTCCAGGCGTCCTCGTAGAACGGCCGGATGGTGTCACCGGTGACGTTGGCGTGGTCGGCGGTCGAGTCGAGCGTCTTCTCCGGCATCGTGTTGACGGTGCCGGGGGCGACGAGCTGGTCGACGTAGAGCGTGTCGGCGTATTCGGGGTTCTTCACGCCGGTCGAGGCCCACAGCGGGCGCTGCGGCCGGGCGCCGGCCGAGCGCAGCCGCTGCCACCGCTCGGTGTTCATGACGTCCTCGTAGGCCGCGTAGGCCAGCCGCGCGTTGGCCACGCCCGCCTTGCCCTTGAGCTCCGGCTTGCCGACCTTGTCCAGCCGCTTGTCGATCTCGGTGTCGACCCGGCTGACGAAGAACGAGGCCACCGACTCGATCGTGGCCAGGTTGAGCCCCTTGGCCTGCGCGGCCTCCAGGCCGGCGAGCCAGGCGTCCATGACCGCGCGGTAACGCTCCAGCGAGAAGATCAGCGTCACGTTGACGCTGATGCCCTCGGAGATCGCCTGCGTGATCGCCGGCAGGCCCTCCACGGTCGCCGGGATCTTGATGAACAGGTTGGGCCGGTCCACCATCCACCACAGCGCCCGCGCCTCGGCCACGGTCTTCTCGCTCTCACGGGCCAGGCGCGGGTCCACCTCCAGCGACACGCGGCCGTCCACGCCGCCGGTGGCGTCGTAGACCGGGCGCAGCACGTCGCAAGCCCAGCGGATGTCATAGGCGGTGATCGCCCGCACGGCCTCGTCCACGTTGACGCCACGGATGGCCAGGTCGTGCAGCTGCACGTCGTAGGCGTCGCCCTTGCTGAGCGCGCCGGCGAAGATCGTCGGGTTGGAGGTGACCCCGACGACGTTCTTCTCCCTGATCAACTGCTCCAGGTTGCCGCTGCGCAGCCGCTCACGGCTGATGTCGTCGAGCCAGATGGCCACGCCCTGGCCGGACAGCTTGTTGAGGATCTCGCTCATGTCTTCTTCAGTTTCCCGTCGTCTCGCCTTTTTCCTGACCAAGCTTGGCCAGGCTCGCATGTGCCGCCGCCGCCACGCGCTCGGCCGTCAGCCCGAACTGCTCGTACACCGTCTTGTACGGAGCCGACGCACCGAAGTGTTCGAGGCCGACCACTTCGCCGCATTCGCCGACGAATTGGTGCCAGCCGAGCGCGATGCCCGCCTCGACCGCCACCCGAGCCCTGATCGACGACGGCAGAACCGTCTGCCTATATGCGGAATCCTGCCCGTTGAACCACTCCACACACGGCATGGAGAC
This sequence comes from Nonomuraea sp. 10N515B, assembly GCF_052245915.1. Taxonomy (NCBI): domain Bacteria; kingdom Bacillati; phylum Actinomycetota; class Actinomycetes; order Streptosporangiales; family Streptosporangiaceae; genus Nonomuraea; species Nonomuraea sp. 10N515B. The sequence continues at coordinate 58,054 of NZ_JBQQBQ010000010.1, forward strand.
GACTCGCGTGGGGATGCCCTGCTGCTCGAGCAGCTCGCGGCCCTCCACGGCCAGCTGCACCTCGCTGCCGGTGGCGATGATGATGACCCTGGGCTGACCGTCGGACGCCTCGCGCAGCACGTAGCCGCCGCGGGCCACGCCGTCGGCGCTGGTGCCCTCGTACACCGGCAGGTTCTGCCGGGTCAGGGCGAGGGCGGCGGGCCGGTCCTTGTGCTCGAGCACGGTCTTCCACGCGTAGGCGGTCTCGTTGGCGTCGGCCGGGCGGACCACGTCGAGGCCGGGGATCGCGCGCAGCGCCCACAGGTGCTCGATCGGCTGGTGGGTGGGGCCGTCCTCGCCCAGGCCGATGGAGTCGTGCGTCCACACGTAGGTGACCGGCAGCTTCATCAGCGCGGCCAGGCGCACCGCCGGGCGCATGTAGTCGGAGAAGACCAGGAACGTGCCGCCGTAGGGGCGGGTGCCGCCGTGCAGGGCGATGCCGTTGAGAATGGCGCCCATGGCGTGCTCGCGGATGCCGAAGTGCAGCGTGCGGCCGTAGCGGTTACCGGGGAACTCCTTGGTCTGGTATTCCTCCGGGATGAAGGACGGCTCGCCCTTCATCGTGGTGTTGTTGGACTCGGCCAGGTCGGCCGAGCCGCCCCACAGCTCGGGCAGCACCGGCGCCAGCGCGCTCAGCACCTCGCCCGACGCCTTGCGGGTGGCCATCGAGGCGTCCACCTCGAACGACGGCAGCGCCTTGTACCAGCCGTTCGGCAGCTGGCGGTGGGAGATGCGGTCGAGCTCCTCGGCGCGCTCGGCGTTGGCCAGCCGCCATTCGGCGTAGCCCTTCTCCCACTCGGCGTGCGTGGCGCGGCCGCGCTGGGCCACCTCGCGGGCGTGCGCGAGCACGTCGGCCGGCACGTCGAAGGTCTTGGCCGGGTCCATGCCGAGGATTTCCTTGGTGGCGGCGATCTCCGCCTCGCCCAGGGCCGCGCCGTGGATCTTGCCGGTGTTGCGCTTGTTGGGCGCGGGCCAGCCGATGATCGTGCGCAGCCGGATGAACGACGGCCGGTCGGTCTCGGCCTTGGCCGCCTCCAGCGCGTCGTACAGGGCCTGCACGTCCTCGTGGTAGTTGTCGCCGGCGGTCCAGTCGACGCTCTCCGTGTGCCAGCCGTAGGCCTCGTAGCGCTTGACCACGTCCTCGGACTTGGCGATCAGCGTGTCGTCCTCGATGGAGATGTGGTTGTCGTCCCACACGACGATGAGGTTGCCGAGCTTCTGGTGGCCGGCGAGGGAGCTGGCCTCGTGGCTGATGCCCTCCTCGATGTCGCCGTCGCTGACGAAGCACCAGATGTGGTGGTCGAACGGCGAGGCGCCGAGCTCGGCGTCGGGGTCGAACAGGCCGCGCTCGCGGCGGGCGGCGATCGCCATGCCGACCGCGTTGCCCAGGCCCTGGCCGAGCGGGCCGGTCGTGGTCTCCACGCCCGCGGTGTGGCCGTACTCGGGGTGGCCGGGGGTGAGGCTGTCCCACTGGCGCAGCCGCCTGAGGTCGTCGAGCGTCAGGCCGTAGCCGGAAAGATAGAGCTGGATGTAGAGGGTCAGGCTGGTGTGGCCGCACGACAAGACGAAACGGTCGCGCCCGATCCAGTTGGGATCGGTGGGGTCGTGGCGCATCACACGCTGAAACAGCAAGTATGCGGCGGGGGCCAGGCTCATGGCGGTGCCGGGATGACCCGAGCCCGCCTTCTCCACTGCGTCCATCGCCAGGGCTCGAATGACGTCGACCGCCTGCTTGTCCAGGTCGGTCCAGTCAAGGGCTGGCACGAGTTCGGTGCTCAAGTGCTCGATCTCCGGAATCTTGTTGTCATTGGTCATGCCGGTTGGCTATCCCGCCCACACGGACCCTAACCGAGTGGACGTGGCGATCAATTCCATATCCACCCGCGCGTGTCCATGTATGGCGCAAGCCCCCCATTGGCCGGACCGGCCCACCCTGCGACTACAGTTTGTTGGGTTCGCAGGGGCGTCACCGGCGCCCACCCATGGATCCGCTCTTATCAGAGGTTACGCGTTGACTCCGCACAGGCTGGAAGCGCCTTGACGGTGCTGACCAACAGGCAGGCGACGGCGCCATCTCCGCAGGTGGAGGCGCCGCGCTCGATCGGCATGATCGTGAAGGCCTACATCGCGCTCACCAAGCCGCGGATCATCGAGCTGCTGCTGATCACCACGCTGCCGGTGATGTTCCTCGCGGCGGGCGGCCTGCCGCCGCTGTGGACGTCCATCTCGGTCATGGTGTTCGGCACCCTGTCGGCGGGCAGCGCCAACGCGCTCAACTGCTATGTGGACCGCGACATCGACCAGATGATGCGCCGCACCCGCCGCCGGCCGCTGGCCAGGCACCAGGTGTCGCCGCGCGGCGCGCTGATCTTCGGGATCGTGCTCGGCGTGCTGTCCCTGGTCGGGCTGTGGGTCACCACCAACTGGCTGGCGGCGCTGCTGTCCACCGCGGCGATCCTGTTCTACGTGCTGGTCTACTCGATGATCCTCAAGCGGCGCACGGCCCAGAACATCGTGTGGGGCGGCATCGCGGGCTGCATGCCGGTGATGATCGGCTGGGCGGGCATCACCGAGCGGCTGGACTGGGCGCCGCTGGTGCTGTTCGGGGTGGTGTTCTTCTGGACGCCGCCGCACACCTGGACGCTGGCCATGCGCTACAAGGAGGACTACGCGGCGGCCAAGGTGCCGATGTTGCCGGTCGTGGCCACCGAGCGGCGGGTCATCCTGGAGTCCATCGGCTACACGTGGGCGACCGTGCTGTGCTCGCTGCTGCTCTGGCCGGTGGCGGGGACCACGGTGTTCTACCCGGTCGTGGCGGCAGCGCTGGGTGTGATGTGCCTGTGGGAGGTGCACCGCCTGCTGGCCCGGCTCAACGCCGGCAAGACCGGCGTCGAGCTGCGGCCCATGCGCTTCTTCCACTGGTCCAATGCCTACCTGGCGCTGCTCTTCCTCGCCGTCGCGATCGACCCGCTGCTGGCATGATCGCCGCCGCCGCCGCGGGTCCTTTCTGGACGGTGAGGACTGGCTATGCTGGCACGGCCACCGGCACCCTGATCCGTTAAAGTCACCCTATGGCGTCCCGTGATCCACGCTGGGTGTTGAAGGACCGCCCCTCATTGGCGTTGATCATCGGGCTGGTCCTCACCGGCATCTGCGCTCTGGTCTCCTTCTCGTTCGACGTGCTCAACGGCGAGCCGGTGCAGTTTTTCATCGCGCTCACGCTGGCGCTGGCGCCGGTGCCGATGCTGCTGGCCGCGGTGCTGGCACTGGACAGGATGGAGCCGGAGCCGCGCAGCAACCTGACCTTCGCCTTCGCGTGGGGCGCGGGCATCGCGGTGCTGGTCGCGGGTGTGGTCAACTCGCTCAACCTGCACTACATCATGGACACCGTCAAGCTGTCGGAGGCCAGCGCCCGCAACATCGCGGCCACGTTCGGCGCTCCCGTCGTCGAGGAGACGATGAAGGGCCTGGTGCTGCTGGGGCTGCTCAGGTTCCGCAGGGCCGAGCTCGACGGGCCCACCGACGGCGTCATCTACGCCAGCATGGTCGGCCTCGGCTTCGCCATGAGCGAGAACGTCAGCTACTACCTCGCCGCGCTCAACTCCGACTCCGGCGTCAAGGGACTGGCGGTCACCGTGGTGCTGCGCGGCATCCTGTCGCCGCTCGCGCATCCGCTGTTCAGCTCGATGATCGGCGTCGGCGTCGCCTACGCCGCCCAGCGCAGCGGCTCCGAACGGGTGTTCTCCATCCTGGCCGGCTGGTCGGGCGCGATGATCCTGCACGGCCTGTGGAACGGCCTGGCCTCCTACGGCGGCTTCCCCGGGCTCGTGGTGGCCTATCTGACACTGCTGGTGGTGCTCGTCGTGCTCATCGGCGTGGTGTTCAGGGACCGGCGCCGGATCGTGGCGCTCATCCAGCGCTATCTGCCGCCGTACGAGCCGACCAAGCTCGTCAACGGGGCCGACGTCTACATGTTGTCGACGTTCTCCCGGCGCCGTCAGGCCAGGCAGTGGGCCAAGGCCCACGGCGGCAAGCGCGGGCTGCGCGCGATGCGCGACTACCAGCTCGCCGCCACCGAGCTGGGGCTGCTGCACGAGCGGGCGGCCCGTCACATGGTCGACGAGCAGACCTTCCATGAGGAGCAGCGGGCGCTGCTGGAGTGCATGAGCACGGCCAGGGCGGACTTCCCTGTGCCGTCGGTGCACGCCGGGTCGGTCGCGAGGGGCACGCCGCCGCCCGGCTACGCCCCCGGCGCGCCAGGCTGATCCGCTCAGACGGTGGCGGGCGCTTCGACGGGGGAGTGGGGCGCGGGCACCGGGTCGCGGGTGCGCAGCGAGGTCACCACCCTGAGGGCGGCGATCCAGACCAGGGTCGAGCCGAGCACGTGCAGGAGGACCAGGGCGGCGGGCACGGCCAGGAAGTATTGGGTGTAGCCGATCACGCCCTGCAGCAGCTCCACCACGAACAACGCCAGCGCGGCCCGCCGGGCCGGCCGCGTGGAGTCGCCCACGTGCAGGGCGAACAGCAACGCGAACGTCAGCCCGACGACGACGTAGGCGAGGTCGGCGTGCAGCCGGGCCACGGCCTCGATGTCGAGGTCGAAGCGCGAGGCCATCACATCGCCCGAGTGCGGTCCCGTGCCGCTCACCACCACACCGGCCACCAGCAGCACGAAGACGGCGGCCACCAGCACGTGGCCCAGCCTGCGGACATCCCGGTGGGTCACCCGCCGTGCCGCGCCGTCGCCCTCGCCCGCGCGGGCGAGGGCGTACAACATCCAGCAGGCCGCGATCAGGCCGCTGGAGATGAGGAAGTGCATGCCGACCGTGAACGGGTTGAGCATCGTGTTGACCACCAGCCCGCCCCACAGGGCCTGGGCCAGGACGCCGACCGGCTGGAGCAGCGCCAGCCGCACCAGGGACCGCCGGCGGGGCACCATCCGCCAGGCCGCGATGACACACGCGGCCGCCACGGCCAGCACCAGGAAGGTCAGCAGCCGGTTGCCGAACTCGACCAGCATGTTGAGCATCGACACCTCAGGGTGCGCGACCGGGATGAAGCTGTCCGGGGTGCACCTCGGCCAGGTCGGGCAGCCGAGCCCCGAGCCGGTGACGCGCACGCCCGCGCCGGTCACCGTGATGCCCGCGTTGACGACCACGGATGCCATCGCCCAGCCCCGCATCGACCGCGTGGTCGGCGCCCAGAAAGAGAACAGGTGGCGCACGAGAGGGTTGGAGTGATCCGTGGGTAGCTTCACGTCATCGATGGTACGGGCGGGTACGGTCGGTCCCGCCACGGGGAACGGGCTTCTCAACCCACTTAGGTATGTGACATATTACTGGGGGAGGTGGTCATGTCCGACGTCATCGTCGTCGGCGCCGGTGTCGTGGGGGCGGCGTGCGCCTACTACGCCGCGCGAGCGGGGCTCGACGTGACCGTGATCGACCGTGGGCCCGTCGCCGGCGGCACCACCGGCTCGGGCGAGGGCAACGTGCTGGTGTCGGACAAGGAGCCCGGGCCGGAGCTGGAGCTGGCGGTGCTGTCCAACCGGCTCTGGCGCACGCTGGCGGAGCACGGCGGGTTCGAGTTCGAGGCCAAAGGCGGACTGGTCGTCGCCGAGACCCTCGAGATCCGGCGGCAGCTCGAGGACCTCGCCGCCAAGCAGGACGTCGACCACGCCGTCGTGGCGAGCGACGCGCTGCGCGACTACGAGCCGCACCTCGCGCAGGGGCTGGCCGGCGGCGTCTACTACCCGCAGGACGCCCAGGTCCAGCCCATGCTGGCCGCCGCCACCCTGCTCAAGCAGGGCGCCGGCAGGTTTGGGCGCGCCAGGCTCAGCCTGCGGCTCGGGGTCGGGGTGACCGGGTTCATCCGCTCGGGGGAGCGGGTGACCGGCGTGCGGACGACGCACGGCGACGTGCTCGGCGGCGCGGTGATCAACGCGGCCGGCACGTGGGGCGGCGAGGTGGCCGCGTTGGCGGGTGTGCGGCTGCAGGTTCTGCCCAGGCGCGGGTTCATCCTGGTCACGGAGCCGTTGCCGGAGCCGCTGATCAGGCACAAGGTCTACACCGCCGCCTATGTCACCAACGTGGCCAGCGACTCGGCGGGGCTGGAGACATCGGCCGTGGTCGAGGGGACGGTGGCGGGGACGGTGCTGATCGGGGCGAGCAGGGAGCGGGTCGGGTTCGACCGGACGACGTCCGTGCCGGTGCTCGCCCGGCTGGCGGCGCAGGCGGTCGCGCTCTTCCCGGTGCTGCGGGGCGTGCGGGTCATCAGGTCCTACTGCGGTTTCCGGCCGTACTGCCCCGACCACCTGCCTGTCATCGGCGCCGATCCGCGCGTGCCCGGGCTCTACCACGCGTGCGGGCACGAGGGCGCCGGCATCGGGCTCGCCCCGGCCACCGGCCACCTGCTCGCCCAGGTTCTCACCGGCGCCCGGCCCGACCTGGACCTGCGCCCCTTCCGCCCGGACCGCTTCCCCGAGGAGGCTTCTTGACCGTCCGCCCGTTCTCCATCACGGTCGACGGCCGGTCCGTGCCGGTCGTGCCCGGCCAGACGATCGGCGCGGCGCTGCACGCGGCCGGGATCCGCTCGTGGCGCGCCACCCGGTTCGGCGGGCGGCCCCGCGGGCTGTTCTGCGGGATCGGGGTGTGCTTCGACTGCCTGATCTCGGTCAACGGGCGGGCGCCTGAACGCGCCTGCCTGGCCGAGGCCGCGCCAGGGGACGAGGTGACGACCTCATGACGTACGGCTCAGCCGGCGGGCGGGCGGGCGACCGCGGGACGTACGACCTGGTGGTCGTCGGCGGCGGGCCCGCCGGGGTGGCAGGCGCGCTCACGGCGGCGCTGGCCGGGCTGCGGGTGGCGCTCCTGGATTCCTCGGCGCGGCTCGGCGGCCAGTACTTCCGGCACACCGCCGTCCCCGGCCGGGCGCCGGGACTGGACCGGTTCCTGCGGCAGGCGCGCGCCCTGAGCGACCGGGCCGAGGTGCTGTCGCGGCACCAGGTGTGGAGCGTGGCCCGCGAGGCGGACGGCGACCTGCTCGTGCACGCCGGCTCCCCGGACGGGCGTTCGGTCGCCGTGCGGGGGCGGCGGCTGCTGATCGCCACCGGCGCGTACGACCGGCCGCTGCCGTTCCCCGGCTGGGACCTGCCCGGCGTGCTCACGGCCGGAGGCGCGCAGGCGCTGCTCAAGGGCAACGGCGTGGTGGCGGGCAGGCGGATCGTCGTCTCGGGCACCGGGCCGTTCCTGCTGCCCGTGGCGACCGGGCTGGCCGCGGCCGGGGCGAAGGTGCTCGGCGTGTTCGAGGCGGGCGGAGCGCTCGGGCTGGCCAGGCATCCGCTGCTCACCCTCGGCAAGGCCGCGGAGGCTGCCGGGTACGCGCTGAGCCTCGCCCGGCACCGGGTGCCGTACCTGACGCGCCACGCGGTCGTCGCCGCCCACGGGGAGCGCGAGGTGGAGGCCGTCACCGTGGCCCGCCTCGACCAGCGGTGGAACGTTCTCGACACCCGGATCGTCGAGTGCGACACCGTGGCGACGGGATACGGCTTCGTGCCCCAGATCGACCTGGGCGTGCAACTCGGCTGCGGGACCCGGCACGACGTGGACGGCAGCCCCGTCCTGGAGGCCGACTCCGCCCAGCGCACCACCGTGCCCGGGGTGTGGGCGGCAGGTGAGCCCACCGGTGTGGGGGGATGGCGGCTGGCCGAGCTCGAGGGCCGCATTGCGGGCCGGTCCATCGTCGCGCACACCCGCCGCCGCCCGTCCGGAGCGGCGGGGGTCGAGTTGATGGCCGGCGAGGTCGCCGGGGCGCTGTCGCGGCGGCGGGATCGGTGGCGGGCCTTCGGCGCGGCGTTGCAGCAGGCGTACCCGGTCCGGCCGGGCTGGCAGGGGTGGCTGCGGGACGACACGCTGGTGTGCCGGTGCGAGGAGGTGCCGCTGGCGCGCGTCCGCGAGGCGCAGGAGCTCGGCGCCACCGACGCGCGCTCGATCAAGCTGCTGGCCCGGCCCGGGATGGGCTGGTGTCAGGGCCGCATCTGCGGGTACGCCGTCGCCTGCCTGGCCGACGAGCCGCAGCAACCGCCCCGCCGCCCCATCGCCCAGCCCATCACCCTCGGCGCCCTCAGCGAGGCCGCCGGACCCGGCGACGACCTCGCCACGAGCCGCGCCCGCGATCCCGGCGAGCCGGCCACGAGCCGCGCCGACAATCCCGACGATCCCCTCGCACACTGAAACACCCGACATGGAGGACTCCTGATGGAACATCGCAGCAAGCCATGGCACGGCGTCATGGTCGCCACCGCGCTGCCCCTGCGTGACGACCTGTCCGTCGACTTCGACGGCTACGCCGCGCACTGCCGCTGGCTGGTCGAGAACGGCTGCGACGGCGTCGTGCCCAACGGGTCGCTCGGCGAATACCAGACGCTCACCCCGCAGGAGCGCGCCCGCGTGATCGAGACGGCGGTCGAGGCCGTCGGGGGCCCGAACGTGATGGCCGGGGCCGGCGCGTACGGCGCCGCCGAATCGCGCCGCTGGGCCGAGCAGGCGGCCGAGGCGGGCTGCGGCTCGGTCCTGCTGCTGCCGCCCAACGCCTACCGGGCCGACGAGCGGGCGGTCCTCGCGCACTACCGCGAGGTCGCCAAGGCCGGGGTGCCGATCGTGGCCTACAACAACCCGTACGACACCAAGGTCGACCTGACCCCCGCGCTGCTGGCCAAGCTGCACGAGGAGGGCCTGATCGTGGCCATCAAGGAGTTCAGCGGGGACCCGCGGCGCGCGTACGAGATCGCCGAGGTGGCGCCCGAGCTGGACGTGCTGATCGGCTCCGACGACGTGCTGCTGGAGCTGGCCGTGGCCGGGGCGGTCGGCTGGATCGCCGGCTACCCCAACGCGCTGCCCGCCTCCAACGTGGCGCTCTACCGCGCCGCCGTGGCCGGTGACCTCGCCACCGCGCTGCCTCTTTACAGGAAGCTGCACCCTCTGCTGCGCTGGGACTCCAAGACGGAGTTCGTCCAGGCCATCAAGCTGTCCATGGACCTCGCCGGGCGGTACGGTGGCCCGTGCCGGCAGCCCAGGCAGCCGCTCACCGACGAGCAGGCCGCCGTCGTGCGGGCCGCGACCGAGAAGGCCTTGGCGGAAGGGCTGAGATGAGGACCAAGCGGGTTTTCCACGCCGTCGACTCCCACACCGAGGGCATGCCCACCCGCGTGATCACCGGTGGGGTGGGCGTGATCCCCGGCGCCACCATGGCCGAGCGGCGGGTCCACTTCCGCGACAACCTCGACCACATCCGCACCCTGCTGATGACCGAGCCGCGCGGCCACGCGGCCATGAGCGGCGCCATCCTCCAGCCGCCCACCCGGCCTGACGCCGACTTCGGCGTGCTGTTCATCGAGGTGTCCGGGCTGCTGCCGATGTGCGGGCACGGCACGATCGGCGTGGCCACCGTGCTTGTCGAGACCGGCATGGTCGAGGTCGTCGAGCCGGTCACCACCGTGCGCCTGGAGGTCCCGGCGGGGCTGGTCGTGGTGGACGTGGCCGTCGAGGACGGCATGGCCATGTCGGTGACGCTGCGCAACGTGCCCTCCTACAGCGACCGGCTGGACGCCGTCGTCACCGTGCCCGGGTTCGGGGAGATCCGCTACGACCTCGCCTACGGCGGCAACTTCTACGCCATCGTCGACCTCGACTCCTATGGCCTGCCCTTCGACCGCAAGGCCAAGAACGAGATCATCGCGGCCGGTCTGGCCACCATGGAGGCGATCAACGCCGCAGACCAGCCCGTGCACCGCGAGGACGACCGCATCCGCGGCTGCCATCACGTCTACTTCGCCGCCCCCGGCTCCGACGCCCACCACTCGCGGCACGCCATGGCCATCCACCCCGGCTGGTTCGACCGCTCGCCGTGCGGCACCGGCACCAGCGCCCGCATGGCCCAGCTGCACGCCCGCGGCGAGCTGCCGCTCGGCCGGGACTTCGTCAACGAGTCGTTCATCGGCACCCGCTTCATCGGCCGGCTCCTGGAGGAGACCACCGTGGGCGGCGCGCCGGCCGTCGTGCCGTCGATCACCGGCCGCGCCTGGATCACCGGCACCGCCCAATACTTCCTGGACCCGCGCGACCCGTTCCCGGCCGGGTTCGAACTATGACGATCACCACCGTCGACTACCACACCGGGGGCGAGCCGTTCAGGATCGTCACCGGGGGCGTGGCCGAGATCCCCGGCGCGGACGTGCTCGCCCGCCGCGCCGCGGCCATGGAGCACGCCGACGATGTGCGGCGGCTGCTGTGCCACGAGCCGCGCGGCCACGCCGACATGTACGGCTGCTTCCTCGTCCCGCCGAACGATCCCGGCGCCCGCTTCGGCGCGCTCTTCTGGCACAAGGACGGCTTCTCCACCGCGTGCGGGCACGGCACGATCGCGCTGGGCGCGTACGCGGTGCAGGAGGGCCTCGTCGAGGCCGACCCCGACGGCGACACGGACGTGGTGATCGACGTGCCGTCCGGACGGGTCACGGCCCGGGTGCGCAGCTCCGGCGGGCGGGTGAAGGGGGTCACGTTCGTCAGCGTGCCGTCGTACGTGATGGCGCGTGACGTGGCCGCCGGCGGCGTCAAGGTGGACGTGGCGTGGGGCGGCGCCATCTACGCGTCCGTCCCGGCGGGGGCGCTGGGGTTGTCGGTGGAGCCCCGGCACCTGACGGCGCTGATCGAGCACGCCCGGCGCATCAAGGCCGACCTGGCCGGCCACCCGGCGTCCCGGCATCCTTCCGACGAGCGGCTGTCCGGCGTCTACGGGGTGATCTTCTACGACGAGCTGCCGGACGTGGACGGCGTGACGCATCAGCGGAACGTGACGGTGTTCGCCGACGGGGAGGTCGACCGGTCGCCCTGCGGGTCCGGCACGGCGGCCCGGCTGGCGCTGCTGCACGACTCCGGGCTGCGCGGGACGCTGGTCCATAGCAGTATCGTCGGCAGCGTCTTCCGGGCTCGCGTGGCCGGTGTGGCCGGGGAGGGCGTCGTGCCGGAGATCGAGGGGATGGCGTACCGGACCGGGCGGCATTCGTTCGAGCTGGATCCGGAGGATCCGATGGGGACGGGGTTCACGCTGCGATGACCGACGCTCTGCCGTACCTCGACGCCGCCACCCTGGAGCGGCTGCTGCCCGTGGGGCGGGCCGTGCGGATCCTCGAGGACGCGCTGCGGGCCGGGCTCGACCCGGAGGCCACGCCGCAGCGGCCCGTCGTGGACGTGCCCGCCGGGCAACTCCTCCTCATGCCCGCCGCCGCCGGGCGGTATGTGGGGGTGAAGGCCGTCACCATCGCGCCCGGCAACCCCGGGCGGGGGCTGCCCCGGATCCAGGGGACGTATCTGCTGCTGGACGGCGACACGCTCGCGCCGCTGGCCGCCATGGACGGGATCGCCATCACCTCCCTGCGCACCCCGGCCGTCTCCGCCCTGGCCGTCGACCACCTGGCCGAGGCGCGTGGCGGGAAGCTGGTGGTGTTCGGGAGCGGGCCCCAGGCCTGGGGCCACGTGCTGGCCTTCCGCGAGGTCCGGCCCATCACCGAGGTGACGGTCATCGGTCGCGACCTTGCCCGCGCCGAGGCCCTGGCCACCCGCTGCCGCACCCTCGGCCTCCCCGCCCGCGCCCTCGCCTCCGGCCCAGCCGGTCCGGCATCTGCGCCTGTCGGCTCGGCCCCCGCCCCCACAGCCCGCAACCATGCACCCGCTGACTCGGCCGATGCACCCTCCAGCGCCGGTGCGCCCAACGCACCCGGCCAGGGATGCGTCGCCTCACCGAGCCTGCCGCCTGCGCCGCCTGCGCCGCCCGCGTCGACCGCGCCGCCCGCGCCGACCGGACAGGCGCCGGGCAGTGCGACGGAGGAGGCGTCGGACGCACCGGTTGGGGGACGGCCGGCGGCCGTGGGCCGTGCGTCCGCTCATGGGCCGGTCGTCTCGCTGGGCGCGCCGGATCCGGCGACCCGAGGGTGGGGCGACGACGTGGTGCGGGCGGTGGCCGAAGCCGATCTCATCGCGTGCTGCACGACCGCCAGAGAGCCCCTGTTCCCCGGTAAGCTCGCCCGCGACGGCGTCACCGTCGTCGCCGTGGGCTCCCACGAGCCCGGCGCCCGCGAGCTCGACGGCGACCTCATCGCCCGCGCCACCGTGGTCGTCGAGGCCAGGGCGGCCGCCCTGGAGGAGGCCGGGGATGTGATCATCCCGATCCGCCACGGTACGACCACCTCTGGTCATCTCGCCGGGAACCTCGCCGAGCTGATCGCCGGACAGGTGATCGCCGGTCCGGGGCCACGCGTGTTCAAGAGCACGGGCATGGCGTGGGAAGACCTGGTGATCGCGGCCGCCGCGTATGAGGCGTGGATTTAGGAGGATGGGCGGATGCCTGCCGAGGATCGGCTCGACCTGCCGATGGTGGGGGAGCGTCAGAGCCTGCGCGAGCAGGTCGCGCACGCGCTGCGCGCCGCGCTGATCACCGGCGAGATGCGGCCCGGGGTGGTCTACTCCGCGCCGGTGCTGGCCGCCCAGTTCGGCGTCTCGGCCACGCCGGTCCGCGAGGCCATGCTCGACCTGGCCAAGGAGGGCCTGGTCGAGGCGGTGCGCAACAAGGGCTTCCGGGTGACCGAGCTGTCCGACCGCGACCTCGACGAGCTCACCGAGATCCGCCAGCTCATCGAGGTGCCCACCGTGGCGCGGCTGGCCGACAGCTCGCGGGCGGAGGAGTTCGAGCGGCTCAGGCCCATCGCCGAGGAGATCGTCTCGGCCGGCGAGCGCGGCGACCTGCTCGCCTACGTCGACGCCGACCTCCGCTTCCACGTCGAGCTGCTGACCCTGTGCGGCAACGCCCACCTCGTCGAGGTCGTCCGCGACCTGCGGACCAGGGCCAGGCTCTACGGCCTGTCGCAGCTGTACGAGCGCGGCGCGCTGGGCGACTCGGCCAGGGAGCACCTGGCGCTGCTCGACGCGCTCAAGAGCGGCGACAGCGAGGCCGTCGCGCACGTCATGGGCGAGCACATCGGGCACGTGCGCGGCATCTGGGCCGAGCACTGACTTCCGACATTCGGGGATCGAGCCCGCCTCGATCGAGGTAACCTCGATGCAGGCCGGTTGAGCGCGCTGACGCCCAACGGCCGGCAGACCGCCCCCTCCACCCGCGCCGGACGGGCTATTCGCGCGTGCCGGGGACCCGGCGAGGGACGGCATCAACCCCGGTCCAGCGGAACCCCGCACTCCGCTGACCCTCCGCGGGCTCGGCACACCCCGCCCACCGAGAGCCGAGCCCTCCGCCGCGCGCCCGAGAGGCCCCATCCCTGGGCGCGCGGCGGTCCTCCTATTTCTTCGCCTTCCTGGTCGAGCCCAGGCTGGCGGCCACGATGCACAAGATCGCCGCCCACTGCTGCACGTGCAGGATCTCGCCGAGCAGCAGCAGCCCTATCATCGCCGCCACCGCCGGCTCCAGGCTCATCAGGATCCCGAACACCTGTTTGGGCATGCGCCGCAGCGCCTGCAACTCCAGCGAGTAGGGGATCACCGACGACAACAACCCCACGCCGAGCCCGATCAGCAGCAGCTCCGGCTGCAGCAGGTCGGCCCCGCCCGTCGTGACCCCGACCGGGGCGATCACCAGGGCGGACACGATCATCGCGAACGACAACCCGGTCGTCCCGGGAAACCGCTGCCCCGCCGCCGCCGACAGCAGGATGTAGCCCGCCCAGCAGGCCCCGGCCACCATCGCGAACGCGATGCCGACCCAGCTCACCGACGCCGACTCGCCCCACGGGGCCAGCAGCACCACGCCGGCTCCCGCCAGCCCGACCCACAGCAGGTCGATCCTGCGCCGCGAGGCCGCCACGGCCACGCCCAGCGGACCGAGGAACTCGATCGCCACCGCGATGCCCATGGGCAGCCGCGACAGCGCCTCGTAGAACGACAGGTTCATCACGGCCAGCGTCACGCCGAAGCCGATCCCCACCGCCCAGTCGCGCCAGGCCAGCCCCTTCAGCCGCGGCCTGATGAACGCCCCCATGACCAGCGCGCCGGCCGCGATGCGCAGGAACACCACCGCGCTCGGCGGCAACACCGCGAACAGCTCCTTGGCGAATCCGGCGCCGATCTGCACCGAGACGATCCCCAGCAGCACCAGCGAGGACGGCGGGATCGAATCGGAGGCCGCCCGCAGCAGGCGCCCCGGCCGGGGCAGGCCTGAGCCGCGATCGAGGGGATCGTCCAGGGCGAAGGCGGTCATGGGGCTCCTCAGGGGAAACATCAGATGGTGGGTTGAGCCTACTGAGGGCCGGTGACATTCCTGGCTCTAGGGTGGTGCCACATGGAAGCCCCCGCCGCCCCCGTGAGCCTCGCCCGGCCTCCGCTGGGCCTGTCCGTCGCCTCGTTCGTCAGCAGCTTCGACCGCTTCGCCGTGAGCCCCATGCTCGTGGTGATCGCCGCCGACCTGCGTGTCCCGCTGTCGGCGTCGGTGGCCGCCGCCAGCGGCTACTACCTGGCGTACGGGCTGACGCAGCCGCTGTGGGGCGTGCTGTCGGACCGGTTCGGCAGGGTGCGGGTGATGCGCCTGGCGTTGCTGGGCGCGGCCCTGGCGGGGCTGGTGTCGGCGCTGATGCCGGTGCTGGGAGCGCTGGTGGCGGCCAGGGTCGTGACGGGCGCCTGCTTCGGCGCGGTGATCCCGACGGGCCTGACGTATGTGGGCGACACGGTCCGGCCCTCGGTACGCCAGCGCGCCCTGACGGACCTGATGGGCGCCGCCGCGCTCGGCACGGCCCTGGCCACCGGGCTCGGCGGCGTGCTGGCGGGTCTGGTGGACTGGCGGGTGGGGTTCATCGTGCCGGCCGCCTGCGCCCTCGTCTGCACGCTGGCCCTGCGCTCGCTGCCCGAGCCGCCGCGCGGCAGCGGGCGCGGGGGGCTCGGGATGGGGCGGTACCTGGGCATGGTGCTCGGGCAGCGCTGGGCCCTGCTCGTCTTCGCGCTGGCGTTCACCGAGGGCGCGATCATGCTCGGCACGATGCCGTTCCTGGCCACCGCGCTGGAGCACTCGGGGGTCGCGGCGGCCGTGGCCGGCCTGGGCATCACCGCGTACGGGCTGGGGTTGTGGGCGCTGGCGAAGGTGGTCAAGCGGCTGTCGGGGCGCTGGCCGGTGCCCGTGCTGATGGCCGCGGGCGGTGCGCAGATGTGCGCGGGGCTCGCGCTCGTGGCCGCCCACGTGAGCATGGCGACGGTGGCCGTCACCGCGCTGCTGCTCGGCGGCGGCTGGTCGTTCCTGCATTCCTCGCTGCAGACCTGGGCCACGTCGGTGGTGCCGGAGGCCAGGGGGACGACGATCGCGTTCTTCGCCTCCGCGTTGTTCGTCGGCAGCGCGGTCGCGTCGTGGGCGGCCGGGCCGCTGGCCGAGGACGGCCGATATGCGCTGCTGTTCGGGGTGGCCGCGGCCGCCGTCGTCCCGCTCACCGCGGTGGCCGCCCTCACCCGCCGCCGCTACGGCGCCCTCCAGAGCGAGCGCCCCCGGCCGCAGCCCGAGTGAGGCCGCGTCACTCCCAGCGTCACTCCCAGCGGAACGTGCGGGAGACCAGCGCCAGCGACAACACCGCCCAGGCGGCGAGCACGGCCAGCGGGCCGAGCGGCAGCGCCGCGCCCTGGGTGAGCACCGAGCGCAGGCCGCCGGTGAGTGCCGAGATGGGCAACAGCTCCAGGACCGGCCGCACCCCCGCGGGGAACTTCGACAGCGGGAAGATCACCCCGCCCGCGCCCAGCAGCACCAGGTAGACCAGGTTGGCCGCGGCCAGCGTCGCCTCCGCGCGCAGGATGCCGGCCATGAGCAGCCCGAGCCCGCTGAAGGCCGCCGTGCCCAGCACGATCAGCAGCGCCGCGCCCACGAACGACCCCTGCGGCCGCCACCCCAGCGCCAGGCCCACCGCCACGATCATCACGACCTGGATGCCCTCCACGGCCACCACGGCCGCGGTCTTGGCCAGCATGAGACCGGCCCTGGACAGCGGCGTCGCGCCCAGCCGCTTCAGCACGCCGTAGCGGCGCTCGAAACCCGTCGCGATCGCCTGCCCGGTGAAAGCCGTGGACATGATCGCCAGCGCCAGCACGCCGGGGGCCAGGAAGTCGATCCGCCGCCCGCCCCCGACGTCGATCAGCGGCGCCAGCGAGAAGCCCACCAGCAGCAGCACCGGGATGATCAGCGTGAGCAGCAGCTGCTCGCCGTTGCGCAACATCGCGCGGACCTCCGCGCCCGCCTGCGCCAGCACCATCCGATGGAACGGCGCCGCGCCGGGCGCGGGGGTGAAGTCCAGCGGGGCCGCCCCGCCGGGGCCGTGCGCGCTCATCGCAGCTCCCTGCCGGTCAGCTCGAGGAAGACGTCCTCGAGGGTGCGCCGCTCGATGCGCAGGTCGTCGGCCGTGACACCCTCGGCCGCGCACCACGCCGTCACCGTGGCCAGCAGCTCGGGATCCACCAGGCCCTCGATGATGTAGTGGCCGGCGGGCGACTCCTTGGCCGCGCTGCCCGCCGGGAGCGCGTTGAGCAGCTCCTCCAGCCCCAGCCCCGGCCGGGCGCGGAACCTGAGCTGACGCTCCGCGCCGGTGAGCGAGGCAGGCGTGCCCTCGGCCACCACCCGCCCCCTGTCGATGATCACCACGTGGTCGGCCAGCCGCTCGGCCTCGTCCATGTGATGCGTGGTCAGCACCACCGACACGCCCGCAC
Organism: Nonomuraea sp. 10N515B; assembly: GCF_052245915.1. Taxonomy (NCBI): domain Bacteria; kingdom Bacillati; phylum Actinomycetota; class Actinomycetes; order Streptosporangiales; family Streptosporangiaceae; genus Nonomuraea; species Nonomuraea sp. 10N515B. The sequence continues at coordinate 74,826 of NZ_JBQQBQ010000010.1, forward strand.
TGCGCAACTCGCCCACCAGCTCCCAGCAGGCATGCCTGGCCTGCGGGTCCAGCCCGGCGGTCGGCTCGTCGAGGAAGACCAGCTCGGGCCGTCCGATCACGGCCGCGGCCAGCGACAGCCGCTGCTGCTGCCCGCCCGACAACCGCCGGTAGGGGGTGCGCGCGTGATCGGTCAGCCCCAGGCGGGCCAGGAGGGCCTGGGCATCAAGGGGCTGGGCGTAGAAGCGCGCCACCAGCCGCAGCCACTGGCCGCAGCGCATCGCCGGCGGCACCCCGCCCGCCTGCAGCATGACCCCCACCCGGGGCCGCAGCTCGGGCCGCTGAGGTGCCAGCCCCAGCACCTTGACCGTGCCGGAGTCGGCCCTGCGGAATCCCTCGCAGATCTCGACCGTGGACGTCTTGCCCGCACCATTGGGGCCGAGGACGGCCGTGACCGCGCCGCGCTCGGCACGGAGTGCGAGGCCGTCGAGCGCCGTGGTGCCGCCATAGCGCTTGACCAGGTCGACGATCTCGACGGCTGGGGATTCCATGGCCATGAGTTTAGGGACTACGCCACGCGGTCCGGCCCGCAGGTGAGGATGGCCGGATATGGACAGGTCTTGACCCGCACCTTCCCCGGAAATCGTCCTACCGGAGTGAGAGTCTGACGGTGAGCTCCACGTCACAGGAGGTTGCAATGTCGCAACGCAGTGGGTATGAGCCCGGCGTCCCGTGCTGGGTGGATCTGTCCAGCACCGACGTCGGCGCATCCGCCCGGTTCTACAGCGAGATCTTCGGGTGGCAGGCCGAGATGGTCGACGATCCGGCGGCCGGCGGCTACGGCCAGTTCACCTACGACGGCAAGAAGGTCGCCGGAGTGGGACCGGTCATGGGCGAGGGGATGCCCTCGACCTGGAACACCTATATGGCCACCGACGACATCGCCGCGCTCGCCGACCGGATCAAGAACGCCGGCGGCACCGTCGTCATGGAGCCGATGCAGGTCTTCGAGGAAGGCAGCATGACCGTCTTCCGCGCCCCCGACGGCTCGCACGCGGCCGCCTGGCAGGCGGCCAACCATCACGGCGCCGAGCTGGTCAACGAGCCCGGCTCGTTCTGCTGGAACGAGCTGATCACCCGCGACCCGGCGGCGGCCGAGCGCTTCTACTCCGAGGTCTTCGGCTGGCGGCCCGAGCTGCTGGAGATGGGCGGCGTCAAATACACCGAGTGGCACGCGGGCGAGCCGGCCATCGCGGGCATGATGGAGATGCCCTCCGACTATCCGCAGGGCACGCCCTCGTTCTGGATGACCTACTTCGCGGTCGACGACCTCGGCGCCACCACCGCGGCGGCCGAGCGGCTGGGCGCGCAGGTGCTCGTCCGGGCGATGGACGCGCCGCCGGGACCGTTCTCGATGCTCACCGACCCGCAGGGCGCGATCTTCTCGGTCATCCAGCTCAACGAACCTCAGTGAAATATCTGATAACCGGGAATTAGGAGGACCGAGTCCTGGTTTGATTCTCTCGGCCCTCGTGGGCCACCGGCCTACGAGGGAAGAGGGGATCACGCATGTCCGTGGCAGCCGAAGCCACGTCCACCGTCGTTGTGCCGAAGCAGAAGAGCGGCCGCGGATTACTGCTGGTCATCCTCGGCGCGCTGTCGGCGATCGGGCCGCTCTCCATCGACATGTATCTCCCGGCGCTGCCCGCCATCACCTCCGAGATGCTCAGCGCGCCCGCCCAGGTGCAGCTCACGCTCACCGCGTGCCTCATCGGCGTGTCGGTCGGCCAGATCATCGCCGGCCCGGTCAGCGACGTGCGGGGGCGCCGCGTGCCGCTCATCGTGGGCGTGGCCGGGTTCATGCTCGCCTCGCTGCTGTGCGCGTTCGCGCCGTCGGTTCCCATGCTCATCGCCTTCCGGCTGCTGCAGGGCATACTGGGCGGCGCGGCGCTGGTCATCGTGCGCGCGATCGTGCGCGACCTGTACGACGGCGCCGCCATCGCCCGCATCTTCGCCACGCTCATGCTGGTCGGCGGCCTTGCTCCGATCCTGGCGCCGATCGCCGGGGCGCAGCTGCTGTCGTTCACGTCCTGGCGGGGCGTGTTCGTGGCGCTCAGCCTCGCCGGCCTGGTGCTGCTGCTGGCCGTGCTGGCGGGCGTGCGTGAGACGCTGCCCGCGCAGCAGCGCGAGGCCGGCGGGCTCAAGCACACCGTCCGCACCTTCTGGCGGCTGCTGCGCGAGCGCGCGTTCATGGGCTACGCGCTCACCGGCGGCCTGGCGTTCGCGGCGATGTTCGGCTACATCTCCGGCTCGCCGTTCGTGCTGCAGGAGGTCTACGGCGCCACACCGCAGCAATACTCGCTCATCTTCGCGCTCAACGCGTTCGGCCTGGTCATCGCGGCGCAGGTGGGCGGCCGGCTCTCGGGCCGGGTGCCGCCGGTCGCGCTGGTCGTGACCGGGCTGGTCACCGCCCTGACCGGGGCGGGGGTGCTCATGGCCGCCGCGCTCGCGGGGCTCGGTCTGCAGGGCATCGTGGGCGGCTTGTTCGTCATCATGCTCGGCCAGGGTCTGCTGCTGCCGAGCACAGGCGCGCTGGCGCTGGCCTCGCAGCCCCCCCAGGTGGCCGGCAGCGCCTCGGCCCTGCTCGGCGTGCTGCAGTTCGCGCTCGGCGCCCTCGCGGCCCCGCTGGTCGGCCTGGCCGGGGCAGGCACCGCCGTGCCCATGGCGGCCGTCATACTGGGACTCATCGCCTGCTCGGTGGCGACCTTCGCCGTGCTCGGCCGCCGGCCGCGATCAAATGAGGTTAGGTAAGCCTACCCTGCGTGACAAATTCCATTCCCGGGCTGGTCAGAACCGTTTGGAACCGGGAAGGAATTACGGCACACTGATGTTGTGAAAAACATGCCCATGATGGAGCCAGGTCACGAGCGCGGCACGCGTGCCCGCGTCGCCCGGCTGATTCTTGAGCATGGTCCCGTCGCGGCCGCCGCCCTGGGCGAGCGGCTCGGGCTCACGCCCGCCGCCGTGCGGCGTCACCTCGACGCGCTGGTGGCCGACGGGATGATCGAGCCTCGCATGGTGCGCCCGCGCGGTCAGCGCGGACGCGGGCGGCCGGCCAAGCTGTTCGCCATCACCGACGCGGGGCGCAGTGCCTTCGAGCACGCCTATGACGACCTGGCCGGGAGCGCGCTGCGCTTCCTGGCCGAGCGCATGGGACAGGACGCGGTGGCCGACTTCGCCCGCGCGCAGGTGTTGGGCCTGCTCAAGCGGCTGGAGCCGGTCATGCGGACGGTGCCGGCGGATCAGCGCGTTCAGGTGCTGGCGCAGGCGCTGTCGGCGGAGGGGTATGCCGCTTCGGCCAGCAAGGCCAAGTCGGGCGGCGACCAGCTCTGCCAGCATCACTGCCCGGTGGCACACGTGGCCGCGGAGTTCCCGCAACTCTGCGAGGCCGAGACGGAGGCGTTCGCGCAACTGCTCGGCACACCGGTGCAGCGCCTGGCCACGATCGCCCACGGCGACGGGGTCTGCACGACGCACGTGAGCCCACAGAAGCTGGGTGAATCCGCACATAGAGACAAGAGCAAGGAGACCGGAAGGTGACTGTCACCGACCGCCCGGAGCTGGAAGGCCTCGGGAATTACAAGTTCGGCTGGGCCGACCCGGATGCCGCGGGCGCGGCGGCCAAGCGAGGCCTGTCCGAGGAGGTCGTTCGCAACATCTCCGCTCTCAAGAACGAGCCGGAGTGGATGCTTGACCTTCGCCTGAAGGGCCTCCGCCTGTTCCACAGGAAGCCGCTGCCCACCTGGGGCTCCGACCTCACCGGCATCGACTTCGACAACATCAAATACTTCGTGCGTTCGACGGAGAAGCAGGCGGCGTCCTGGGACGAGCTGCCCGCCGACATCAAGAACACCTACGACAAGCTCGGCATCCCCGAGGCGGAGAAGCAGCGTCTCATCGCCGGTGTCGCGGCTCAATACGAGTCCGAGGTCGTCTACCACAAGATCCGTGAGGACCTTGAGGAGAAGGGCGTCATCTTCGTCGACACCGACACGGGCCTGAAGGAGCACGAGGAGCTCTTCAAGGAATACTTCGGCTCGGTGATCCCGGTGGGCGACAACAAGTTCGCCGCGCTCAACACCTCCGTGTGGTCCGGTGGCTCGTTCATCTACGTGCCGCCGAACGTCGAGGTCGAGATCCCGCTGCAGGCCTACTTCCGGATCAACACCGAGAACATGGGCCAGTTCGAGCGGACTCTGATCATCGTGGACGAGGGCTCCTACGTCCACTACGTCGAGGGCTGCACCGCGCCGATCTACTCCTCCGACTCGCTGCACAGCGCCGTCGTCGAGATCATCGTGAAGAAGAACGCCCGCTGCCGTTACACGACCATCCAAAACTGGTCGAACAACGTCTACAACCTGGTCACCAAGCGCGCCGTCGCCTACGAGGGCGCGACCATGGAGTGGATCGACGGCAACATCGGCTCCAAGGTCACGATGAAATACCCGGCCGTCTACCTCATGGGCGAGCACGCCAAGGGCGAGACGCTGAGCGTCGCGTTCGCGGGTGAGGGCCAGCACCAGGACGCCGGCTCGAAGATGGTGCACCTGGCGCCCCACACGAGCTCCAGCGTGATCTCCAAGTCGGTGGCGCGTGGCGGCGGCCGCACCTCCTACCGCGGTCTCGTGCAGATCGAGGAGGGCGCGCACGGCAGCGCCAGCACCGTCAAGTGCGACGCGCTGCTGGTCGACCAGATCAGCCGCTCCGACACCTACCCCTACGTCGACGTCCGCGAGGACGACGTCTCGATGGGCCACGAGGCCACGGTCTCCAAGGTCAGCGAGGACCAGCTGTTCTACCTCATGAGCCGCGGGCTCGACGAGGACGAGGCGATGGCGATGATCGTGCGCGGCTTCGTGGAGCCGATCGCGCGTGAGCTGCCCATGGAATACGCGCTCGAGCTCAACCGGCTGATCGAGCTGCAGATGGAAGGAGCCGTCGGCTGATGGGCCTGAACGAGAAGCCCTTGTCGACCCTGCACGAGAAGGCGTCGTTCGACCTCGGCGACTTCGAGGTCCCGACCGGGCGCGAGGAGTCGTGGCGCTTCACGCCGCTCTCGCGCCTGAAGGGCCTGCACAGCGGTAAGGCCGAGCCCGTGGGCCACGTGCGCCTGGACGTCGACGCGGCTCCCGAGGTCACCGTGGAGACCGTGGGCCGCGACGACGCCCGGCTCGGCAAGGCGTTCGCGCCGACCGACCGGGTGAGCGCGCAGGCGTGGCACAGCTTCGAGAAGGCCACCGTGATCACGGTGCCGCGCGAGGCCGTCGCGTCCAAGCCGACCGTCCTGACGCTGACCGGCTCCGGCGACGGCGCGGCCTTCGGCCACATCGTGGTCAAGGTGGAGCCGATGGCCGAGGCCGTGGTCGTGCTCGATCACAAGGGCAGCGCGGTCTACGCCGACAACATCGAGTTCGCCGTCGGCGACGGCGCCTCGCTCAGGGTCGTCAGCCTGCAGGACTGGGACGACGACGCGGTCCACGTCTCGCACCACCACGCCCAGCTGGCCAAGGACGCGACGTTCCGCAGCTTCGCGGTGACGCTGGGCGGCGACCTCGTACGCCTGTCGCCCAGCGTGTCCTACACCGCCCCCGGCGGCGACGCCGACATGGCGGGCGTCTACTTCGCGGACGCCGGACAGCACCTGGAGCACCGCCTGCTGGTCGACCACTCGCAGCCCAGCTGCAAGAGCAACGTCGACTACCGCGGCGCCCTGCAGGGCGAGGACGCGCACGCCGTCTGGATCGGCGACGTGATCATCAGGGTCGAGGCCGAGGGCACCGACACCTACGAGCTCAACCGCAACCTCATCCTCACCGACGGCGCCCGCGCCGACTCGGTGCCCAACCTGGAGATCCTCACCGGTGAGGTCGCCGGCGCGGGGCACGCCTCCGCCTCCGGCCGCCTCGACGACGAGCACATCTTCTACCTCCAGGCCCGCGGCATCCCCTACGACGAGGCCCGCCGCCTGGTCGTCAGGGGCTTCCTCGGCCAGCTCATCGAGAAGATCGAGGTCGAGGAGATCCGCGAGCGCGTGCTCACCGCGGTGGAGGCGGAGCTCGCACGATGAGCTACGAGAAGGTTTGCAAGGTCGAGGACATCCCTGACCAGGGGGTCCTCGGAGTCGAGGTCGGCGAGACCCCGGTCGCGCTCGTCCGCAAGGGTGAGGAGATCTTCGCCCTGCATGACGTCTGCTCCCACGCCGAGGTGAAGCTCAGCGAGGGCGAGGTCTACGACGGCACGCTGGAGTGCTGGCTGCACGGCTCGTGCTTCGACGTCCGCACCGGCAAGCCCACAGGTCCGCCCGCCACCAAACCCGTGAACGTCTACACAGTCAAGATCGACGGCGATGACGTCCTCGTCTCGCTCTCGAAGGAGTCATAACCACCATGTCCACCCTTGAGATTCGCGACCTCCATGTCGCCGTCGAGGACAAGGAAATCCTGCGCGGCGTCAACCTGACCGTGAAGGCCGGGCAGACCCACGCCATCATGGGCCCCAACGGCTCGGGCAAGTCGACGCTCGCCTACGCCATCGCCGGCCACCCCAAGTACACGATCACCGGCGGCCAGGTGCTGCTCGACGGCGTGGACCTGCTGGAGCTGTCGGTCGACGAGCGGGCCCGCGCGGGCCTGTTCCTCGCCATGCAGTATCCGGTCGAGGTCCCCGGTGTGTCGGTGTCCAACTTCCTGCGCTCGGCCGTCACCGCCGTCCGCGGCGAGGCGCCCAAGCTGCGCGAGTTCGCCAAGGACCTCAAGGGCGGCATGGACGCGCTGTCCATCGACCCCGCCTTCGCCCAGCGCAACCTCAACGAGGGTTTCTCCGGCGGCGAGAAGAAGCGCCACGAGATCCTCCAGATGGAGCTGCTCAAGCCGAAGATCGCCGTCCTCGACGAGACCGACTCCGGCCTCGACGTGGACGCGCTGCGCGTAGTGTCGGAGGGCATCAACCGCTTCCGCGCGAGCGGCGAGACCGGCGTGCTGCTGATCACGCACTACACCCGCATCCTGCGCTACGTGAAGCCGGACTTCGTGCACGTCTTCGCCGGCGGCCGCATCGTCGAGGAAGGCGGGCCCGAACTGGCCGAGAAGCTCGAGGCCGAGGGCTACGAGCAGTACACGAAGGCATCTGCATGACTATTGTCGGCTTCGATGTGGAGAAGATCAGGAAGGACTTCCCGGTCTTCTCCCGCGAGCTGCCCGACGGGCGCCCGCTCGTCTACCTCGACTCGGGCAACTCCTCGCAGAAGCCCGAGCAGGTCATCGAGACCATGCGGGAGCACCTGGCGCTGCACTACAGCAACGTCGGGCGGGCCATGCACGTCCTCGGGGCCGAGTCGACCGAGGCGTACGAAGGCGCCCGCGACAAGATCGCGGGCTTCGTCGGCGCGCCGTCGCGCGACGAGGTGATCTTCACCAAGAACGCCTCCGAGGCGCTCAACCTGGTCGCCTACGCCTTCGGCAACCCGATCAACACCGACCCGCGCTTCACCCTCGGGCCCGGCGACGAGATCGTCATCTCCGAGATGGAGCACCACTCCAACATCGTGCCGTGGCAGCTGCTCTCGCAGCGCACTGGTGCGACGCTGAAGTGGTTCGGCGTCACCGACGACGGCAGGCTGGACCTGTCGGCCGACGTGATCACCGAGCGGACGAAGATCGTCTCGGTTGCCCACCAGTCCAACGTGCTCGGCACCGTCAACCCGGTCGCCGAGGTGGCCAGGCGGGCGCACGCGGTCGGGGCGCTCATCATGCTGGACGCCTCCCAGTCTGTGCCGCACCACCCGGTGAACGTGGCCGAGCTGGGCGCCGACTTCGTGGCCTTCACCGGGCACAAGATGGTCGGCCCGTCCGGCATCGGCGTGCTCTGGGGGCGGGGCGAGCTGCTGGAGGCCATGCCCCCGTTCCTGGGCGGCGGCGAGATGATCGAGGCGGTCTGGATGGACCACTCGACGTACGCGCCGGTGCCGCACAAGTTCGAGGCGGGCACGCCGCCGATCGTCGAGGCCATCGGGCTCGGCGCGGCCGTGGACTACCTCACCGGGATCGGCATGGACGCCATCGAGGCGCACGAGCGCGAGCTGACGGCCTACGCGCTGGACGCTCTGCGGGACGTGTCCACTCTGCGGATCATCGGCCCCGAGACGCTGGAGCAGCGCGGCGGCACGGTGTCGTTCACGCTGGAGGGCATACACCCGCACGATGTCGGGCAGATCCTGGACGACCAGTTCGGCGTCGCCGTACGCGTCGGGCACCACTGCGCGCGTCCGTTGCACCTGCGCTTCGGAATACCGGCGACCACGCGGGCGTCGTTCTACCTGTACAACACCACGGGCGAGATCGACGCCCTGGTGCGCGGCCTGCATCACGTTCAGAAGGTGTTCGCATAGCCATGATCGGCGAGTCGATGTACCAGGAGCTGATCCTGGAGCACTACAAGCACCCGCAGGGGCGGGGGTTGCGCGAGCCGTACGACGCCGAGGTTCACCACGTGAACCCCACGTGCGGCGATGAGATCACGCTCAGGGTCAAGGTGGGCGACGCCGGCAAGATCCTCGACGTCTCCTATGACGGACAGGGCTGTTCGATCAGCCAGGCCGCCGCCTCCGTGCTGCATGAGCTGGCCACCGGCTCGACGGTCGAGGAATCGCTCTCGGTGGTCGACGAGTTCACCCGGCTCATGCAGGGCAGGGGACAGGTGGAGGCCGACGAGGACGTGCTCGGTGACGCGGTCGCGTTCTCGGGCGTGGCCAAGTTCCCGGCGCGTGTCAAATGCGCGTTGCTTTCTTGGATGGCCTACAAGGACGCAGTGGTGAGGAGTGCAGCCCAGTGAGTAAGCCAGTGGAGACGCCGACTGACTTCGACGGTGAGACCAGCGTCGAGGAGGTCATGGAGGCGCTCAAGGACGTCGTCGACCCCGAGCTCGGCATCAACGTCGTCGACCTGGGCCTGATCTACGGGCTCAACCTCGACCCCGCCGACGGCCAGCGGCCGGTGGCCACCATCGACATGACGCTGACCAGCGCGGCCTGCCCGCTGACCGACGTCATCGAGGACCAGGCCCACTCCGCGCTCGACGGCATGGTGTCCGACGTGAAGATCAACTGGGTCTGGCTGCCGCCGTGGGGCCCGGACAAGATCACCGATGAGGGCCGCGAGCAGCTCCGTATGCTAGGATTCAACGTCTGATCTTTTTCTGCTGTTACGGCTGGCGTCAAGTGTCAGCCGTTTCAGCGTGCCATAGAGGGTTTCGGAAGGTCCGGGCCCATCCGGGAAATATCCGATAACATCCCGGCGTTGGCACAGATGCACCCCCGACGTCTCATTGCGCGTCTCGCGCCGCCTGCGGCCGGTGCCCGGTGTATCCCCCTCGTGGATTTGATCCGCCCCGATGGCGGGTCGCCCTGAACCCCTGTGCGGCTTGAGCCGCACATCCTGGCTCGTCCTTTCGCAGAAGTGACGTGCCACTTCGACTGAAAGGCACGACTTTCGTGACCATGCTTGACGCTGTCATGCCCTCGTTCGACGAGACCGGCTCCGACCTCACGGTCGAGACCGCCTCGCAGCCGGGCCCCTCCGAGTTCGAGCTGCTGGGCCTGCCCAAGCCGCTCATCACCGGACTGGCCAGGCAGGGTATCGACAGCCCGTTCCCCATCCAGAGCGCGACGATCCCCGACGTTCTCGCCGGCCATGACGTGCTCGGGCGCGGCCAGACCGGCTCCGGCAAGACCCTCGCCTTCGGGCTGCCCACCATGGCCCGCCTCGCCGGCGTGAAGCCTGCGCCCGGCCGGCCCCGCGCCATGATCCTCGTGCCGACCCGTGAGCTCGCGCTCCAGGTCCACGACGCCCTCGAGCCCCTCGGCCGCGGCCTCGGGCTGCGCATGAAGGTCGTCGTCGGCGGAATGTCCATGGGCAAGCAGATCGAGGCGCTGCGGCGCGGCGTCGACATCGTCATCGCCACCCCCGGCCGCCTCGGCGACCTGATCCGGCAGGGCGAGTGCTCGCTGTCCGACGTCCAGGTGAGCGTGCTCGACGAGGCCGACCACATGTGCGACCTCGGCTTCTTCCCCGTCGTGACCGACCTGCTCGCGCAGACGCCGACCGACGGCCAGCGGCTGCTGTTCTCCGCCACGCTCGACGGTGACGTCGACAAGCTGGTGAAGCGCTTCCTCACCAACCCGATCACCCACTCCGTGGCGCCCGCGACCTCGCCGGTCGACACCATGGAGCACCACGTGATGCAGGTCACGCGCGACGACAAGTTCGACGTCATCGCCGAGATCGCCAATCGCGAGGGCCGCACCATCATCTTCGTCAAGACCCAGCACGGCGTGGACCGGCTGTGCAAGCAGCTGGCCCGGGTCGGCGTCAAGTCGGGCGGCCTGCACGGCGGCAAGCGCCAGAACCAGCGCACCCGCATCCTCGCCGAGTTCCGCGAGGGCTCCGTCAACGTGCTGGTCTGCACCGACGTCGCGGCCCGCGGCATCCACGTGGACAACATCAGCCTGGTGCTGCACGTTGACCCGCCGCAGGACCACAAGAGCTACCTGCACCGGGGCGGCCGCACGGCACGCGCCGGCGAGAAGGGCACCGTCGTCACGCTGGTGCTGCCCAACGAGCGCCGCTCCACCGACGCGCTCACCCGGCGCGCCGGGATCCACCCGTTCCGCCTGAAGGCCACCCCCGGTCACCCGCGGGTCGCCGAGGTGACGGGCGCCCGCACGCCCAGCGGCGAGTCCATCCCGGTCTGGGAGCCGGACGTCCGCAAGCCGCTGCGGCCCCGCCGCGAGGGCGGCCATGGGGGTTCGGAGCGTCGTGGCCGTCGTGGCGGCCGTCGTGACTTCGACGGCGATCGCCGCCCGCGCAGCCACGGGGACGGCGACCGCTCGTTCGGGCCCGGTGAGGACCGGCGTCCGCGCAGGCACGAGGACGGTGACCGGCCGTTCGGCGGCGGGCGGCGGCACACCGATGGTGAGCGGCCGGTCGGGCGCACGCAGGAGCCGCGGACGTTCGGCGACGACCGCCGCCGAGACGGCAGGCCGGGCGGCGGCTACCGCTCCGACGACCGCCCGTTCCGGCAGGACGACCGTGGCCAGCGGGGTGGCGGATTCCGCTCCGACGACCGCGGCGGCCGCTACGGCTCCGACCGTAGCCGCCCGTTCTCGGCGGACCACCGTTCGGACGACCGCACTCCGCGCTCCGGCGACGGCTACCGGCCGTCGGGCGACGGTTACCGTTCCGCGCCGTCGGGTGACGGTTACCGTTCCGCGCCGTCGGGTGACGGTTACCGTTCCGCGCCGTCGGGTGACGGTTACCGTTCCGCGCCGTCGGGTGACGGTTACCGTTCCGGCGGTGGCCGTGGCGACGACCGGGGCAACGGCGGATTCCGCCGCAACCAGGGTGGCCGCCGCTTCGAGCGCTGACCCGGTCCGGCCCGCTCCGCTGCGGCGCCGTCACTGAGCATCACCTGCCCGCCGTACCTCGTTCATCGCGAGGTGCGGCGGGCAGTCGCGTTTACGGGCTGAGACGATATGAATCGGTTCAGCAATGTGGGTGCCGGGCGCTGTAAATAGGGGAATATGGGCTGATATCTTGCCTATTGCCTCAATCGACGTCCGGAGAGTTTTTCATGGGCTTTCAGCGCGCCTTGCATGAGTCATGGACCGTCCAGGCGGTAGACGGCGAGGTGGACGCGCCCGCGCCTGTGCCTGCCACGGTGCCCGGATGTGTGCATACCGACCTGCTCGCCGCCGGTCTCATCCCGGACCCCTACCTGGACGACAACGAGGACGGACTCACCTGGATCGGCCGCACCGCCTGGCGGTACGAGACCGTCTTCGACTGGTCGCCGACCGGGCACGAGCGGACCGACCTGGTCTGCGAGGGGCTCGACACGGTGGCGCTGATCGAGCTGAACGGCAGCCGGGTGGGCGAGACGGCCAACATGCACCGGTCGTACCGTTTCGACGTCCGGGATCTGCTGTGTGAGGGACAGAACCGGTTAAGAGTCACGTTCGGCTCGCCGTACGAATACACCGACAGGCTCCGCGACGAGCTGGGGGAGCGGCCCGGCTCGTACGCCGAGCCGTACCAGTTCATCAGGAAGATGGCCTGCAACTTCGGCTGGGACTGGGGGCCGACACTGGTCACGTCGGGCATCTGGCGGCCCATCGGGCTGCACGCCTGGAGCGGGGCCAGGATCGCCGAAGTGCGGCCGCTGGTCACCCTCGGAGACGGGGCGGCCAGGGTGGACGTCCACGTCCAGGTGGAGAAGTCCGGACCCGTCGAGGTGACGGCGACGATCAAGGGCGTGTCCGGACGTACCGTGATCCCCGAGGGCCGGAGCGAGGCCGTGATCACGCTGGAGGTGCCGGAGCCGGAGCTGTGGTGGCCGAGAGGGTACGGCGAGCAGGCGCTCTACGACCTCGAAGTGACGGCCGGCGAGGACGTCTGGCACCGGGAGATCGGGCTCCGCGAGGTGCGGCTGCGCACCGAGGGCGGCGCGTTCACGCTGGCCGTCAACGGCGTCGACGTGTTCGTCAGAGGAGTCAACTGGATCCCCGACGACTGCTTCCCCACCAGGGTGACCCACGACCGCTACGCCGCCAGGCTCGCCCAGGCGTGCGAGGCGGGCGTCAACCTGATCCGGGTGTGGGGCGGCGGCCTGTACGAGAGCGAGGACTTCTACGACCTGTGCGACCGGCTCGGGCTGCTGGTCTGGCAGGACTTCCCGTTCGCCTGCGCCGCCTACCCCGAGGAGGACCCGATCGGGGCCGAGGTGGAAGCGGAGGCCCGCGAGCAGGTCGCCAGGCTGAGCCGGCACCCGAGCCTGGCCCTGTGGTGCGGCAACAACGAGAACATCGAGGGCTACGCCGACTGGGGCTGGCAGGAGTCGCTCCAGGGACGCAGCTGGGGAGGCGGCTTCTACTTGTAGACGCTGCCGCGCGTCGTGGCCGAGCTCGACCCCACCCGCCCCTACTGGCCCGGCAGCCCGTACTCGGGCTCCATGGACCTGCCGCCCAACGACCCGGCCCACGGCACCATGCACATCTGGGACGTGTGGAACCAGCGCGACTACACCGTCTACCGCGACTACCGGCCCCGCATGGCGGCCGAGTTCGGCTTCCAGGGCCCCGCCGCCTACGCCACCATCCGCAGGGCGATCAGCGACGAGCCGCTGCTGCCCGATTCGCCTGGCCTGCTGCACCACCAGAAGGCGATCGACGGCAACCTCAAACTGGCCGCCGGGCTCGAGCCGCACTTCCCTGTGCCCGGGACCTTCGACGACTGGCACTACCTCACCCAGGTGAACCAGGCGCGCGCCATCCAGCTCGGGGTGGAGCACTTCAGGGCCCTGTGGCCGCACTGCGCCGGCAGCGTCGTGTGGCAGCTCAACGACTGCTGGCCGGTCACCTCATGGTCGGCCGTGGACGGGGATGGCAGGAAGAAGCCGCTGTTCCACGCGCTGCGCAGGGCCTACGCCGACCGGCTGCTGACCGTGCAGCCGCAGGACGGTGGCCTGGCGCTGGTCGCCGTCAACGACACCGACCGGCCGTGGCGAGCGTCGGCGCGGGCCGTACGGCGCGGCTTCGACGGCGCCGCGCTCGCAGCCCAGGACCTCGCGTTGGACGTGCCGCCGCGTACGGCCGTCACCCTGCCGCTGACCCCGTCCGTCGCCGAGCCGGGCGACCCGGCGGCCGAACTGCTCGCCATCGCGATCATCGGGTCCGGAGCCGCCACTGCGATGGCCGAGCATGCCGCCGTGGAGAACGGCCTGGGCCGCCCGGCCGCGTCCGCAGAGTCGGCAGCGACGGCAGGTGGGCCAGGTGAGGCGGCGGTGTGGGCCGACGGGCCGCGCGAGGCGGCGGCGACGGCCGACGGGCCGCGCGAGGCGGCGGCGACCGGCAGGCCCGGCGATGCGGCGGCGACGGTCAGTGGCCTGCCGGCCGAGCCCGGCGGTGCGGTGTCAGCGGCCGCGCCTGGTGATCCGGCGGTGTCGCTGGGCGGACACGACGACGCGGCGATGGCGGGCGGGCCGACGGTGGGGCGGGCGCTGTGGTTCTTTGTGCCCGACCGGGACCTGCGGCTGCCCGAGCCGCGCTACGACACGGCCGCCGAGCCGGTGCCGGACGGGCTCCGGCTGACGGTCACCGCCCGCACGCTCCTGCGCGACCTGGCCGTCTTCCCCGACCGGCTGGACCCGGACGCGCAGGTCGACGACCAGCTTGTCACGCTGCTGCCGGGCGAGCGCGCCGAGTTCCTGATCCGTACGGCCGGCCTCGACGAGCGGGCCCTGGTCCGTACGCCGGTGTTGCGCTGCGTCAACGAGGTGGTGGCGAGATGAGACGTTACGGGTTCAACCTGCAGTGGATGTTCTGGAAGGAACCGGGCGCGCAGCCGGCGCCGGTGGACGAGCGGGTGCTGGACGCGATCGCCTCCTGGGGCTTCGACTTCGTCCGCGTGCCGTGCGACTACCGGTTCTGGACCAACGGCCTGGACTACGCGCATCCGGACGAGCGGGTGCTGGAGGTGCTGGACGCCTATCTCGCCGCATGCCGCGAACGCGGCCTGCACTTCTCGCTCAACCTGCACCGCGCCCCCGGCTACGTGATCACCGGGTGGGAGAGCGAGCACCACAACCTTTGGGCCGACCAGGAGGCGCAGGACGGCTTCAGCGCCATCTGGACCGGCTTCGCCCGCCGCTACCAGGGCGTCCCCGCCGAGGAGCTCTCCTTCGACCTCGTCAACGAGCCGCCCTCCGTGGGGGAGCGGGGGTTCACCCGGGCCGCCCACGAGACGGTGATCCGCCGCGTCGTCGCCGCGATCAGACAGGCCGACCCGGACCGGCCGATCGTGATCGACGGTCTGGGCGGCGGCCACCTGGCCATGCCCGAGCTGGCCGACCTCGGCGTGATCCACAGCACCCGCGGCTACCAGCCGATGAGCGTCAGCCACTACCGGGCCGAGTGGTGGCCGGGCTCACAGGAACTTGCCGAGCCCGGCTACCCGTGCGACTACGAAGGACGACACTGGGACCGGGCCGGGCTGCGCGACTTCTACGCCCCGTGGCGGGCGGTGGCGGACCAGGGCGTGCCCGTCCACGTGGGCGAGTTCGGCTGCTACGAGTACACGCCGAACGACGTCGCGCTGCGCTGGCTGGCCGACGTGCTCGGCGTGTTCGCCTCCTTCGGCTGGGGGTACGCGCTGTGGCAGTTCGAGGGATCGTTCGGGGTGATCGGGCACCGGCGGCCCGGTGCGCGCTTCGAGAAGCTCGACGGGTTCCTGGTGGACAGGGACCTCCTGGAGCTCCTCCAGGCGCACCAGGTCAGCCCTTGATTCCGCTGAGCGCGATGCCTTTGGTGAAGTACTTCTGGAAGATCAGGAAGAAGACGATCGTCGGAACCGACGCGAGCAGCCCGCCCGCCATGATCGCGCCTTGGTGGTCGGGCCCCCCGAAGTAGGAGTTGAGCCTGGCCAGCGCGACGGGGATGTTCGCCATCTCGTCGCTCTGCACGATGATGAGCGGCCAGAGGAAGTTGTTCCACTCCGCCAGCACGATGAAGATCGACATCGCGGCGAGCGCCGGCCGCAGCAGCGGCAGCACGATCCTCCACCAGATCCGCCACTCCCCGGCGCCGTCCACCCTGGCCGCCTGGATCAGCTCGTTCGGTATCGACTGCAGGAACTGCACCAGGAAGAACAGCACGAACGCCTTGGCCAGCGCCGGGACGATGTAGGCCGGGTAGCTGTCCAGCCAGCCCAGGTTCCGCATGATCACGTAGTTCGGGATCAGCGTGGTCTGCCAGGGCACCATCATCGAGGCGATGATCAACAGGAAGATGGTCCTGCGTCCCTTGATGTCGTGCTTGGCGATCACGTACGCGGCCAGCGAGCAGATCAGCAGCGACCCGACGGTGATGCTGGTCGTTATCAAAACGCTGTTGAACATGAACCGCCAGAACCCGAAGTCCACCTGGTAACGCTGGAAGATGCCCTGCAGGTGGCCGGGATTGATCGCTTGGGCGCTCCACTCCGGGTCGTAGAAGTTGGCGAACGTGGGGGACTCCGGCACGAACGACGGCGGCGTCCTGGCCAGCTCCCTCGGTGGTTTGAACACCGTGATGAGCAGCCAGTAGAACGGCGCGATCATCGTCAGTGCCAGCAGGTAGAACGGCAGGCGCAGCAAATGCCCGTTGATCCGGGCGCGCCGGCCGCCGCCGGTCTCCGTCCTGTGCGGGGACTGCTGGACCGGGGCGATCCTGTCCATCGGAGCGACGGCCATCACAGCTCCTTCATGGCGCGGCCCACGCGCAGGTTGATGAGGCTGAGCACGAAGATGATCAGGAAGAGCACCCACGCGATCGCGGAGGCGTAGCCCAGCCTGAAGTGGGTGAATCCCTGGTCGTAGAGGTAGGGGACGATCATCAGGCCCGAGTCGAGCACGCCGCCGATGGTGTTGGCGCCCTGGCTGAAGACGATGTAGACGGCCTCGAACACCTGGAAGGCGCCGATCAGGCCGGTCACCACCACATACGTGGTGACGGGGCGCAGCAGCGGCAGCGTGATGTGGCGGAACTGCCGCCAGGCGGACGCGCCGTCGATCTTGGCGGCCTCGTAGTACTCCTCGGGGATCGAGCCGAGCCCGGCCACGTACAGCACCATGCCGTAGCCCATGCCGCCCCACACCGACATCAGCACCAGGATCGGGATCGTCAGGCCCGGTGTGGCCAGCCAGGCGACGGCCTGGCCGCCCAACCAGTCCACGATCGTGTTGGCCAGGCCGACGTCGCTGGGGTAGAGAACCCACTTCCACATCAGCATGAGCGCGATGGAGGAGGTCACCGAGGGCAGGAAGAACAGGGTGCGCATGATCCGGTGCGGCCAGCTACTGCCGTTGAAGGCCAGCGCCAAGCCCAGAGACAGCAGCGTGCCGAACACGACCGACCCCACCACGTACAGGGCCGTGTTGCCCAGCGCGTGGCGGAACCTGGTGTCCGACGCCAGCTGCACGAAGTTGTCCACACCGTTGAACACCGCGGGATTGACCCCGTCGAACTTGGTGAAGCTCAGGTAGAGCGAGTTGGCCAGCGGCCAGAGCAGGAACCCCGCGAACAGGGCGAGGAACGGCAGCAGCATCGCATACGACGTGCCGTAGCGGCGCAGCCTGCCGCGCAGGGGGATGGGGGAGGCCATGTCAGACTCCTGGATCAAGGGCCGGGACCGGGCGAGGCCGGTCCCGGCGGGAGCGGCTATCCGGCGTTGCGTTCCATGACCTTGGCGGCTTCCGTCAATGCGGTCTTGACGTCCGCCTTGCCGAGGATCGCCGACTGGAGCTGCTTGGTCACGTCCGGCGCGCTCTCGTCCCAGCCGGGGCAGCCCGGCGCGGCCTTGCCGGCCTTGATCGCGGCCTCGAACACCTGGGCCTGCTCAGGAGCGAACACCGAGCCGTTCACGATCTTGTCGGGACGCGGCGGGATGTAGGAGATGTTCCGCTTCCTCGCCTCGTCCGCGATCGCGGTGATGGCCTCGTCGCTGTACATGAACTTGACGAAGTCCGTGCTCGTCTGGACGTACTTGCTGAAGGAGGTCACGCCGATGGCCCGGCCACCGATGAACGTGGTCGGCCCGGCGGGGCCCGCGGGAATCGTGGTCATCGCCCACTTGCCCTTCAGCTTGGGCTTGTTGATGTCGATCCCCTTGGCGATCCAGTTGCCCGCCACCACCATCGCGGTCCCGGTGTCCAGCGCGTCGGCGCCCTCCACGGTGGCGGTGGGCGCGCCGTGCTCGCGGTAGAGGTCCACCCAGTACTTCAGCGCCTGCTCCGCCTGCGGGGTGTTGAGCGAGGGCTTGCAGTCGGCGGTGTAGAACGAGCCGCCCGCCTGGTAGAGGTAGTTGAAGTAGCCGATCCAGTCGAGGTTGCCCCAGTCCTGGCTGTAGGGCTTCTTGATCCCGGCCGCCTTGAGCTTGCCGATGGCCGCGGTCAGCTCCTCCCAGGTCTTGGGCGGCTCGACCTTGGCCTGCTCCAGCAGATCGCTGCGGTAGTAGAGGGCGAGGGTCGACATGTCCAGCGGCACGCCGAACACCGAGCCGTCAGGGGAGATGGCCGACTCCCACTGGGCGGGCAGCGCCTGGGCCTTGAGCGAGTCGAGGCCGTGCTTGCGCAGGTCCACCATGGCGCCCTTGACGCCGAACTGGATGGTCCAGGTCATGCCGCCGGAGATGATGTCGGGTCCGCTGCGGCTGGTGGCCGCCGCCAGCAGCTTGGCGTACGCGTCGGACCACGAAAGGGTCTGCACCTTGACCGTCACGTTCGGGTGCTTCTGCTTGTAGAGGTCGGCGGCCTTCTGGAAGGTCGCCGTCTCGTCGTCACCGCCCGTGGACCAGAAGGACAGGGTCACGGGGGCGTTGGTGTTCTGGTCCGCCTGCTGGGTCTGCGTCTGGCCGCTGGTGGCGCAGGCCGCGCTCAGAACCGCCAACAGGACCGTGCTGCAAGCCGCCATTGTTCGTCGCATGGGCCATCCGATCTATCGGTCGGATGGGCGCCTTCGGGAGGCGTGCGGATGTGCGAGGGGCATCCCACGACCGGCGCCCAAATTCATATGTGTAGGGATCTCACCACTTAAACGGATAAGTTACAATAGGCCGTCGACAACGTTGTCAGGAGGTTTCCGCTCCACACGGCCATGACCTGTAGGGAAGCGGCCCATGAAACGGTTCGGTCACATCCGCGCGGGGGCGGTGCTGCCCCGGGGCAGCAGGCTCGCCGGCGGCCCCTCCAGGCTCCCCGTCTCCCCGCTTTCGATCAGCCTGAGCAGGGTCTGCGCGGCGTGCGCGCCGCCGGCGGGGATGTCCCGGGTCACCGCGGTCAGCGACGGCCGCACCACCTGGGAGAGCGGCGAGTCGTCCCAGGCCACGATCGACAACTCGCCCGGGACGTCCAGGCGCATCTCTTGGGCGACCGACAGCCCCGCCACCGCCATGATGTCGTTGTCGTAGACGATCGCAGAGGGCCTGGAGCGGGAGCTGAGCAGCCGTCTGGTCGCCCTGGCGCCCTGTTCGCCGGTGTAGTCGGTGTGGACGACCGGATGCTCGGACACCCCCGACTCCTCGCAGATCTCCGCGAACGCCTCGTCCCTGATCCTGGTGTGGAGCAGCGCCGGCAACCCGGCCACCCTGGCGATGCGCCGGTGGCCGAGCGCCGCGAGATACTCGATCACCTCGCGCAACACGACCACCTCGTCCGACCACACCGCGGGCAGCGAGCCGGTGCCCGACGGGTGCCCGGTCACGACCGCGGGCATGCCGAGCTGCTCGACCACCGGGATCCGGGGATCGTCCACGTGCAGGTCCACCAGGATCGCCCCGTCCACCCTGCCCTCACCCCACCAGCGCCGGTAGACCGCGATCTCGGTCTCGTGGTCGGGCACCACCTGGAGCATCAGCGCGCACGAGCTGGCCGCAAGCTCACCCTCGATGCCGCTGATCAGCTCCATGAAGAACGGCTCCACGCCGAGGAACCGGGCGGGACGGCAGAGCACCAGGCCGATGGCGTCGGCCCGGGCGCCGCTGAGCGAGCGCGCGGCCACGTTCGGCCGCCAGCCGATCTCCTGCGCGATCGCCTGGATGCGCGCCCTGGTCTCCTCGGAGACGCCGGGCAGACCGTTGAGCGCATAGGAGACGGCGCCCTTGGACACGCCGGCCTGCTTGGCGATGTCGGCGATCGTCGGCCTTTTCACCCGGTCCACCTCTCCATGAAACTTTCGCTGAACCGTATCAGCGACATGATGACAGAATTCCTGTCCGATTCGCCCTTTCGGCCTCAGAGGAGTGATCTTGTTCGTCGACATGCCGCTCGCCCAACTACGCGAGTACCTCCCCGAACGCACCGAACCCGCCGACTTCGACGCCTTCTGGGAACGCACGCTGGCCGAGACCCGCGCCCACGACCTCCACCCCGCCTTCACGTCTGGCTCGTCCGAGCTGACCGTCGCCGAGGTGTACGACGTGACGTTCGCCGGGTTCGGCGGCCACCCGATCAGGGCCTGGTTACTCCTGCCGCGCCACGCCGACGGCCCGGTGCCGTGCGTCGTCGAATATCAGGGGTACGGCGGCGGACGCGGGCTGCCGATCGACTGGCTGCTGTGGCCCAGCGTCGGCTACGCGGTGTTCGCCATGGACAGCAGGGGACAGGGCGCCGGCGGATGGCGGCGCGGCGACACCGCCGACCCCTTCCCCGGCACCGGCCCGCAGACGCCCGGCGTCATGACCAGCGGCATCCACGACCCGGACGCCTACTACTACCGGCGGCTCTACACCGACGCCGTGCGCGCGGTCGAGGCCGCCAGAGCGCACCCGGCGGTGGGCGCGATCGCAGTGGGCGGCGCCAGCCAGGGCGGCGCCATCGCCCTGGCCGCCTCGGCGCTGGCGCCCGACCTGGCCTGCGCCTTCATCGACGTGCCGTTCATGTCGCACATCCGGCACGCCACTGAGATCACCGCCGAGTCTCCGTACGCCGAGATCGCCGCCTACTGCCGGGCTTTCAAGGACCAGGTCGAGCCGGTCTTCGAGACCCTGTCCTACTTCGACGGAGTCAACTTCGCCGCCCGCGCCACCACGCCCGCGCTTTTCTCCGTCGGGCTGCAGGACGGGATCACGCCGCCGTCCACGGTCTTCGCCGCCTACAACCACTACGCCGGCGAGAAAGAGATCAAGGTGTACCCGTACAACGGGCACGAGGGCGGCGAGTCCGTCCAGGCCATGGAGAGGATCGCACGCGCGCGCAAGGCGCTCGGCTGACCTGCGCCGTCTCGCGTGGCGGACGCGGGGCGGCGGCACCCACTGCCGCAGACTAGGCTTGATGAGCACGTCAGCCGACCATCGAGAGAGATCATGAAGACCTTCGAAGAGCTGTTCGCCGAGCTGTCAGACAAGGCCCGGACCCGGCCCGCGGGCTCGGGCACCGTGGCCGCGCTCGACGCCGGCGTCCATGCCATCGGCAAGAAGGTCGTCGAGGAGGCCGCCGAGAGCTGGATGGCTGCCGAGCACGAGTCAGACGACAGGACCGCCGAGGAGATCTCGCAACTCCTCTACCACGTGCAGGTGCTCATGATCGCCAAAGGCATCGGTCTCGACCAGGTCTACAAGCATCTCTAAGGCGCGCGAGCGCCCGCCGCCGACCCTGGAGAAGCGAGAGGAAACAGAGGACCTGACATGCTGCGTCTGGCAGTACCCAACAAGGGCGCGCTCAGCGAGGCCGCCCAGCACATGCTCAAAGAGGCCGGCTACCGGTCGCGCAGGGACAGCAAGGAGCTGGTCGTGGTCGACCAGGACAACGGCTGTGAGCTGTTCTTCCTGCGCCCCCGCGACATCGCCGTCTACGTCGGAGAGGGCACGCTCGATCTCGGCATCACCGGCCGCGACATGCTGGTCGACTCCGGCGCCCCGGTCGAGGAGATCATGCCGCTCGGCTTCGGCGGCTCCACCTTCCGCCTGGCCGCCGCGGCCGGCACGATGACGTCGGTCCAAGACCTCGACGGCCGGCGCATCGCCACCTCCTACGCGGGCCTGCTCGAGAAATACCTGTCCGACCAGGGCGTGGACGCCCGCGTGATCAAGCTGGACGGCGCCGTCGAGACCGCCATCAGGCTCGGGGTGGCCGACGCGGTGGCCGACGTCGTGGAGACCGGCACCACGCTGCGCAACGTCGGCCTGGAAGTGTTCGGCGACCCGATCATGCGCTCGGAGGCCGTGCTGATCAAGCGGGAGGGCGGGCAGGAGACGCCCGGCTCCGGCCAGCTCGTCCGCCGCCTCCAGGGCGTGGTGCACGCCCGCGACTTCGTGATGATGGATTACGACATCCGCGCCGAGCGGATCGAGGAGGCCATTGCGCTCACACCCGGCATGGAGGGTCCGACGGTCTCGCCGCTGCACCGCGAGGGGTGGGTCGCCGTCCGCGCCATGGTCCGGCGCAAGGGCCACCAGCAGGTCATGGACCAGCTGTGGGACATCGGCGCCCGGGCCATCCTGGTCACCGACATCTACGCCTGCCGCCTCTGACCTCCGCAGGTGCTGGGCGGCAGGCACGTCCCGCCGCCCGGCCCCTTCATCTCAGCCCCGCCACCGCCTTGACGGCCTGATCCACCTGCTCTGGCGTGGTCACGATGCTCGTGCCGAAGCGCAGCAGCGGCTCGTTGTACGGTGTGACGCTCGCGATCACCCTCTGCGCGTGCAGCCGATTCACCGCCTCCAGCGGTTGCATGCCATCGATCGAGCAGCACACCAGCCCGGCCGACAGCTCCGGCGACCCGGGCGTGGCCAGCCTGACGTGCGGCAGCTCCCGCAGGCCGGCCTTGAGCCTGGTGGCGAGCTCCTGGGTGCGGCGCTGGACGCGGTCCTTGCCGATGGCCGTCATGAACGCGAACGCCTGCGGCATCGCCCACCGGTGCTCGAACGCCTTGAACCCGCCCGGCGTGACCAGCTCGGCCGTGCTCGCGCCCGGCGACCCGCCGCCCTGCCAGGCGTCGAACGCGGCCTGGCTGAAACTCGGGATGATCGGCGCGACCGCGTCCCAGGCCCGGCCCCACACGATGCCGGTGCCGCGCGGGCCGAACAACCACTTGTGCGTGCCGCTGGCCAGGAAGTCGCACCCCAGGTCCGCCACCCCGTCGGCCATCGCGCCGAACCCGTGCACCCCGTCCACGCACAGCAGCGCCCGGTCGTGCTCGTCGCGGCCCTTGTTGATCTCGGCCAGCATGTCGGCGATGGCGCGGACCGGCACGCGGACGCCGGTGCTCGAATGCACCCAGGTGACGGCCACCACCCTCGTGCGCGGGCCGAGCCCGCTCTTGATCGCCGACACCATGCGGTCCTGCGAGGCGGCCGCCGGGTCGTCGTACAGCCGCACCCTGCGGACCTTCGCGCCCGTGCGCTCGGCCAGGAGCCGCAGGCCCTCGTGCGTGGCGAGGAAGTCGTGCTCGGTGGTCAGCACGTCCTGTCCCGGGCGCAGCCGGATGCCGGAGTAGAGCAGGCCGAGGCCCATCGTGGTGCTGTCGGTCAGCGCGATGTCGCGCGGCTCGGCGCGTATGCCCAGGTAGCGGGCCGCGGCATCACGTACCGCCTGGTCGGGGGCTTGGCCGCCGGGCGGGGTGTACTCGGGGTCGGCGTCCAGGGCGTCCCGGTGCGTCCTGATCGTCTCGCGGACCGGCGCCGGAGCCGGGGCCAGCACGAACGCCGCGAACTGCCCGTACGCCGGGTCCAGCGCGAACTGCGCCCGGACGGATGCCCAGTCCTGCGGATCGAAGGCACGCCCCCGCGGCGTGTTCTGGGCGGGCGCGGGAGCGGGCGTGGATGTGCACGCGGAGACCCCGGCCAGCACCCCGGTGCCGAGCAGGGCCCGTCTGTTCAGGAGCATGCCTGGTGTCTACCCGGGGCGCGGCGCCGCCGCCCGTCCCGTTATCAGTTCCTGATCGAGGCCACCTGCCGGATCAGGTCCGAGACGCGCACGATGCCCAGGCAACGGTTCATCTCGTCGGTCACCACCAGGTCGTCGTAGACGCGGCCTGCGTCCCGGCCGGCCGCCTGCATGGCCGCGATGGCCGGCGTCGTCCGCGGGACCGTGCGCGGCGGGTCGGCCAGCCGCTGCGCGGGCTTCGACCCGTGCAGGGCGTGACCGAAGCGGGCCGCGAACGACAGCAGGAACCGGCTGCGGTCGAGGCTGCCCTTGGGCCGCTGGTACTCGTCCACCAGGATCACGCTGGTGATCGTCGGCTCGTGCCCGAACGCCTCCACGGCGTCTTCGGCCTTGGCCTCGGCCGGCAGCGTCACCGCGGGAATCAGCAGCTCCTGCACGCGCGGGCCCAGCAGGATGGCGTCCGGCGTGGCATCGGTGACGGGGAGTGGCACCCGTACCTTGCCGTCGGGACCGGGCGCGAGCAGCGGGCCGTGCGCGAGGCGCACACCCAGGCCGCGGACCACCGACACCTGCGCCTCGCGCTCGACGCCCGGCGCCATCACGTGCGCGCCGATGCCGCGCGCCAGCGTCACCACCGACCGCGCCACCGCGGTCGCCCGGTGGTCGGCGGGGATGCGCGCCACCAGGTCGGGGTCCAGGGCCAGCAGGTACGGCGAGGAGTCCGTGACCTGCTCCAGTGACGCGCCATAGGAGCCCACGTCGGCGAAGCCGAGCAGGTAGCCGATGTTGCGCAGCCCGTCGAGCCCGACCTTCAGCAGCGGCCGGTCCTGCTCGTGGCACGGTCCAGTGAGCAGGAGGATCGCCTCGCGCGGATGCCTGCCCGATCGGCGCAGCGCCTCGTGCAGCGGCGCCAGCGCGCCCGCGCCCGACAAGACCACCCGGACGGGGAGTTCCAGCATCATGGGCAGCGGGGTCGCCCGGAGCGTGCCCGCCTGGTCGACGACAGCGGGGTGCGCGATGACCGCCCCGGTATCGAGATCCACCATGGGGCTGGTGAGCAGGGAGGACGACACAACCAGATGATTCCGCCTGAAGCTGGAGTCACAGAAGCCCCACGAAATAGAATTAACCGACATTTATCCTGCAGTTCCCTACTGGCCCGTAGGGGAATGCCGTTCGGTTTGAGTCCGCTAGCCTTCGGTGCATGAGTGCGCGTCCGGCGAAGGGCGGTGGCCGGTGGGTCATGGTGCCGCCCGAGCGCGTGCACCCGTGGATCGACGGTTTCGCCGACCGCCACGGCCCCTTCTCCGCGACGGGCGACGACCGGGTGGTGCGGCTGAGCGCCGCCAACGGGGCCCTGGCTGAGCTGCACGTGCCGTTCCCGCCCATGATCCCGGGGCCGCCCCACGTCACCAGGCTCGTCACGCACGCCCAAGCCGAGCGGCGGGTGGGGGTCTTCCTGGTGCGGCTCGGCGGCTACGCGGCAGGCGTCTTCCAGGGCTCCGGCCTGGTGGCGTCGAAGGTGGGGTCGCGGCTGGTGCAGGGGCGGACGGCGGCGGGCGGGTGGTCGCAGCAGCGCTTCGCCAGGCGGCGGCGCAACCAGGCGGACAAGGCGTTCGACGACGCGGTGGAGACGGCGGTGCGGGTGCTGTCGCCTTACCTGGGGGAGCTGGACGGGGTGGTGCTCGGCGGGGACCGCAGGGCGGTGGACGCGTTGCGCGACGACCGGCGCCTGGCCCCGCTGCTCGCGCTGGAGACCGAGCCGTTCCTGGTCGTGCCCGACCCGAAACTGGCCGTGCTGCGCGACACGCCTGCCTCCTTCCGCGCGGTACGCGTCCGCGTGGTGGATCCTCCAGGCGTCGGCTCACCGGGATGACTTCCGGGGCACTTGCTGGTTCTTTGGCTGTGTAGCTTCCCGGCGGTGGGATACTCTCCGTGATTGTGCGACCACGTAGGGAGCCCAACATGGTCATGGCATCACGCAGGAGCCCCTGCCGGCTCACCCCCGAGACCGACACCGCACGGCTACCCGCCACAGCCCGCGAACTGTTCGACGCGCTGCCGCCTCTTCCCGGTCTCCGCGCCGAAGTCATCGATGGGAGATTGATCGTGAGCCCCGTCGGCACCCCCGAGCACGCGAGAATCGCGATGCTGATCCACAGCGCGTTGCTTCCTCTGCTCGTTCAACGCGGCTGGGACGGCTTCGCGGGCAATGTGATTGTCTGCATCGATGGACCGGAGACCCCCGTCGGGCCCGATTATGTGGTCGCCTCGCCTGACTGCCCTCGCTGGGGCGACCGGGAGTTGCTGTCCTCGGGTCTGCTGATGGTGGCCGAGGTGATCTCGCCGAGCAGCGCCGAAGACGATCGCGTCAAGAAGCCTCCCATGTACGCCGCAGGCGGCGTTCCCGCCATGCTTCTGGTGGACCCGATCGCCGTACCGCCCACCGTCACCGTGCTCAGCGACGCCAAAGAAGGCGAGTATCAGACCATCACCCGCGTCGCCATGGGATCCACTGTGCACCTCCCCAACCCGATCGGGTTCGACCTCGACACCGCTGTCTTCACCGAGCCTTGAGGGCTCCTTCCGCGTGGTGGATCCGCCCGCCGCCGGCTCTCCGGCCTTGGGTATCAGCCGCCACCTGCGCAGGAGGCGTGTGGAACGCCGAGTTCGCCCCGCACGAGGGCAGCGTCAAAAGGCGTCCTTGTGGTCGGCCAGGTAGGCGGACAACGGGCGCGGCGGGCGGCCGGTCAGGTCCTTGACTGTCGTCGTGGTCGTCGCCCAGCGGCCGTCGCCGATCTCGGCCATCAGCGCGGGCCAGGTCGCCGGCATGCGGCTGCGGGATGCCCTGCCGTTCCAGGTGGGCGGCCATCTCCGGGACGGGCAGGTCCACATACCGGACGGGGCGGCCGATCGCCGCGCCGCCCTGGCCACCGCGCTCGCCGAGTTGCCGGAGGAGGCGGTCGTGGACCGGGCGGTGTTCGCGTGGTCACGCGGGCGGTGGATGGAGCAACTCGACGCTCTCGTACGGCGAGCCCAGGCGGACGGCACGATGCGGCCGGACGTCGGCGTTGAGGACCTCATTCACCAGATAACTCCGAGGATGCCTCGGCCTTCAGCCCGCGGAGGAATCGGGACTCCTGCGGAGCAGGGCAGGAAAGACGAATCGCCGTCAGGGCGATTCGTCGTCGGTGGCGGGCCCGCCGCGGCTGGTCTCCAGGCGGTGCAGGATCTCGGAGTTGAGGGACCGGCGGGCGGTCTTGGCCTGCACGACGAGCCATGCGTGCAGGTCGGCGGGGAGTCTGAGGGTGATACGCACTTCGTGATCCACACTACCGAGTGTAGTGGTAAGATGGTGTCGTGACGACACTGGAAGAGGGCGGGGAAGGATCCGGTAGTGTCCGGTTACCGGCTTCGCGTGTCGTCCACCGCCCGGGCGGCGCTGCTGGCCGAGTGGGACCGGTGCCGGTGGATCTGGAACGAGTGTGTCGCCAAATCCCAGCAGACCTTCCTGCACAACAAGGCCAACCCCGAAGACAAGCGAACCTGCGGCCCGGCCCAGCTCGACAAGATGCTGACCGAGGCTCGGCGGATCACGCCGTGGCTGCGCGAGGGCTCCAGCGTCCCCCAGCAGCAGACCATCCGGGACTTCGGCAGATCCCGGGCCAAGGCGTTGAAGGACATCGCCGAACGCCTGCCGGTGCGGCAGCGGGCCGGGATGCCGCGCTTTAAGAAGAGGGACCTGGCCGATCCGACCCTGAACTACACCCGGCGGGGCTTCCGGCTCCAGGACGGGCGGCTGCACCTGGCCGGTGGGATCGTGGCGACCGTGGTGTGGTCGCGGGACCTGCCCGCCGAGCCGACCTCGGTGCGGGTGTACCGCGACAGTCTCGGCCACTGGTACGCATCCTTCGTCGTCACCACCCGATTCGAGCCCCTGCCCGCAACAGGCCGGATGATCGGCATCGACTGGGGCGTGAAGGAGACCGCGACCACCACCAGCAGCGCACACGACCTCCCCCACGCCGAACACGGCAAGAAGGCCGCCGCGAAGCTGGCCCGCTACCAGCGGATGATGGCCCGCCGCAAGCCCAAGCGCGGCCAGGCCGCCTCCACCGGCTATCGCCAAGCGAAACGGCAGGCCGCGAAGCTGCACAAGAAAGTGGCCCGGCAGCGCCAGGACACCGGCCGCAAGTGGGCCAAAGCCGTGGTGCGTGACCATGACGCGCTGGCGGTGGAGGACTTCAAGCCGAAGTTCCTGGCCAAGTCGACCATGGCCCGCAAGGCCGCCGACGCCGCCATCGGCGCCACCAAGAAGGCCCTGATCGAGATGGGCCGCAAGCACGGGCGGGACGTCCGCTTGGTACACCCCGCGCACACCACGATGGACTGCGCCGAGTGCGGAGCGAGAGCCAAGCACGCACTGCCGCTGGGTGAGCGCACCTACACCTGCACCGCGTGCGGAGCCGAATCCCCCCGGGACAAGAACTCTGCCCGCGTGATGCTCGTCCGGGCTGGTCTGACCCCGGCTGGTGCCGATCGCGTAAGACCCGACCGTCCGCCGGACAGCCAGGCAGCGTGAGCCAGGAATCCCCCTGCCTTGAGGCGGGGGAGCAGTCAACTGTCACCCGGACAAGCTGCCCGGTCCGGTGGCGGCCGACCCGGCGAAATACCTGCACCTGATGCTCGACGGCATGAAGTCCACCGCCGCAACATCGGCCTCGTGACCGTTTTGAGGTTTTGAGACGATTCAAAAGAATCTTGAATCCCGCTATGATGAGCGAATTCACAGCAGCACGGCCTCGTGAGGATCGATGGCGACCAGGAACATCAAGGAGGTCGCGCAGCTGGCGCGCGTCTCAGTGGGCACCGTGAGCAATGTGCTCAACCGCCCGGAGATCGTGTCCCCCGCCACACGCGAACGCGTCTTCGAAGCGATCAAGAAGCTCGGCTTCGTCCGCAATGAGGTGGCGCGCCACCTGCGGGTGGGCCGCAGCCGCACGGTTGGACTCGTCGTGCTCGACGTGTCCAACCCGTTCTTCGTGGACGTGGCCCAGGGCGCCGAGTCACTGGCCGATGACCACGACACGATGGTGGTGCTCTGCAACAGCGCCGGCGACCCCGGCCGCGAGCGCCGCCACCTCGACCAGCTCGAACAGCAGCGGGTGATGGGCATACTGATCACTCCAGTCGAGACGGAGACCCCGTGGCTGGAGGAGCTGATCGCCCGGGGTACGCCCGTGGTGCTGGTCGACCGCCCGGCCGCCGGGCTGCAGTGCTCGGTGGCGGTCGACGACCGGCTCGGCGGGCAGATCGCCGGCGCTCACCTCGTCGAACGCGGGCACCGGCGGATCATGTTCGTCGGCGGGCCGCCGTCCATCAAACAGGTGGCCGACCGGCACGCGGGCCTGAGCAGCGCCGTCGCCGCGGCCGACGGCGCGGTCGAGCTGCTCACCGCCACCGCCCCCTCGCTGACCGTCGCCGAGGGGCGGGCCATCGGGGAGCGCGTGGCGGCCCTGCCACCAGGTAAACGGCCCACGGCCGTTTTCTGCGCCAACGACATGATGGCGCTCGGCTTCTTACAGGCGATGGCCACCCGCGGGCTGCGCGTGCCCGAGGACCTGGCCATCATCGGATACGACGACATCGACTTCGCCGCGGCGGCCGCGGTGCCGCTGTCCTCGGTGCGGCAACCGCGCGAGCTGCTCGGGCGCACGGCCATCGACCTGCTCCTCGAGGAGGTCGCCGAGCCCGAGCAACATCGCCATAGACAGGTCATCTTCCAGCCCGATCTGGTGGTACGGGAGTCCAGCGCCATGCGCCGCGACGACTGACGCTCCACCGCTTCCTCGCCACCGATTCCGGGCCATGCCAGTGACAGGGCGAGGCCCCTGTCGGCGTGCCCACCGGAAGGAACCCCCTTGCCCGAGATCATTTATCACAACCCCCTCGCCACCCCCGACGACCTGGAAGGTTTCCGCATGGAGGGGGACGGCGCCGTCTCCTTCCCGCAGGGCCGCCTGCGCCTGGAGAGCCGAAGACCCGCCTCCGACGGCCAGGCGGCCAACCTGGTGCTGTGGTGCCCCGAGGGCTTCCCCGGCGACATCAGCATCGAGTGGGACTTCTGGCCGGTCAGGGAGCCGGGCCTGGCCATCATGTTCTTCCACGCCCGGGGCAGGAACGGCGAGGACCTGTTCGACCCCGGCCTGGCCAAGCGCGCCGGCCCGTATGACCAGTACCACCACGGCGACATCGACGCCTACCACGTCTCCTATTTCCGCCGCATGTGGGCCTCCGAGCGTGCCCTGCACACCTGCAACCTGCGCAAAAGCCACGGCTTCCACCTGGTCGCGCAGGGCCCGGACCCGCTCCCGGCGGTGCTCGACGCCGAGGGCCCCTACGCCGTCCGCCTCGACGTCAAGGGGGCGGAGATCACCTTCTCAATCAACGATTTGGTCTCGTTCCGCTGGGCGGACGACGGCTCGATCGGCGGGTCCGCCCTGGCAGGAGGCAAGGTCGGGTTTCGTCAGATGGCTCCGCTGATCGGAGAGTACGGAAATCTCCGCGTCTGGGCTCATTGACTTTGAGTCGATTCAACACTAATTTCGCACCAACCCGCCGTTCACTCGCCTGTAACGGGGCAGGAACTGCGGGGCAACAACCCACCCCCGATCCGTGCAGATGCCACGAAAGGTGGTATGCCGGATGAACCATCCCGCACTGTCGATCAGAATCCAAGCTGCCTGTTCAGAGCTGATCTGGGCGGTCCAGCTGAACCTGATGTGGATCGTCTTCACCCTCGCGGGAGGCGTGATCCTCGGGCTCGGGCCCGCCACCGTAGCCGCCTACACCCTGGCTCGGAGGCATGCTCGTAATGAATCGTTTCAGGCTTGGCGTGAATTCTGGACCGTCTACCGACGGGAGTTCGTCCGGGCCTCGTTGCTGGTCCTGCCGGTGGCGCTGCTCGCCACCGTGCTGATCGGCAACTACCTGTACTTTGCCGCGCAAGGTACGGAATCGGGCGGGCTGCGGCTTGCGACGTTCGTCGCGCTGCTCGCCCTGGCCGCGGTCGGCGCGTACATCGGACCGTTGTACGTGCACTACGAGCTGCCGCTCTGGGGTTACATCCCCAAGGCGTCGCTCCTGGCAATGACCCGGCCGGCCTCCACCGTGCTGTTGCTGTTCGCGCTCTGGGCGATCGCCTACGTGACCGCGACGCTGCCCGTCCTCGCGCTGATCATCAGCGTCGGCGCGTGGATCTACCTCAACACCTGGCTCTGCCTGCGCTTCTTCCAGGAGAACGAGGCGCGCCTGCATTCGAAAGGGAACCTATGAGCGCATCTCGTAGTCGGCTCATGGCTGGTGCGTTAACGCTAGCGACCGCCCTGCTGGCAACCGCCTGCTCCGGCACCGGCGGTGGCGGCGAGTCGAGCCAGGCCGACGCCAACACCATCACCTTCATGACCAAGCTGTTCGGCACGGCCCCGAACCCGCAGGGCGAGCTGCACCAGGCGATCGAGAAGTTCCTCGGCAAGAAGATCCAGGTCACCTGGGTGCCGAACGCGGACTACCAGGAGAAGGTCAACGTCACGCTGGCCTCCGCCAACATCCCCGACGTCATGGTGGTCAACCCGAAGTCGCCGGCCTTCGGCAAGGCGGCGGCGGCCGGGGCGTTCTGGGACCTCACCGACAAGATCAAGAAGTACCCCAACCTGGTCGGTGACGAGAAGGTCCTGCTCAACTCCTCGATCAACGGCAAGATCTACGGCCCCTACCGGACCAGGCCGCTGCTTCGCTCCGCGGTCATGATCCGCGCCGACTGGCTGAAGAAGGTCGGCCTGGAGGCGCCCAAGACCACGGACGACCTCTACAAGATCGCCGAAGCGTTCACCAAGAAGGACCCGGACGGCAACGGCAAGGACGACACCTACGGCCTGATCATTCCCAAGTGGCCGGGCGTCGAGTTCGCGGCCTCCAACCCGTTCAACGTGATCGACGTCTGGTTCGGCGCCCCGAACAACTGGGGCGAGCGCGACGGCAAGCTCGTGCCCGAGTTCGACACGCCCGAGTTCTTCGAGGCCAACCGCTTCACGAAGAAGATGATCGACGAGGGCCTCGTCAACCCGGACTGGAACACGCTCGACACCGCCAAGTGGAACGACCCGTTCGTCCAGAACAAGGGCGGCATCATCATCGACGTCGACGTCCGCACCACCCAGCTGCTCGACCTGCTCAAGGAGCAGGACCCGCAGACCTACGGCGACAAGGTCCTCACCGTCGGCAACCTCTCCCGTCCTGACGGCAAGAAGTTCTCCCTGCCGTTCAGCGGCTACAACGACATCCTGGCCGTCTCCAAGCAGCGGGTGAAGACCGAGGCTCAGCTCGACGAGCTGCTGAAGACCCTCGACAAGCTGGCAAGCAAGGAAGGCCAGGTCCTGCTCAGCAACGGCATCGAGGGACGCAACTTCAAGGTCGAGAACGGCGAAGCCGTCCTGATCAACCAGGAAGACCCCAAGGTCAAGCAGGTCCAGGACGACGTCGACAAGGCCTTCATCCAGCTCGGCACCCAGGCCAGCACCGGCACCACCGGTATCGCCTACCCGCGGGTTCCCCCGGAGGCGCCGTACCGGAAGGACCTGGCCGAGCGCAAGGAGCGCGTGGCCGAGGACCTGAAGACGGCCGTGTTCGACCCGAGCCTGCCGGTGGTCCCGCCGACCCTGGTGGCCAAGGGCGCGACGCTCAACCCCATCGTCACCGACGCGCGGATCAAGTACCTCGCCGGCCAGCTCACCGAGGAGCAGCTGAAGGCCGAGATCAAGCGCTGGTACGACAGCGGCGGCACGCAGATCGCCCAGGAGATCAACGACCTGGTCTCCAAGCTCGGCCAGTGATGTGACCCGGGAGGGGCCCTCAACGGGCCCCTCCCTTAGAAAGGAGGCCGAGTGGCCACCGACCTGGCGCCGCCACCGGTCAAGGCGGCCAAGGTAGCCGGGCACAAGCCCGACAGAGCCCGCACGCTGTGGCGCTACCGATGGCTGTACCTGCTGCTCATCCCCGGGCTGGCGTACTTCTTCGTCTTCAAGTACGTCCCGATGCGCGGCCTGCAGATCGCCTTCCAGGACTTCGTGCCGTTCCTGGGCTACAACGGCAGCGAATGGGTGGGCTTCAAGCACTTCGTGGACCTGTTCACCGGGCCCGACTTCAACCGCTTGATGTACAACACGCTGTACCTGGCGTTCCTGAACGTCATCTTCGTCTTCCCGGCGCCGATCATCGTGGCGCTGATGCTGAACGAGCTGCGGATCAACATACTCAAGCGCTCGGTGCAGTCGCTGATCTACATCCCGCACTTCCTGTCCTGGACGATCGTCGCGTCGCTGACGTACATCCTGTTCTCCGTCGACTACGGCGTCCTCGCGGGCTGGGTCCATGAGATCCTGGGCGGGCAGAAGATCGACTACGTTGCGCAGCCCGATTGGTTCCGGCCGATCATCATCCTGCAGACGCTCTGGAAGACCACCGGGTGGACCACGATCATCTATCTGGCGGCCCTGGCCGGGGTGAACGCGGAGCTGTACGAGGCGGCCAGGATGGACGGCGCGGGACGCTGGCGGCAGCTGTGGCACGTCACGCTCCCGGCGATCCGCCCGACGATCGTCGTCATGGCCATTCTCATGTCCGGCAACCTGCTCGACATGAGCTTCGAGCAGATCTGGCTCATGACCAACAACCTGAACCGCGGTACCGCCGACGTCTT
This sequence comes from Nonomuraea sp. 10N515B, assembly GCF_052245915.1. Taxonomy (NCBI): domain Bacteria; kingdom Bacillati; phylum Actinomycetota; class Actinomycetes; order Streptosporangiales; family Streptosporangiaceae; genus Nonomuraea; species Nonomuraea sp. 10N515B. The sequence goes on from NZ_JBQQBQ010000010.1 coordinate 108,030, forward strand.
CGACACCTTCGTCTACTACGTCGGCATCAACCAGGGCGCGTTCAGCTACGCGACCGCCGTCGGCCTGTTCAAGGGCGTTGTGGGAGTCCTGTTGATCTTCGGTTCCAACTGGCTGGCCAAGCGCCTCGGCCAGCGTGGCTTGTTCTAGGAGCGCTCATGTCTGTGAACCAATACCGCTCTGTGGGCAGCCGCGTCTTCGACGCGATCAACATCGCCGTCCTCGTCGGGCTGGGGATGATCACCCTCCTGCCGCTGCTGTACGTCCTGGCCGGATCGTTCGCCTCCGAGTCGGAGATCTCCTCGCGGACGTTCTTCCTGTGGCCGGAGAAGTTCGTCACCAGCACCTACGAGTACATCTTCGCCACCGACGTGTTCATCAGGGCGCTGCTCACGACCATCGGGGTGACGATCGTCGGCACGGTCATCCAGGTCGCGCTCACGCTCACCATGGCCTATCCGCTGGCCAAGCGGTACCTGCCGGGCCGTACCCTGGTGCTCAATCTGGTGATCTTCACGGTGGTGTTCAGCGGCGGCATCATCCCCACCTACCTCGTCGTCCGCGACCTGGGGATGCTCAACAGCTACTGGGCGCTGATCCTGCCGCTCGCGATCAACCCCTTCTACCTGATCATCGTCAAGAGCTTCTTCCAGGAGCTGCCCGAAGCGCTGGAGGAGGCGGCGCGCATTGACGGCGCCACCGAGATGGGCGTCTTCTTCAAGATCGTGCTGCCGCTGTCCAAGCCGATCATCGCGACGTTCTCGCTGTTCTACGCCGTGGGCATCTGGAACGACTACATGTCGCCGCTGCTCTACATCGACGACTCCAGTAGATGGACGCTGCAGGTGCTGGTCCGCCAGCTCACCGGCGCGGACGCGCAGAACGCGCTGTCGGCCATGGAGACCGTGTTCTTCCCCACCCAGGGGCTGAAGTTCGCCGTCGTGGTCATCGCCACGCTGCCGATCCTCTGCTTCTACCCGTTCCTGCAGAAGCACTTCGTCAAGGGTGTGCTGATCGGGTCGGTCAAGGAATGACGCACACGGTCCTGCTGGCCGGGGACTCGACGGTGGCCTCGTGCCCGGCCTTCGAGGCGCCCATGTCGGGGTGGGGCGCGCAGCTCGGCGCGTACGTAGGCCGCCCGGTGCGCAACTTCGCCAAGGGCGGCGCCACCACGGCCAGTCACCGCGCCGAAGGGCTGTGGGCGGCGCTGCTGCGCGAGGTCGTGCCCGGTGACGTGGTAGTGATCCAGTTCGGGCACAACGACCAGAAGGATCGCGGCCTGCCGTACCAGGACAACCTGCGTGCCTTCGTGAAGGAGGCGCGCGGGGCCGGGGCGCGGCCCGTCCTGTGCACCCCGGTGCAGCGGCGCCGATGGGAGGGCGAGCGGCTGATCCCCACGCACGGTGACTACCCCGAGCGGGTCCGTGCGCTGGCCGCCGCTGAGGACGTGCCGCTGATCGACCTGACCGCCGCCACCACCGAGCTGTACGAGCGGCTCGGCCCGGACGGGTCCAAGGCCTTGTTCACGCACTTCCCGCCCGGCGTGCACCCGCTCTATCCAGACGGGATCGCCGACGACACGCACTTCTGCTTCCGTGGCGCCGACGAGGTGGCCGCGATCGTCGCCGCGCGACTGAAGGAGATCGCATGACAGGGCTGCGCTGGCTGGACCGTCCGGGTGAGCAAGGGGTGACCTGGGGGGTTCCGTGGCGGCGCGGCGCGGTCGAGCGTGGTGCGCCCTTCGCGGTGGCTGACGCGGACGGCCGCGAGGTGCCGGTGCAGAGCTGGGTCACCGCGACCTGGCCGGACGGTTCGGTCAAGTGGTCGGCGCACGCCATCGGCGCCCAGCCGGGCGCCGGCACGGGCTCCGGGTCCGCGGTCGCGTACCGGCTGGAGCCCGGCCGCGGGCCGGCCGCGCCCGCGACTCCCGTCACCGTCACCCGAGAGGGCGGCGTGCTGACCGTCGGCACGGGCGTTGTCACCTGGACGATTGAGGAGACGGGCGCGACGCTGGCCCGCTCGATCTCCCGGGGCGGCCGCGAGATCGCCAGGGACGTCCGCCTGGTCAGCCTCCGCCAGCACGAGCCCACGCCCGACGAAGGCGGCCCGGTGGCCCGCGAGCAGGCCACGGGCGTGGTCGAGCGGGTCATGGTGGAGCAGGACGGTCCCGTGCGGGCCGTGGTGCGGCTGGAGGGCCGGCACGGCGACTGGCTGCCGTTCACCGTGCGCCTGTACTTCTACGCCGGCGCCGAGGACGTGCGGATCATGCACACGTTCGTCTGGGACGGCGACCCCGAGCGGGACTTCCTGGCCGGGCTCGGCTTGCGCGCCGACGTCGTCATGCGCGACGAGCTCCACGACCGGCACGTCCGGCTCGCCGGGGCCGGGGGTTTCCTCACCGAGGCCGTACGCGGCCTGACCGGGCTGCGCCGCGACCCCGGCGAATCTGTACGCCAGGCGCAGGTCGCCGGCCGGCCGTGCGGCGAGATCGACCCGGAGGTCGGCAACCGCTTGCACCTCATCCCCGCCTGGAACGACTACACGCTCGACCAGGGCTCCGCCGACGGCTTCACGCTGCGCAAGCGCACCGCTGACGGCCACGCGTGGGTGACGATCCCGTCGGGTACCCGGTCGGGCGGCTATGGCTACGTGGGCGGCGTCAGCGGCGGGCTCGGCTTCGGGCTGCGCGACTTCTGGCGCCTGCACCCCACCCGCCTCGACATCAGGAGCGCGGCCACCGAGGTCGCCACCGCGACCGTCTGGTTGTGGTCGCCGTCGGCGCCCGCGATGGACCTGCGCTTCTACCACGACGGCATGGGCCAGGACACCTTCGCCGAGCAGCTGGAGGGCCTGGAGATCACCTACGAGGACTACGAGCCGGGCTTCGGCGACGCCCACGGCGTGGCGCGTACCCATGAGCTGACCCTGCGCGCCCTCGACGCCACGCCTTCCTCGGCCGACCTCGCCGCCTACGCGGCCGCCATGAACGAGCCCGGACTGCTCGCCGCGACCCCCGAGCGGGTGCGGGAGGCCGGCGTGTTCGGCGTCTGGGAGCTGCCCGACCGCTCCACGCCCGCGCTCGCACGCATCGAGGACCGCCTGGACTTCCTGTTCGACCTGTACGTCCGGGAGCGCGAGCAGCGACGCTGGTACGGGTTCTGGGACTACGGCGACGTCATGCACACCTACGACCCGGACCGCCACACCTGGCGCTACGACGTGGGCGGCTACGCCTGGGACAACTCCGAGCTCTCGCCCGACCTGTGGTTGTGGCTGCAGTATCTGCGCACCGGCCGGGCCGACGTGTTCCGCTTCGCCGAGTCCATGACCCGGCACACCGGCGAGGTCGACGTCTACCACCTGGGCCGCTGGAAAGGCCTGGGCAGCCGGCACAACGTGCAGCACTGGGGCTGCAGCTGCAAGCAGCTGCGCATCTCCAACGCCGCCTACCGGCGCTTCTACTACTACCTGACCGCCGACGAGCGCACCGGCGACCTGATGGACGAGCTGAGCAGGCCGGAGGAGACGTTCGTGGTGATCGATCCCACGCGCAAGGTGCGTGAGGACGTCTACACCCCGGACCCGTCGGCGCTCTCGGTCGGCCTCGGCACCGACTGGGGCTCACTGGCCGCGGCCTGGCTCACCCGCTGGGAACGGCACGGCGACGAGCGGGCCAGAGACCGGTTGCTGGGCACCATGGCCGACATCGGCGCGCTGCCGCAGGGCTTCCTCACCGGCGAGGCCCGGCTGAACCTGGAGACCGGGCGCTTCGACACCGCGACCGACAAGATCTCCGTCTCACACCTGTCGTCGTTGTTCGGGCTGCCGGAGATCTGCGCCGAGCTCATCGCGCTCGACCTGGGCATCCCCGGGTTCGAGCGGGCCTGGCTGGACTACTGCCGCCTCTACCTCGCCCCGCCCGAGCAGCAGAAGGCCGAGGTGGGGCGGCGGCTGCGCGGCATCTCGCTGATCCAGGCGCACAGCAGGCTCACCGCGTACGCGGCCGCCCGCACCGGCGACGCCGGCCTGGCCGCGTGGGCGTGGCGGAAGTTCACCTTCGACGAGGGCGACCAGCTCAACAAGAACCCGTTGCAGCGGCAGGAGAACTGGGAGCTGACGCTGGTGGACGGCCCCGAGGTGCTGTCCCCGTTGCAGGAGGCGCCGTTCGTCAGCACCAACGGGGCCGCGCAGTACGGCCTGGCCGCGATTCACAACCTCGCCCTGATCGGCAAGCACCTGGCGGAACGTTAATCGGAGGTATGGCTCCGCGCGGGGCCATACACTGATCCCTATGCACACTCCCGATTGATCGGCGTCGCACGCCCAAAACCCTCGTTTCCTAGCCGGGAGTGTTCCGCCACCATGATCATCGCCAATGATATCGAGCTGCGCGCGGGCGCGCGCCTGCTCATTGAGAAAGCCACCTTCCGCGTCAACGCCGGTGACAAGATCGGGCTCGTCGGCCGCAACGGCGCGGGCAAGACGACGCTGACCAAGGTCCTGGCCGGTGAGGCGCTGCCCGCCGCGGGCGCCGTCACCACCAGCGGCAGCGTGGGCTACCTGCCGCAGGACCCGCGCACCGGCGACCTGCAGGTCCTGGCGCGCGACCGCATCCTGTCCGCGCGCGGCCTCGACGAGGTGCTGCGCCAGCTGCGCGAGGCGGAGCTCGGCATGTCCTCGGCCGATGATCGCACGCGCGAGAAGGCGGTCAGGCGGTACGGCCGGCTCGAGGACCAGATGCACGTCCTGGGCGGCTACGCGGCCGAGGCCGAGGCGGCCTCCATCGCCTCCAGTCTCGGGTTGCCGGACCGGGTGCTGACGCAGCCGTTGCAAACGCTTTCCGGCGGTCAGCGCAGACGTGTGGAATTGGCGCGCATTCTTTTCAGCGGGGCGGAAACTCTCCTTCTTGACGAGCCGACAAACCACCTAGATGCGGACTCAATCGGGTGGCTTCGTGATTTTTTGCGATCCCATCAAGGTGGGTTGGTGATCATCAGCCACGACGTCGGCCTTCTTGAAGCAACGGTCAACAAGGTCCTGCACCTGGACGCCAACCGGTCGGCGATCGATCACTACAACGTCGGCTGGACGGCCTATCTGGCCCAGCGCGAGACCGACGAGAAGCGCCGCAAGCGCGAGCGCGCCAACGCCGAGAAACAGGCCGGTGCGCTGCTGGCGCAGGCCGACAAGATGCGCGCCAAGGCCACCAAGGCGAAGGCCGCCCAGGACATGATGCGCCGCGCGCACCGGTTGCTGTCCGGCACCGAGGAGGTGCGCCAGAGCGACAAGGTCGCGCGGCTGCGTTTCCCCGACCCGCAGCCGTGCGGGCGCACCCCGCTCATGGCCGAGGGCCTGTCCAAGTCCTACGGCTCGCTGGAGGTCTTCACCGACGTCGACGTGGCCATCGACCGCGGCCACAGGGTCGTCATCCTCGGGCTCAACGGCGCGGGCAAGACCACGCTGCTGCGCCTGCTGGGCGGTATCGAGGTGCCCGACACCGGCGAGATCCGGCCCGGGCACGGCCTCAAGATCGGTTATTACGCGCAGGAGCACGAGACCCTCGACTCCGGACGGACCTTGCTGGAGAACATGCGCTCGGCCGGCGGCGAGTTCACCGACACCGAGTTGCGCAAGGTGCTCGGCTCGTTCCTGTTCACCGGCGACGACGTCGACAAGCCCGCCGGCGTCCTGTCGGGCGGTGAGAAGACCCGGCTGGCGCTGGCCATGCTGGTGCTCTCGAGCGCCAACGTCCTCCTTCTCGACGAGCCCACGAACAACCTCGATCCGGTCAGCCGGGAGCAGGTTCTCACCGCTCTGAGGTCGTATTCAGGAGCAATCGTCCTTGTTACACATGACGAGGGTGCCGTTGACGCCCTGTCACCGGATAGAGTGATCTTGCTGCCTGACGGAACTGAAGACGCGTGGAGCGACGAATTTTCCGATCTTGTGGCACTTGCCTGATCTTAATTTGAGTGGGTACGGATCTTTTCCCGTGGAGTAGGTAGCCGATCCCGCTGAAATGACTGATCATGGCGGAGTAACGCTGCGGAAGTCCGGCACTACAGGAGGTACTCGTGGCCGAGACACTGAAGAAGGGCACCCGGGTCACCGGGGCCGACCGGGAAAAACTGGCTGGTGATCTCAAGAAGCGCTATGCCGCGGGCGAGAGCATCCGCGCGCTGGCCGCTTCGACCGGTCGGTCCTACGGGTTCATCCACCGCATCCTGAGCGAGTCCGGTGTGACTCTGCGTGGGCGCGGCGGGGCGACTCGAGGCAAGTCCAAGCGCTGAGGCCGCCTCGGAACGTGCGACCGCAGCCGCCCGTCCCTAGTCAGCCGCCGTCGCGCCCGAGCCCAGAATCATATTCTGTAAGCTCGGGCGCGACGGGCAGCACCGTGGCTGGAGGGAGCGGGCGATGACGGAAGCAGAGGCGCGGCAGCGCGGGGGGTACGCGGAGGACGTCTCAGCCGAGCGATTGGCGGAGATCGGCCTTCGATTCGAGGTGGACGGTGAGATAGCGACGATCACGCTGGACCGGCCGGACAAGCGCAACGCGCAGACGTTCGCGACATGGTCGGCACTGGCTCGCATCGGCGAGAGCCTGCCCGAGCAGGTGCGCGTCGTCGTCGTGAAAGGTGAGGGACCGTCCTTCTCGGCAGGGATCGACCTGCGAATGTTCACACCTGAGGGGGTGCCCGGACAGGGCTCGTTCAGCTCGGCGGTCAAAGTCGGGGACGCCGAGTTCGAGCAGCGCATCAGACAGGCCCAGGCGGGGTTTCTGTGGCTGCGCCGCCCGGAGATCGTCTCCGTCGCCGCAGTGCACGGGCATGCGATCGGGGCGGGGTTTCAACTCGCGCTCGCCTGCGACCTGCGGATTGTGGCCGATGATGTCGCGTTCTGTATGAAGGAGCCCGCACTGGGTCTGGTGCCCGATCTGACGGGGACCAAGCCCCTGGTGGAGCTGGTGGGCCTGGCCAAGGCGATCGACATCTGCCTGACGGCCAGGACCGTGCACGCGGACGAGGCCATGCGGATCGGCCTCGCGGAGAAAGTGGTCGCCGGGGGCGACCTGGCGCAAGCCGTACGAGACAAGGCCGCGGAGCTGCTGTCGACCAATCGGGACGCGGCCGCCGCGACCAAGCGACTCCTCCAGGGGGCGCGATCACGCACCCTGGAGGAGCAGAGTGTGGCCGAGGGCCTGGAGCAGGCGGCCCGCCTCAAGGCCCTCTTCCCCTGACCGGCGGGCAGGGTGCCGGGCGCGGCGAAGGCCGGGAGCGCGGGTAGGGTGCCGGGCTGGGCGTTTTCGCGGTGAGCTTAGGCGGGAATCGGCGCGTCGCGCGGGGCGCTCTTTGAGGGGGAGGAGGTGGGATCCCCCGGATGGCGATGATGGGTGGAGGCTTCGGGCCTCATGTGATGGCGTCGCTGCGCCGTGACGACTCGGTGACCAAGCAGCGGCTGCGCCCCGGCACGGTCCGGCGCATCGCGCGCTACGCCCGGCCGTACACGAAGCAGATCGCCGCGTTCCTGGTGCTCGTCGTGGCCGGCGCGGTCATCGTGATCGCCAACCCGCTGCTGATGAAGGCGATCATCGACGACGGCATCCTGCCCAGGCAGCCGGGCGTCGTGGTCGGGCTGGCGGTGGCGATCGCCGCGCTGGCGCTCGTGGACGCGGGTCTGACGCTGGTGCAGCGGTGGTTCTCGGCCCGCATCGGCGAAGGCCTGATCTACGACCTGCGCACCGAGGTGTTCGACCACGTGCAGCGCATGCCGGTGGCGTTCTTCATGCGGGCGCAGACCGGCGCGCTGGTGAGCAGGCTCAACACCGACGTGATCGGTGCCCAGCGCGCGCTGACGAGCACGCTGTCGTCGGTCGTCTCCAACGTGGTCAGCCTGGTCCTGGTGCTGGGCGCCATGCTGGTGCTGTCGTGGCAGGTGACGCTGGTCGCGCTGGTGCTGCTGCCGGTCTTCATCGTGCCCGCCAAGTTCGTCGGCCGCCGCATGTCGGCGCTGACCCGCGAGCAGATGCAGCTGGACGCCGAGATGAGCTCCGTCACGACCGAGCGGTTCAACGTGGCCGGCGCCATGGTCGCCAAGCTGTACGGCCGCCCCGAGGACGACGCCCAGATCTTCGGCAGCCGGGCGGCCAGGGTGCGCGACGTCGGCGTGACGGTCGGCATGTACGGCACCGTGTTCAGGGTCGCGCTCGGCCTGGTCGCGGCGCTGGCCACGGCCCTGGTGTACGGCATCGGCGGCGTCCTGTCCGTCTCCGGCGTGTTCGAGCTGGGCACCCTGGTGGCCCTGGCCGCGCTCCTGATGCGCCTGTACGGCCCCCTCACGTCGCTGTCCAATGTGCACGTCGACGTGATGACCGCGCTCGTCAGCTTCGACCGCGTCTTCGAGATCCTCGACCTGCGGCCCATGGTGGCGGAGAAGCCGGATGCCGCCCCGGTGCCGGACGGCCCCGTGACGATCGAGTTCGACGACGTCCGGTTCCGCTACCCGGCCGCCGAGGAGGTCTCGCTGGCCTCGCTGGAGTCGGTGGCCAGGCAGGACACCGGCCCGTCGCATCCCGTGCTGAAGGGCGTGTCGTTCACCGCCCGCCCCGGGCAGCTGATCGCCCTGGTCGGCCACTCCGGCGCGGGCAAGACCACGATCACCTCGCTGGTCTCCCGCCTGTACGACGTCAACGAGGGCGCCGTCCGGATCAACGGCCTCGACGTGCGCGACGCCACGCTCGCCTCGCTCCGCGACACCGTGGGAGTGGTCATGCAGGACGCTCACCTCTACCACGACACGATCGCGGCCAATCTCCGCTATGCCAGGCCGGAGGCGAGTGATGAGGAGATCTGGGAGGCTCTCAGGGCCGCGCAGATCGGCGACCTCATCGAGAGCCTGCCCGACGGGCTGGAGACGGTGGTGGGCGACCGCGGCTACCGGCTGTCGGGCGGCGAGAAGCAGCGGCTCGCGCTGGCCAGGCTGTTGCTCAAGGCGCCGCGCGTGGTCGTGCTCGACGAGGCCACCGCGCACCTGGACTCCGAGTCGGAGGCGGCGGTGCAGAAGGCGCTGAAGGCCGCGCTGGAGGGCCGCACGTCGCTCGTCATCGCGCACCGGCTGTCGACGATCAGGGAGGCGGATGAGATCCTCGTGGTGCACGCGGGCCGCATCGCCGAGCGCGGCCGCCACGAGGAGCTGCTGGCGCGCGGCGGGCTGTACGCCGAGCTCTACCGCACCCAGTTCAGTGCTACTGATAGCCCAGCCGCTTGAGCTCCTCGCGCGCCACCTTCTCCACCAGCGCCAGGTCGTCCGGCCGCAGGCGGCTGCGCCAGGAGCCGGCCTTGGCGGCGTGCCCGTACAGCGGGACCTTGGACACCCGCGTCTCCAGGAAGTCCGTCAGCGTGGCCACCGCCTGCGCCGGCTTGAGCACCAGGTCCTCGTAACGCAGCGTGAGCAGCTGCTCGGCGGGCAGTGTCCTGCGCAGCTCGGCGCTCAGCCGCACGGCGCCGCGCCAGCGCAGAGCGCATTTGCCCGCCGCCGGCATGGCCTTCCACCGGTCGAGGTGCTCGTCCTTGTTGACGCCCAGGAACGCGTTGGGGAACTCGGTCTGCTCCGTGAGCATCGCGGGCCGGAACCAGGCCAGGCACGCCGGATCGGCCAGCATGTCGGCCGCGACGTCCCTGCCGTCCCGGATGAGCTGCACGAAACGGGCGTCGGGAAACGCTTGCAGCAGCACGGGGGCGCTGTAGATCAGGTCGGGGCTGCCGTCGCCGAACCGGGTGATCTCGCCGGTGTCCACGCACGGCCCCGCGCCGGTGACGCCGCCCGCCTGCCTGCACGGCTCGGCGCACTGCCCGCAGGAGCCGGGCAGCACCTGCCACGACTCGGCGAGCGCGTCGCGCAGGACGCGTACGGCACCGGACGTGCGGCCGATGGACGGCCTGCGGGCGAAGGCGTAGACCACGTGCGCCACGCTCGCGCGGCCCATCGTCACGTGGCAGCCGGGTGAGCGTTTCAGGGCGCGGGCGAGCAGGTCCGTGCCGGAATGCGGGGCTCCGAGCAGGAAGACGGGCCGGCGGACCTTGATGCCGTTGACCACGAGGATGTGGGGCGGAAGTCGCATACGGAGGTCAAGTGTGACACCGTTTACTTGGTGTATGAGCCATGCTCGTACACCAGGCCGCACGGCACCATGCACCGTGCCGAGTGCCTGCCCGCGACCTGATCACGCCGATGCCGGAGATGGTCGCGAGGGTCCCGTACTCGTCCAGGAGTTGATCGATGCAGCAAGGTGACACCGTCGCGATCGTCTCGCCGTCGGGCCCGCCCGACGCCGTCCTGCTCGGACGCGGCATCGAGCGGCTGGAGGGCCTGGGGCTGAAGGTGGTGGCCGGCGCGCACGTCCTCGACCGGCAGGAGCTCGACTACCTGGCGGGCGACGACGCCGCGCGGGCCGCCGACCTGCAGGCCGCCTGGTGCGACCCGGCCGTCTCCGCGGTGTTCTGCTCCCGCGGCGGGTACGGCGCCGGCAGGCTGCTCGACCTGCTCGACTGGGATGCCATGCGGGCCGCGGGACCCAAGGTCCTCCTCGGGTCGAGCGACATCACGGCCCTGCACAACGCCTTCGCCATCGAGCTGGGCGTGCCCACGCTGCACGGCCCGATGGCGGCCTGCGACCTTCTCGCGGGCGAGCGGGGTCCGGAGCCGCGCACGTTGACGAGCCTGCGAGCGGCCCTCTTCGGCGCCCCCGAGCCCGTGCAAGGTGATCGGGTGCTGGCGCCGGGCCGGGCCGAGGGTGTGCTGTCCGGGGGCAACCTGTCGTTGCTGGCGTCCATGTGCGGCACGCGGTGGCAGCCGTCGTTCACCGGCAGGATCGCGTTCCTGGAGGACGTGGGGGAGGAGCCCTACCGGATCGACCGCATGCTCACCCAGCTGCTGCAGGCCGGGGTGTTCGACGGGGTGCGGGGGATCGCGCTCGGGTCGTGGGTGGACTGCGCCGACCCGTATCCCGTCCTCCAGGACCGCCTCGGACGGCTCGGAGTGCCCGTCCTGGCGGGGCTTGCGGTGGGACACGGGTCACCTCAGATGAGTGTGTGGCTGGGGAGACTTGGGGCTATCGATACCGAATCGTGCTCGCTAGCTGGCACCCTCAGGGATGGGGAGCAGGCAAGGTAGGAGGGACGAATCCGACAGAAAGGGACACGGCGCGTGAGTTTGTTCAAGCGTGACGGAGCCCGCCGGAGATCGCCGGAGTTCGGTGAGTCCCGAGCTCCGAAGCGCAGGCCCGTCGAGGATGTCGACCTCGACTCCCTGCTCGCGCTCGTCGCCGAATCCCGTGGATTCGCCTGCGAGTTCGCCGGTGACGGCGCCACTGTGACACTCCGAGGCCCGCTGGCCGGCGACACCCCCCTGGTCGTTCGGCTGACCGGGCTGCGCCGCGAGGCCGGGCGCCGGGCCAGGGAGGACTGGCCCGTGCTGGTTTCCGAGCACCTCGCGCACGCGGTGGCCACCGCCGGCGAGCGGGTCGACGTGTGCGACCTGGAGCAGGCCGGGCCGCTGCTGCGCGTCCGCGTGGAGTCCGTGGACGAGGTGGGCGACCTGACCAAGGTGGTGGGCCGCCACCTCAACGCCGACCTGGTCGAGCTGCTCATCGTGGGCTCGCGCCCGGTGCGTCCCGAGGAGGCCGGGTGCTGGCCCGTGCCCACGGCGCACGCGCTCGACCTGGCCGTCAGGAACGTCCGCGAGGACGAGCGGCTGCTCGCGGAGAGCATCGAGCTGTCGGGCACGCCGGTGACGCGGCTGACCGCCCGCACGCCCTCCGCCGCCACCCATCTGCGCTGGCTGGGTGACTACCTGCAGGTGCCGGGCGACGGCGTGCTGGCCGTCCTCCCCGACCCGTACACGCTGCTCGTGCATCCGGTGGACGGCATCGGGGTGGTGCGGGCCATCGAGCGGCTGCGGGTCCACGCGCTGACCACGGACGGGCTCAGCCCTCAGGTCTACTGGTGGCACGAGGGCCGGTTGACGCTCATCAGGGCCGACATCATCGTGCAGCAGGGGCAGACCAGGCTCGTGGTCGCTCCGCCTCCGGAGTTCGCCCAGGTCCTGGCCCGCCTCGCCGTCTGACCCCGGACGCCTACGCGCGTCCCACGTACTCGCGCAGGTGGATCGCCGTCAGCGTGGTGCCGGTGCCGACCAGCTCGGCCGGCGGGCCGGCGAAGACCACCTGGCCGCCGTCGTGACCGGCCCCCGGACCCAGGTCGATGATCCAGTCGGCGTGGGCCATCACGGCCTGGTGGTGCTCGATCACGATGACCGTGTTGCCGTCCTCCACCAGCCGGTCCAGCAGGGCCAGCAACTGGTCCACGTCGGCCAGGTGCAGGCCGGTGGTCGGCTCGTCCAGCACGTACGTCGTGCCGTTCCTCGCCATGTTGATCGCCAGCTTGAGCCGCTGCCGCTCGCCACCGGACAACGTGTTCAGCGGCTGCCCGAGCCCCAGGTAGCCGAGGCCGACGGCGGCCAGCCGCTCGAGGATCGTGCTGGACTGCCCGGTGGGGAAGAACTCGCGGGCCTCGGCCACCGACATGCCCAGCACCTCGCTGATGTTCTTGCCGCGCAGCGTGTACGTCAGCACCTCGGGCGTGAACCGCTTGCCCTCGCACTCCTCGCACACCGACGCCACCCCGGCCATCATCGCCAGGTCGGTGTAGATCAGGCCGATGCCCTTGCAGGCCGGGCACGCGCCCTCGGAGTTGGCGCTGAACAGGCCCGCCTTGACCCCGTTGGCCTTGGCGAACGCCGCCCGGATCGGGTCGAGCAGCCCGGTGTAGGTGGCCGGGTTGCTCCGGCGCGAGCCGCGGATCGGCGACTGGTCGGCCACGACCACGCCCTCCAGTCCCGCGACGTAGCCGTGGATCAGCGAGCTCTTGCCCGACCCGGCCACGCCGGTGACCACGGTGAGCACGCCGAGCGGGATGTCCACGCTCACGTCACGCAGGTTGTGCAGGCTCGCGCCGCGGACGGGCAGGTGGCCGGCGGGCTTGCGGACGTCCCCGCGCAGGCGTACCCGGTGGTCGAGGTAGCGGCCGGTCAGCGTACCCGAGGCGCGCAGCCCGTCCAGGTCGCCCGCGTAGCACAGCTGCCCGCCGCCGGTGCCCGCGCCGGGGCCGAGGTCGGCCACGTGGTCGGCGATCGCGATCGTCTCCGGCTTGTGCTCGACCACGAGCACCGTGTTGCCCTTGTCGCGCAGCTGGAGGAGCAGGTTGTTCATCCGCTGGATGTCGTGCGGGTGCAGGCCGGCCGTGGGCTCGTCGAAGACGTAGGTGACGTCGGTGAGGCTCGAGTTGAGGTGGCGCACCATCTTCACCCGCTGCGCCTCGCCGCCCGACAAGGTGCCGGACTCCCGGTCCAGGCTCAGGTAGCCGAGACCGATCTCCACCAGCGAGTCCAGGGTCGACAGCAGCCCGTCCAGCACCGGGCCGACCGTCGCGTCGCCGATGTCGCGGACGAAGCCGGCCAGGTCGTTGATCTGCATCGCCGCGCACTCGGCGATGTTCTTGCCGTTGATCTCGGCCGAGCGGGCGGCCTCGTTGAGCCGCGTGCCGGCGCAGGACGGGCAGACGGTGAGCTTGAGCGCCCGGTCGGCGAACGCCCGCGCGGACGGCTGCATGGACTCCCGGTCCTTGCCCAGGTAGGTCCGCTTGACCTTGAGGACGAGCCCCTCGTAGGTGAAGTTGTTCGTGCCGTACTTGAGCTTCGTCGCGGGCTTGTGAAGGAGGTCCTCCCACTGCTCGGGGGTGAAGTCCTTGAGCTTGACGGCGGGGTCGTAGAGGCCGGAGCCGGCCATGACCTGCCACTGCCAGCTGTCCACCGGGAACCCGGGGACCTTGATGGCCCCTTCGTTCAGCGACAGCTCCCGGTCGACGAGCGCGTCCACGTCGATCTCCGACGCCTTGCCCAGGCCCTCGCACTGCGGGCACATGCCCTCGGCCTTGTTGAAGCTGAAGTGGTAGGCGGGGCCGACGTACGGCTCGCCGATGCGGCTGAACATGATCCGCAGCATGGTGTGGGCATCGGTCGCGGTGCCCACGGTGGAGCGGGGGTTGGCGCCCATGCGCTCCTGGTCGACGATGATCGCCGCGCTGAGGTTGTGCAACGCGTCCACGTCGGGGCGCGACAGGCTCGGCATGAACGACTGGACGAACGCGGTGTACGTCTCGTCGATCAGCCGCCGCGACTCGGCGGCGATCGTGTCGAAGACGAGCGAGGACTTGCCGGAGCCGGACACTCCGGTGAAGACGGTGAGGCGCCGCTTGGGGATGTCGAGGGAGACGCCCTTGAGGTTGTTCTCCCTGGCGCCGCGGACCTGGATGAGGTCGTGACTGTCGGCGGCCGTGTGATCGCGGTGCAGGACGCTGCTCGCCCGGGGGTTGGAGGCCACGGAACCCTTCCATCGTCGGCTGACTGTTTATGCCGTAAGGGAATAGCTGGGACAGCCTACCCTGAACCGCGCGGTTCGCACGCACCTTCGATTCGTTCAGCTGATCCGCAGTCCTCGTTCCGCTTCCGTACGCCCCGGCGTCCCCCGCATGCCCCATGTTGTGGCGACATGAACAGATGGCATGCGGCGGTGGCCGCGACGACGGTGGGCGCGGCGATCCTGGCCACGCCCGGTGTGGCCGCGGCCGACCGGGACAAGCGGTTCGACCTGCAGGCGCACCGGGGCGGGCTCGGGCTCGTGGTGGAGAGCTCGCTGCCGGCCTTCGCCAACGCGCTGGAGCTCGGCGTCGGCACGCTGGAGCTGGACGTGCAGATCACCGAGGACGGCGAGGCGGTCGTCACCCACGACCGGAGGATCAGCAACAGGAAGTGCCGCGACACGGCGCCCGCGGTGCCGGGGGACCCCGAGTTCCCCTACGTCGGCAAATACCTCAACACGCTCACCCTGCAGCAGGTCAGGACCATGGACTGCGGGTCGCTGACGCTGGCGGAGTTCCCCGGGCAGCGGGCCGTGCCCGGAGCGCCCATGGCGACCCTGCGTGAGGTGTTCGACCTGGTCAACCGGTATCGGGCCCGCGGCGTCACGCTGAACGTCGAGACCAAGGTGGAGGCCGGGGCGCCGCACGAGACCGCGCCGCGTGAGCAGTTCGTGCAGGTGACGGCCGGCGAGATCCGGCGCGCCGGGCTGCTGCGGCAGGTCACGATCCAGAGCTTCGACTGGGGCGCGCTCATGCGCATGCGGCAGGTGGAGCCGCGGCTGCCGCTGGTCGCGCTCACCAACCGCGACTTCCTGCAGATCGGTAAGCCGGGCGCCTCGCCGTGGCTGGGCGGCATCGACATCGACGACTTCGGCGGCGATCCGCTCAAGGCGGTCAAGTCGTTCGGGGCGGACGCGTTCTCGCCGGTGCACGGATTCCCGCAGAACGGCAAGGTGACCGACCCGACCTACGTCCCGTACGTCACCCAGGACATGGTCGACCAGGCGCACGCCCTCGGCCTGAAGGTGATCCCGTGGACCATTGACGACGAGCCGACCATGAACAAGCTCATCGACGACGGCGTGGACGGCATCATCACCGACTACCCGGACCGGCTGCGCACGGTCATGGCCGGGCGCGGGTTCACGCTGCCCCGGCCGTACAAGCTCCATCAGGGCTAGGTTTCTGCGGGCCGAACAGCTCGTGAACGATCGGTGCCCCGCCGCTCGATGATCTCCTGAAAGCGACAATTGAAGCAGTAAAGGGGGATCTAAGGAGCGTCGGTGGAGGCCGTGCTGGAGCTGCTGCGGCGGCTGGTGGAGTTCCTCGGTGGCGTGGGCCCGGTCCTGTTCGGCATCGTGCTTCTGCTGGTGGCGCCGTACGTGGACCGGTTGCTGGTGCGCCGCAAGCGCATCGGCTTCCGCGTCCTGTACAACTCCAAGATCGGACTGGGCCCGGAGCAGCACAACGGCGGGGCCGACCCGGCCGAGCACGGGCCGCCGCAGCTGCGCCAGGTGGCGCGGCTGCTCGACCGGATGAGCATGGTCGTCATCCGCATCCGCAACAGCGGCAGCTACGACATCGACCCCGACGACTTCGAGCGGCCGCTGTCGTTCACGTTCGGCGGGCGGCTGGTGTGGAACGCCAGGGTGTCCGACGCCAGCACCGGCGAGCTGCGCGAGCGGCTGCGCGAGGGCCTGGCGTTCTTCCCCGACGAGGGCACGCCCGCCAAGGATGGCCTGGTCACGGTGCGGCAGCGGCTCTCGGATCGGATGGCCCGCTGGCTCGGCGCCTCGTCCCAGGGACAGCCCCAGGGACAGGACGCCGAGCCGGCGTGGCACGGCGTGCGGCTGGACGGACTGCGGCTCAAGCGCGGCGAGAAGGCCAAGCTCGTCGTCGTCCTGCGGGAGGCGAACTCCGGTGACGGTGACCTCACGAAGGTCGTCGGCCACACCGGCAAGCTCAAGGACGCGGGCCTCATCATGGACGAGCGCGAGAACCGCCGGGTCACGCTGCCGCGCGTGACCGTCGCGCTGGTGATCGCGCTGAGCGCCGTGCTCGTGCTCAGCCAGCTCTCCACCCCGCGCAACCCGACTGTCGCCTGCGTGCCCGGCAGCCTGCGCATCGTGGGGTCGACCGTGTTCATACCGGCGATGCAGGCCGTCGCCGACGAGTACGAGAAGGCGTGCGGCGGCGACAGCGAGATCGCCACCGAGCCCACCGGCTCCATCGAAGGCGTGCGCAGAGTGATGGAGGCCGGCGCGAACGCCGGCCTCGTCGCGGTGGCGGACGGCAAGAGCAAGGACCACGACCGGCTGTACGCCGGGAAGCTGGCGATCGTGACCTACCACGTCGCCGTCAACAGCGGCGTGGGACTCAACACGCTCAGCGTCGACGACCTCCGCAAGATCAACAGTGGCGCGTACGCGAACTGGAACCAGCTCCGCGACGACAAGACGTCCCTGCCCATCCGCATCATCAGCCGCGACCAGGACTCCGGCACCCGGCAGCTGTACGAGCAGCAGGTGCTGCGCACCGGCGAGAACGTGCTCTCCTCCAACGAGTGCCTGGAAAAGGACCGCAACCCCGCCGCGCCCGTCATCCGGTGCGAGCGTCAGGGGAACCCCGACGTCATCCGCAAGATCAGCACGGTTCCCGGGGCGATCGGGTACGCCGACGAGCCGGCCCTCGCGGCGGCCCGCAAGGCCGGCACGATCACGGCGCTGACCCTCGACGGCAAGGCCTTCGACGCCTCGACCGCCGTGCGGGCCGGTTACCCGTTCTGGACGGTCGAGTACGTCTACACCAAGGAGCGGCCCGCTGCCGGCTCCCTGGCGGCCGCGTTCCTGGAGTTCGCCCGCTCGCACGCACTGGCCCAGGTGCGGCTGTCGTCGGCGGGCTTCGACCCGTGCGTGACGAAGGAGGGCCTGGAAGAGGCCTGCGAGCTGCGCTGAGCGGCCTCACGCGGACAGCGGGTTGGCGTGCCGGTGGTGCACGCCGATCACGGGGATCTCGTGCAGGCTGCCCGAGTACAGAAACTGCGTCATCCCGATCAGCAACCGCCGCACGTCCTCCTGCGGCCGCACCACCAGCCGCAGGAACTGGCTGGTGGTGCCCAGCTTGTTGCCGCACTCGCGGACGTAGACGCCGTGCTCGGTCAGCAGGTGGTCGCGCAGCGGCACCCCGTCGTGCCCCGGCGGCAGCTTCACCAGCAGGAAATTGCCCTGCGAGGCGAACACCGACAGTCCCGGCATGGTGCTGAGCTGCTGGAACATCGCCCGCCTGTCGCTGGCCAGCCGCTTGAGGCTCTCCTGGTACTCCACGTCGAACTGCTTCATCATGAACACGATGACCTCGGCGAAGGAGTTCAGGTTCCACTTGGGCAGCGCGTCGCGGACCCGGCCGGCCAGCGCCGGGTTGGCGACCATGTAGCCGAAGCGGATGCCGTGCAGGCCGAAGTTCTTGCCCAGGCTGCGCAGCACGATCACGTTCGGCCGCACCGCGGCCTCGGCCGCCACGCCCGGGTACGGCTCGGCGTCCACGAAGTCGCCGAAGGACTCGTCGATGATCACCAGGTCCAGGTCGATGAGCTTGTCCATGAGCCGCACGACCTCGTGTCTCGGCAGGTAGCCCCCGTCCGGGTTGTTGGGGTTGCAGATGACCGCGACGCGGGAGCCGCGCGTGCGGATGAACGAGACGTAGTCGTTGACGTCCAGGGTGAAGTTGCGGCTCTCCAGCAGCGGATACATGTCCACCCGTTTGCCCGTCTCGAGCGGCTGGTCGGTCCAGCGGCCGAAGGTGGGGATCGGCACCGCCAGGCTCTCCCGTACCAGGAGGTGGTCGATCCAGGTGATCAGCTCGGTCGACCCGTTGCCCATGGCGACCGTCTTGGGGTGGAGTCCGAGCGTGGAACAGAGCTCCGCGGTGATCGTGCCCGCGTCGCTCGGATAGAACTTCAGTATCGTCTCCAGATTCCTCCCGAGGTGCTCGAAGATCTCGGGCGTCGGGAAGTACGGGTTGCACGGTATGCAGAAGTCCACTGGGGCGCGCTCTCCGGACGAGCTGCGCATCAGTGTGAAGTACGACGGGCTGTGCGCCTGTGTACGCAAGAGGCTGAGCTCCACGACACCTCCATGGAACACGTGTCCGATGTGTGTAGGTACGCGCCGATGGGGCGACCGGTTCACGGCGGTCTGCACGTGTTCGGTGGGACATTCGGCGAAAGGGCGACGGAAAATCGAAAAAGGCCGGGCGGGAGACGATTGGCCGGATCGCCGCCGCGGGTTCGAGCACGCGCCGGGCCGGCTCGCCGGTTATTCGCCGGTGAAAATCTTCCGCCATTGTTCGGCCGGGAATTTCCGGCCTCCGCCTGGAGGCCGCTAGGCGACGCCTCTCACGCGTTGTACAGGCAGGACAGGCGAACGACTACGGAAAGTAAACAATCGATGTCCCGTATGGAGGCATTTGCCGTTGTTGGCGGGCAATCCTCCGCGAGTTGCATTGACGTTAGGTCATCACTCTCCCTTTTTTCTCATGCGAGAATGCATTGACACGGAAAAGTGATCTTGTAAGCATCTGGCTTGGGCGTGCTTTCTGAATTCGCCGCGGGAGAAAGAGGGGCGCGTACATGGCTGCCGAGTGGACCCTGTTGCCCGCCGTGGTCGTCCGCAGCGCCGGGTTCCCCTGGGAGCTCGTCGCCTCGCTGGCCTACCCACGGGCGGCGGAGACGGCGGCGGCGGTCGTACGGCTGGAGCGGCAGGCGCTCGACCTGCTCGCCAGCCCGCAGGCAAGCGGCCGGCTGCCGCGTGGGCTGCGCGGCCGCCTGCGCCGGCTGCGACCCCTGCCACCCGGCACGCCCGGCCCCGCCGACTGGCTGACGAGCTGGAACCGGGTGACCGGCCTGCTGGAGGACGCGCGTCTCGCGCTGGCCGACATGGTCACCGCCGACGGCGCGCGGACCAGGACGGCCACCGCCGCGATCGCCACCGACGAGCGATTCCTCGACGCCCTGGTCAGCTCGGCCCCCGCCGCCTACCGCGACCTACGGCGAGGCCAGGCCGAGGCGGCGCGGCAGCTCGCACCGCACCTGCAAAGGCTGGCCACCCGGTGCGCCAGGACCGGTTTCTACGCGCCCATCGACTTCGCCCGCATCGAGCCCGGCCGCGACAGCGGCTACACCTGGGCGGGGCACCGCGAATGCGCCCGGCGGCTCGCCTACCCCGCCGGCCGCATCGGAGAGGCGCTCCAGCAACGCATCCTCGCCGACCCCGCGCTCGTCGCCGGGCTCGTGCCACGGCGGCGTACAGCGACGGGCCCGGGGATGAGCACGGGGCACGACGGCACCGCCCTCGCCGGGCACTGCGACGGCCGCCGCACGCTCGCCGAGATCGCCGCCGACACCGGCACGGGCCTCGAGCGGGCTTCGGCGGCGCTCGCCGTCGCGGTGCGCCGCGGGCTGCTCACCCACGACCTCTGCCCGCCCGCCACCGTCCCCGACCCGCTCGGGTGGCTCCGCGACCGGCTCCCCGGCGAGCAGACCCCCGCCGCGCCGGAGCCGGGACTCGTGGCCGCGCAGGGGGTGCCCGCGCAGCGGCGACGCGCCTTCGCCCGCCCGCGGCCGGCCGCCGGGACCGACCTGCCCGTGAGCCGTCGCGTCAGGGAGATCTCCGACCTGCTCGAGCGTTACCCCAGCGCCTCGCCCGACGTGAAGCTGGCCCTGCAGAGCAGGATCGAGGCCCTCGCCGGCGGCGGCCAGCGGACCGGGCGCGACGAGCACGTCGTCGTGTACGAGGCCGCGGCCGGCACGCTGCACGTCACCATCGGCGACGCCCTCGCCGCCGACCTGCGCGGAGGTGTGCCCGCGGCACTCGGCCCGCTCGCCGAGGAGGCCGAGCAGACCAGGCTCCGCACCAACCGGCTGCTCGCCGGGCGGCTCGGCGCGGGCACGTTCGAGCTGGCCGAGGCGCTGCGGGCCGCGGGAAACCTGGAGATCCAGCGCGGCGACCGGATCGCCGGCGTCGTCGGCGACGTGGCCCCGGACGCCGTCGCTCTGGACCTCGCCGGGGTGTTGGCGGCGCCCGTCCCACCGGCCGCGCCGGTGTTGTGCGCGGCCGACGTCATGGTGGCGGCGCCGGCGCTGGAGGCGTACGAGCCGGGCGTGACCCCGCTGGTGCTCGGCGGTTTCCACCACGCGCCGCTGCTCACGCCGTGGGAGCTGCGCTTCCACCGGGACGGCCGAGCTCCGGGGAGCTCCGGCGAGCGCCGGAGCGCGGCCGCCATCGCGCGGGCGCTCCGCGGATTCACCGCGCTCAACGTCATCTCGCCCCGCGCCGACGGCCTGCCCTCGCCGGAACTACCCGGGCCCGTGCTGGAGTCCGGGGGCGCGGCGGCGGACCCGCGGCGGCGCCGCGTCGGCCTCGACGACCTGTACGTGCGCAGCGACGGCCACCACGCCGTCCTGCACGCCAAGGGCACCGACGAGCCGCTGATGATCCACAACGGCGAACCAGGGCACGCCCTGCACACCGCGTTCGGCCTGCCGAGACTCCAGCCGCCCACGCTGCCGGACCTGCCCCGGACACCTCGCCTGACATGGGGGAACGTCGTCATCTCGCGGCAGCGGTGGCGGCTGGGCAGGATCGCGTTCGACGCGCTCGGCCGGGCCGGGGGCGACCGCGACCTGCTGCTGGCCATGGCCCGCCTGCGCGACCTGCACCACCTGCCCCGCACGTTCTTCGCCACCGCCTTTGCCACCGCCTTCGCCGCCGCCGAGCGAAGGCCCGTCTACGTCGACACCCGCGCGCCCGCGCTCATCGAGCAGCTGGCCCGCCTGGCCGGCACGGCCGAACGGCTCACCTTGACCGAGACCCTGCCAGGACCGGAGGAGTGCTGGCTGCGCGACGGCGGACAGCACTTCGCCGCCCGGCTGCGCTGCGTCTACCTGCGGCCGGCGTCGCGTGCGGGGGAGCGCGGCGGGTAAATCGGTTGCCCCGGCATCCGACGGGATGCTGTACTCGCACGCAGCGACAGTCCAGCGATCAAGGAGGCCCCGAGATGCGGGAAGCGTTCATGTCCCCCCAGCACCGTGACTCCTTCGACGCAAAGGGCATGACGCTTCTTGAGACGACCGTCCGACCAGGGGATTCCCCCGCATAGCACGTCCGTCCTGCGCCTGCTCCGGCCAGGACCCCGCCCCGCCGCCGCACTCGCCGTGGCCATCGCCGCCGCCGCGCTTCCGCTGGCGGCGCCCCAGATCACCCGCCGCTTCGTCGACGACGCGATCGGCGGCGCGAGCATCCGTCACCTGACCCTGATCGCCCTCGGCTACCTCGTCCTGGCCGTCGCCGGGCAGGCCGCCAGGATGGTGACCGCCTGGCTGGCCAGCCGGCTCGCCTGGGACGGCACCAACCGCGTGCGCGAGCGGCTCGCCGGGCACGCGCTCGGCCTGGACATGGCCTTCCACGGCAGGCACACGCCCGGCGAGCTGATCGAGCGCGTGGACGGCGACGTCGTGGCCGTCGCCGACTTCGTCGTCGCGTTCCTGCTGGACGTCGTGGCCAGCGTGCTGCTCCTGACCGGGGTGGTCGTCGTCGTGTTCGGCGTCGACTGGCGCATCGGGTGCGCACTGCTGGCGTACTGCGTTCTGATCGGCTACGGCATGGCCCGCGCCCAGCGGGCGGCCGTGCCGTCCGCGGCCCGCTCGCGGGCGGCGAGCGCGACCCTGTTCGGCCACCTCGAAGAGCGGCTCGCCGGCGCCGAGGACATCAGGGCCAACGGCGCGGGGGAACATGCGGTACGCCGCTTCCACCAGGTCAGCGCCGCCCTGTTCCGCGCCGAGAACAGCGACGCCCGCGTCGGCACCGTCCTGCTGGCCGGCACGTCGGTGGCCTTCGCCGCCGGTACGGCGATCATGCTCGGTCTCGCCGCCTGGGCCATGGCCGCCGGCACGCTCACGGTCGGCACCGCCGTGCTGCTCTTCCAATACACGCTGATGGTGCGGGCGCCGTTCGAGCGGCTGATCGACCAGATCAGGGAGTATCAGGCGGCGCTGGCCGGTCTCGCCCGCATCGGCGGCCTGCTGGCCGAACGCCGCACTCTCCCCGAACCCGCCCGCCCGCGCCCCCTGCCCCCGGCCGGGCCGCTCGCGCTGCGCCTCGACGATGTCAGCTTCGCCTACCCGGGCGACGACGAGCAGGTGCTGTCGGGCATCACCCTCGAACTCGCCCCCGGCGAGACGCTGGGCCTGGTCGGCCGCACCGGCAGCGGCAAGACCACACTGGCCCGGCTCATCCTGCGCCTCTACGACCCGGTCGAGGGTGCGGTGCGCGTCGGCGGGCTCGACCTGCGCGAGGCTGACCCGGCGTCCCTGCGCCACCGGATCGGCGTCGTCACGCAGGACGTGCAGATGTTCGCGGCCAGTGTGCGCGACAACCTGACACTGTTCCGGCCGTCGCCGGGCGACGACCGCCTCCACGAGATCCTCGAAGGCGTCGGATTGGGCGACTGGCTGGCCGCCCTGCCCGACGGGCTCGACACCGAGGTACGCGACGTCTCCGCGGGCGAGGCCCAGCTCATCGCGTTCGCGCGGGCGTTCCTGGCCGATCCGGGCCTCGTCGTGCTGGACGAGGCGTCGAGCCGGCTCGACCCGGGCACCGAACGCCGCATCGAGCAGAGCATCGGCCGCCTGCTCGACGGCAGAACCGGTGTGATCATCGCGCACCGGCTGTCCTCGCTGTCCCGCGTGGACAAGATCGCCGTACTCGACCAAGGCAAGATCATCGAGTACGGCCGCCGCGCCGACCTCGCCGCCGACCCCCGGAGCCGGTTCGGGCGCCTGCTCGACCTGGCGGGGGTGACCAGGTGATGAAGCCGGTGATGCTGGTGGCCACCAGGCTGGCCACGTTCGACCTGCGCCGCTACCTCGTCGGCGCGCTGCTGTGGATGCCCGTCCACGTCGTCCCGCTTGCCGGCGGGCTGGTGCTGCGGCAGCTGTTCGACGAGCTCAGCGGGCACCGTCCGGCGAGTCTGGAGCTGTCGTTGTGGTGGTGCGCGGCGTTCGTGGGCGTCGAGGTCGTCCGCGGTGTGATGATCGTCATCGCCTGGACGTACGGGGTCTACTGGTGGTGCGCGGCGGCGACCCTGCTGCGGTCCAACGTGCTGCGCTCGCTCCTCACCGCCCGGGGCCCCGCCGCCGCCCGCCTGCCGCACTCCTCCGGCGAGTCGGTCGCGCGCCTGCGCGATGACGTGGCCGACGCGGTCGACTTCACCGACGAAAGCGTCAGCCTGGCCGGCACGACGCTCTTCGCCGCGGCCGCTTTGGCGATCATGGCGTCCATCGACCCCGTGATCACGCTGGTGCTGGTCGTGCCGATGCTCGCCGTCGGCCTGCTGAGCAGGACGCTGCGGAGGCCGATCGCCCGGCTGCACCGGCGGTCCAGGGTGCTCGGCGCGGCCGTCACCGCGTACATCGGCGAGCTCTTCGGCGGCGTCCTCGCCATCAAGACCGCCGGCGCCGAGGAAGCGGCGCTGGAACGGCTCAGGGAGCACAACCGGCGGCGCCGCGACGCCGCCGTCAAGGACCGGCTGGCGACCGACCTCCTCGACGCCACCACCGGCACGACCATTGAGCTCAGCATCGGCCTCGTGCTGCTGCTGGCCGCGCCCGCGATGCGCGGCGGCGAGTTCACCGTCGGCGACCTGGCACTGTTCACCAGCTACATCGGCTGGCTGACGGCCTTGCCACGGTCGATCGGCGCAACCCTGTACGGGCTGCCGCAGGCGGCCGTCGCCGTGGACCGGCTCACCCGCCTCATGGCACCGCACGAGAACGCCGACGACCTGTCCAGGAACAACGGCGTGTGGCTTCGTCACGACCCGCCTCCACCTTCACCGGCGGCGGTCCCACCGGGAGAAGCCGGCGGGCTCTCGCGAGGCGGGGACCGGTTGGCGGTCCTCGAGGCGCGCGGGCTGACGGTCCGCCACGACGACCACGGCAGACGCGGCCTCTTCGACGTGGACCTGCGCCTGCGACGCGGCACCTTCACCGTCGTCACCGGCGCCGTCGGCTCTGGCAAGACCACCTTGATCCGCGCCCTGCTCGGCCTGCTGCCCCTGCACTCCGGCACGATCTCCTGGAACGGCGTCCCGATCGACGACCCGGGCACGTTCCTCGTCCCCGGCCTCGCTGCCTACGCGGGCCAGGTCCCGCGCCTGTTCTCCGAGACCCTGCGCGAGAACCTGCTCCTCGGCCGGCCCGCCACCGACGACGAGATCGGCCGCGCGCTGGAGCTGGCGGCGTTCGAAGCGGACCTGGCCGAGATGCCGGACGGCCTGGACACGGTCGTCGGCCCGCGCGGCGTGCGACTGTCCGGCGGCCAGGTCCAGCGGGCCACCGCCGCCCGGGCGCTGGTGCGTACTCCGGAGCTGCTGGTCGTGGACGATCTGTCGTCCGCCCTGGACGTCGAGACCGAACGCCTGCTGTGGGACCGGATCGCCGGCCGCGGGCCGGAGACCGTCCTGGTGGTGTCGCACCGGCACGCCGCACTCGAACGCGCCGACCAGATCATCGTCCTCGACCGCGGCCGCGTGGCCGGGCGCGGCCCCCTCGGCGAGCTGCTGGAGCATTGTCCGGAGATGCGCCGCCTATGGAGCGCCGAGCGCATCACGGAAGCCGAGGAAGGAGCGGGCGACTGAGTCCCTTACCCGTCCGTCTTGCCGAGGGCCGCCAGGACCTGGTCGAGCTTGGTGTCGAGCGACTGGAGCTTGGTGTCGACCGACTCGAACCTGGCGTTGACCGATCGAAACTCGGTGTCAACCGACCCGAACCGTTTCTCCATCAGCTCGGTCAGCCGCCGCTCGAGGTCGTTCAGATCCTCCTTCGTCGCGAGGGTGGCGCGACCGGCCATGATCTCCCCGAACACCGGCTCCGTGTAGGCCAGGATCTCCTGACGGATCACTGTGGGAAGATTCTCCACTGCCGCCTTGATGTCCGCCACGTCGGCGCCAGTGCGGAAGGCCCAGGCCTCCAGGCGCTGGACGCGGTCGGCGATGTGGGCTCGGTGCTGTAGAGCGGACATGCCGTCATGTTAGACGGCTCACGGAATGAGAGGGGGCCGAAGCCGCACGATCTGTGGATAGGCCGCAGGCCGCTCTGGCGGCAAACAAGACCCCACCGACATTACTGTCCAGTCCTCCTTAGATGATGGGCCGCGGACGCTTCGGTCAGCCCTGGCGCGGGCCGACCGGTGACTGAGTCGGGCACCATGGACATGTGACTCCAAGCACGACGAAGTCCCCACTCGCGGACCAGGTGGAGGCGGCCGAGCCCAGCGATCCGCGTCAGGTGGCCGACATCGCCTTGCTGGCCGAGCTGGTCGGACAGGGAGGCGTGGCGGTGCTGAGCGGGGCGGGCATCTCGACCGAGTCGGGCATCCCCGACTACCGAGGCGCGACAGGCCGGGCCCGTCGCGCCGAGCCGATGACGTACCAGCGTTTCGTCGGCAGCGCGGAGGCCCGCCGCCGCTACTGGGCGCGCAGCCACGTCGGCTGGCGCCAGATCGGCCAGGCCCGGCCCAACGCCGGCCACCGCGCCGTGGCCGCGCTGGAGCGCCACGGCCTACTGTCCGGCATCATCACCCAGAACGTGGACAGCCTCCACCAGGCCGCGGGAGCCCGCCGCGTGATCGAGCTGCACGGCGGCCTCGACCGCGTCGTCTGCCTGTCATGTCGGGAGCGCACTTCGCGCTCGGACCTGGACCGCCGCCTACGTGAGGCCAACCCGCACTGGCACGCGATCGGCCACCAGATCAACCCCGACGGCGACGCCGTGCTGACCGACGAACAGGTCGAGGGCTTCCAGGTGGTGGACTGCACCGGCTGCGGCGGCCTCCTCAAACCAGACGTGATCTTCTTCGGCGAGAACGTGCCCCGGGCCCGCGTGGACGAATGCTTCGGGATGGTGACACGGGCCCGAGCACTGCTCGTGCTCGGATCCTCGCTGGCGATCAAATCAGGCCTGCGGTTCGTCACCAAGGCCGCGGCGCTCGGCCTCCCCATCGCCATCGTCAACCAGGGCCCGACCGGCGGCGACGCCGACGCCACGCTCACCTTGGACGCCCCGCTCGGCGCCACCTTGACCGACCTGGCCACCCGCCTCCGGGCACAATAGACCGCATGCCTCCTCGATCATGCCTGTGCGGCCTGCCCGCCTCCTACCAGGACTGCTGCGGCAAGCTCCACCGCGGCGAGGCAGTCGCCACCACCGCCGAGCAACTCATGCGCTCCCGCTTCACCGCGTTCGGCGTCGGCGACGCGGCCTACCTCCTACGCACGTGGCACCCGGCCTCCCGCCCCGCTCGGCTGGATCTGGACAAGCGGGTCCGCTGGGTACGCCTGGAGATCCTGGAGACCACCGGCGGCAGCGTCGTCCACTCCGAGGGCACGGTCCGCTTCCGCGCCCACTATGTCGACCGCGGCAAGCCAGGGGAGATGGAAGAACACAGCCGCTTCGTCCGCCTCGACGGCCGCTGGGTCTACGCGGGAGCTGTGTAGATCTTTGAAAGAGACCGGGTGCCGGCTTGATCGTGGGAAATGGACAGAGTCCGGCGCCGAACTCATCGAAAGCCTGCGCCAGGTGCCCAGCGCGCCAGCCGGACCGGCCGTCACGCTGGCACTAACCTGAGTGTCCCTCAAGCGGAGGCTGGGTACTGTGCACCGCCGCGAGGGACACCTCGTTGGCGCGAGTGCAGGCGTTCAAGGGGGCTCTGGCTGTTCCGGAGCTCGGCCACTATGCGCTGGTCCTGAGTCTGAAAACGGAGCGTGACTTACCAGATCGGATAAGTTTGTTTTCTAATTTGTGATAATTGCACGTCTTGCCGGATTCGTCGGATTTATTTACGTTGATCGTCGGATGTTGATCGGCTCCGAGCCGCGCAGGAGACCACCTGCCACCTGCGGCGGAGAGCGACGTTGGTGCCCTGTCGGTGTCTTTCGTTGTGGTTCGGAGTGTGATGGCGCATGCGCCGGGTTTTGTCATGGCGTCGTTCGGTTGGAACGCTTCTCGCGGTCGTGGGTATGGCGCCTGGCCTGCTGGTGGTGCAGGGCAAACCGGTGCTGGCGGAGGCCGCCGCGGCGGTGGAGCAGGATGCTGCCGCCTTACCGGTGATTCCCCAGCAGATGGCGGGTTCGGCCGCGGGATTGCCGTCGTTGCTGCCCGCCACGCAGCTCTCTGCTGTGGCTGATGCGTCGGATGGGTGGCGCTCTGAGGTGCAACGGCCCAAGGGCGCGGTGCCGCAGGAGGACCGGACGCGGGACGCGGCGGAGGCCGAGGGTTCTGAGTCGAAGCGGTTGCCGGCCGGGGTGCTGCGGGCCGAGGCGGCCGAGGCCGCCCTGCTGGCCGTGCCGAGTTTGGTGGATGTGTACCCCAAGCAGGGGTATTTGGTCGATTCTTTGACGCCGGCGCTGCGGGCGTGGGGCAAGAGCAACAACGGCAACTATGCCATGTCGTACTCGTTCAAGATCTGCGACGTTGAGTCAATGACTGGCACCGGTTGTACGACGTCGGGTTATGTGGCGGGTAACAAGAACACCTGGACGGTTCCGGCCGGAAAGCTGACCTGGGGCAAGCAGTACTGGTGGACGGTCACCGTCCGCGACTCCTACGACTCCTCGACCACCACCTCCCCGGTGCTGACCTTCACCACCGGGGTGCGCCAGCCCGCGGTCACGTCCTTGCTGGCGATCTCCGGGGTGGCGGGACAGGAGTTCAACCAGCAAAACGGCAACTACACCAGCACCTTCACCGACCTAGAAGTGGCGACCGTGGGGCCGCCGCTGTCGGTGGTGCGCACTTACAACAGTATGGACCCGCGCACCGATGGCATGTTCGGTCCGGGCTGGTCGACGCGCTGGGACATGAAGGTGGTCAAGGAGGTGCGGGGGACCTCGACGTCGGCTCTGGTGACCTACCCCAACGGTGGGCAGGTGCGGTTCAAGGCCAACGGGGACGGCACCTTCCAGCCGCCGCCCGGCATGTACGCCACCCTCGCCGAGGAGAGCGGCGGCTGGCGGCTGATGGACAAGGCGTCCACCAGCTACCGCTTCGACGCGAGCGGCAGGTTGACGTCGATCATCGACCAGCGCGGGCGCAGCCAGGAGCTGACCTACGACACGGGCGGGAAGCTGACCAAGGTGACCGGTGTGGGCGGCCGGTCGCTGACGTTCACCTGGCAGGCGGACCGGGTGGCGTCGATCTCCAGCGACCCGATCGACGGGACCGCGCTAACGTGGACCTACGGTTACGACGGGGGCCGGTTGACGCAGGTGTGCGCGCCGGTGGCGGCGCCGAACTGCACCTCGTATGAGTACGGCACCGGGTCGCTGTATCGCAGTGGTGTGCTTAACTCCGACCCGTTCGGCTACTGGCGGCTCGGCGAGGCGGCCGGCGCCACCAGCGGGGAGGACCTGGGCACCGGCGCCGGGAACCTGACCTACCAGGGCATCACGCTGGGCCAGCCGGGCGCGCTGGTCGCCACCACCGACACCGCGGCCACCTTCGCGGCTGGGTCGGTGGTGAAGCTGCCCTCCAACACCGTCCCGCACCTGGGCGACCAGATGTCGGTGGAGACCTGGTTCAAGACCACCCAATCCGGTGTGATCATGGCCGCCGGCACAACCCAGAACGGCAGCGGACTGGCCCAAGGGGCGATGCTGTACGTGGGCACCGACGGCAAACTGCGCGGCTCCCTGGATGCGGTGACCACGCCGATCACCTCCACGAACACGGTCAATGACGGGCAGTGGCATCACGTGGCGCTGACCGTGGCCGGGCAGGATCAGACGCTGTACCTGGACGGCCAGCAGGCTGGCAGCATGACCGGCACGGTGGCCACCTGGCGCACCTACGCCACCCTGGGCAACGGCGTCACCGACCCCGCCAAATCCCCCGCCGTCCCGGCTGCGGTGCAGGCGTTCCCGTTCCAGGGCCAGCTGGATGAAGTCGCGCTGTACGGCAAGCCGCTGACTGCGACCGAGGTGGCCGGCCACTACGCCGCTCGTACCGGCGCGCCGCACAAGCTGTCGAAGGTCACGCTGCCGTCCGGACGAGTGTGGGCGGTCAACACCTACGACGCCAAGACGGACCGGATCGCCACCCACACCGATAACGACGGCGGCACCTGGAAGGTCGGCGACATCGGTATCGAGGAGCAGTCCGGTGAGGCGCAGGTGACGGTGACCGACCCGGACAACAACACCCTCGTCTACCTCTACGATGCCTGGCGCGGCTACCGCATCCGCGGCGAGACCGACCAACTCGGCCACACCACCTGGCACGAGTACGACCAGGCGGGCTTCCTGACCAAGGTGATCGACCGCAACGACATCGCCAACGAGATCTACCAGGACAAGCGCGGCAACACGTTGGGCCGGCAGTACTGCCGGGCGCCGGGTGAGTGCGCGATCGAGTTCTGGTCCTACTACCTCAACGCCAGCGATCCGTTCGATGCCCGCAACGACAAGGTGACCGCCTACCGCGACGGCCGCTCGGCCGGCGACACCGACAACACCTTCGCCACGAAGACCGAGTACAACACTTATGGCGAGGTGACCAAGGAAACCGCTCCGGCCACCGCGGACTATCCCTCCGGCCGTTCCGTCAGCACCGCCTACACCGACGGGACAGAGCCCGCAGTCGGCGGCGGAAGCACCCCTGCCGGTTTGGTGAAGACCAAGGCCGACGCCCGCGGCAACGAGTGGAGCTACCGCTACACCGCTGTCGGCGACCTGGCCGAGCAGACCGACCCTGAGGGCCTGGTCACCAAGCTGGACTACGACCCGATCGGCCGTCTCATCGCCACTACGCGTATCTCACAAGCGTTCCCGGGCGGTGCCAAGACCACGTTCACCTACGATGGTCGCGGCCAGCTGCAGACCAGCACCGCACCAGGCGCGAAGAACGAGATCAGCAACGTCACGCACACCGCGCAGACCCGCACCACCTACGACCCCGACGGCAGGCCGCTCACCCAGACCATCGCCGACCTGACCGGCGGCGACCCTGAGCGCACCACCACCTACACCTACGACGACCACGGACGGCAGAACTCCGTCACCGACCCCGAGGGCGGCATCGCCCGGCAGGACTGGAACCACCGCGGCTGGGCGATCCGCACCACCGACGCGCGCGGCACGGTCATCGAGCAGAGCTACACCAAACGCGGCGAACTGCACACCAGCACACTCAAGGGTTGGAACGGCAGCCCCGTCAACCCGCAACCGGCCAAGGACGTCGTCCTGGAAACACGCGGATACGACCCGGCTGGCCGCCTGCTGTCGGTCGTAGATGTGATGGGCCGCAAGACCACCAACGAATACTGGATGGACAACCGGCTCAAGCGGCAACTCGCCGACGACGCCAAGCTGAACGGGTCCACCACGCCGCGCGACGTGGTCGTCAAGGCCGAAGAGTATGACCCGGCCGGCAACCTGGTCGAGCAGATTTCTGGTGGTGGCCTGACCACCGTCGTCTTCGACTACGACGCGGCCAGCCGGCTGGTCTCCCAGATTCTGGACCCGGCCAAGCTGGCCCGCACCACCGCCTTCACCTACGACGCCAACGGCAACGTCACCAAGACCACGCTGACAGCCGCCGGGACCAGCCGCACGGAGACCACCAGCTACGCCTACAACAAGCTCAACCAGCCCACCAGGCAGACTGTCGAGAACGGCGCCCAGGACCTGGTCTCCACCACCACCTACGACGACCGGGGCCTGGTCGTGGCCACCACCGATCCCCGCGGCAACGCTGAGGGAGCGAATGCCGCGGACTACACCGCCACGCTGCGCTACGACATCCTCGACCGGCTGGTGGAAACCGTCGCCCCGCAGGTGCAGGTGGACAAGAACGGCGCCTCCAGCCAGGCTCGCCCGGCCACCAAGTCCGGCTACGACACGGTGGGCAACCAGACCCACCAGAGCGACGCCGAGGGCCGCACCTTCGTCTCCACCTTCGACAAGGCGGGACGGCTGACCAGCAGTACCGCGCCGCAATACACCCCGCCCGGCGGCAGCGCGATCACCTCCGCCGTCCATCATGCCTACGACGCGGCCGGGCAGCGTAAGAGCACCACCGACCCGCGCGGACACGTGACCGCGTTTGAGTACGACCAGCTCGGCCGCCAGGTCCGCGTCACCGACCCTGCTCCCGATGGGCAGTCTGCGGGCACCTGGATAACCGAATACGACATGGCCGGAGAGAAACTGGCCAGTGTCGATCCGACCGGCGCGCGCACTCAGGCCACCTATGACGACCTGGGGCGGCAGATCACCGCTACCGAGATCGAGCGTAAGCCCGCTACCGCGGCCCACACCACGACGATGGAGTACGACGACGCCGGCAGGCTGATCAAGCAGACCGCCCCGGGTAGCAAGGTCACCAGCTTCACCGTCAACGCGGCCGGCGAGGTTACCTCCGTCACCGACCCGGCGACCAGCAAGACGACCATGGACTACGACCTGGCCGGCCGCGCGACCAAGGTCACCGACCCGAACGGCAACGCCAGCGTCGCCGAATACGACCTGGCCGGCCGCAAGATCGCCGCCAGGGACCTGAACGCCACCGGCACGGTGCTGCGCACCTACGGCTACGGCTACGACCCGGCGGGCAACCCGATCAGCGCCACCTCCCCCGAGGGGCACGTCACCAAGCAGACGTTTGACGCCCTCGGACGGCCCGTCTCGCTCATCGAGCCGGTCTCGGCCAGCCAGTCGATCACCACGAGTTTCGGCTACGACGCCACCGGCGCCCGCACCCGCCTCACCGACGGCCGCGGCAACGCCACCTGGACCAGCTACAACAACCTGGGCCTGGCCGAGACGGTGACTGAGCCAGCCACCACCGCCCACCCGGACCTGGCCGACCGCACCTGGACCCACCTCTACGACGCGGCCGGCAACCAGGTGGCTACCATCCAGCCCGGCGGGGTGCGGATCGACCGCACCTTCGACCACCTGGGCCGCCTCACCAAGGAAGCCGGCGCCGGTGGCGGCGCCGGCACTGCGGAGCGCACCTTCGGCTACGACCTGGCCGGCCGCACCAGCACCGCGGGCGACCTGACGGTGGACTACAACGACCGTGGCCTGCCGCTGAAGGTCTCCCGAGGCACCACGCAGGAGACCGCCTACGCCTACGATGCGCTCGGCAACCCCACCCAGCGCATCGACGCCGCCGGGACCGCCACCTTCACCTGGGACAACGCCAACCGCCTGGCTACCGCCACCGACCCGGTCACCGGCCGCACCCTGAGCTACGGCTACGATCCGGCCAGCCGCCTGAAGACCATCACCGCCACCAGCGGCACGGCCGGCACCCAAAGCTTCGACTACGACGCCATGGACCGGCTCACCGGTCACACGCTGAAGAACGGCTCCGGCACCCAGCTCGCCAAGATCACGTATGGGTGGGACAAGGACGACAACCTCACCACCAAGACCACCGTCGGCACCGCCGGAGCGGGCACCAACACCTACGCCTACGACCACGCCGGAAGGCTCACCTCCTGGATCGCCCCCGGCGGCGCCACCACCGCCTACGAATGGGACGCCGCCGGCAACCGCACCAAGGCCGGCAACGCCACCTTCACCTACGACGAGCGCAACCGCCTGACCTCCGGTGACGGCACCGACTACTCCTACACACCGCGCGGCACCCTGGCCACCAGCACCAAGGCGGGCGCCACCACGAGCTACACCTTCGACGCCTTCGACCGGCTGGCCGCCGACGGCGACAGTCTCTACAGCTATGACGCCTTCGACCGCATGACCAGCCGCATCCGCGGCACCGCCAAGCAGACTTTCGCCTACACCGGACTGGGCAACGACCTAGCCGCCATCACCGATAGTGGCGGCGCCGTCCAGGCCCGTTACGCCCGTGACGCCGCCGGCAGCCTGCTCGGGCTGAAGGAGGGCACCGGCGCGGCGGCCGCGGCGCTAACGGATCTGCATGGTGACCTGGTGGCCACCTACACCACCAGCCTGCAATCCTCGGCCGCCCACGACCCGTTCGGCGCCGTCCTCGCCCAGACCGGCACAAAAGGCCAGCTGGGTTACCAGGGCGAGTACACCGATGCGGATACCGGCAAGGTGAACATGCACGCCCGCTGGTACCAGCCCGGCACCGGCACGTTCACCAGCCGCGACAGCGCCAGCCTCACGCCCAGTCCGTCGGTGCAGGCCAACCGCTACACCTACGCCAACGCCACACCTCTGACGGGCATCGACCCAACCGGCCACAACATGGTCCCCATCATCATGTACTCACCGGATAGCAACGGTAACTACGTCCCCTCAGTCGGATATATGGGCGCCCAGGACTACCAGGACTTCATGTGGGAATCCAGCAAGTGGTCACACCTCGGCGACGATGAGATCAAGCGCCTAGGCTACAAGGTCCGACCGGACGGCCGAGAAGTCGACCAGCCCAACTTCTGGTTCGCCAGCGAGAAGGTGCAGGACGAGTACATGAAGAACTGGTCACCCGAGATGACGGATAAGCAGCTTGCCTTTAGCTGGGTGGCGGCCGGAGGGCTGGAAAGCTTCGCCACCATGGAGAAGGCGGCGAAGAAGAACGCCAACGATGTAAGGCTCGGCGAGTGGCGAGAGATGCAGCAAGTAGGCGGCAAGCTCGGTTCGGGCATGTATGCTACAAAGCCAGAGAACGGAACCAGCGCCTCTAGATATGCCTCTTATGA
Source organism: Nonomuraea sp. 10N515B (assembly GCF_052245915.1). NCBI lineage: Bacteria > Bacillati > Actinomycetota > Actinomycetes > Streptosporangiales > Streptosporangiaceae > Nonomuraea > Nonomuraea sp. 10N515B. The sequence goes on from NZ_JBQQBQ010000010.1 coordinate 142,243, forward strand.
AAGCTATAAGCACATCGTTAGATACTGGAGGGATATCGAGAAGGCGGCCGCGAATCACGGAATCAAGGACATAAATGCTCTGGCTGCAGTTCTCATGTATGAAAGCCACTGGCAGGCCAATCAGACACTTGGAGCCAAGGAAGGCGATAACATTAGCTTTTGGACGCAGGGGGAAGGGGCATCGGTTGGCGTTTCCCAATTGGAAATCTATAAGGTAAGACATGCATTTAACGCATACGCGAAGGGATTTGCCGCTAAAAATTATAGCAACAGCGAGATCGCGGATATGATGAAAAATCCCTCCATTGCAATACATGCGGCAGCGGCATATATGCGCTACCTGAAGGAGCGTATAACGGGTCTTGATCGTCCTATGACCGACATGGACGCGGCCATCGCCTACTGCACCTGCTCCGGAGCGGTCGTGGACTCGAAAACCGGAACGGTCAGCGCCAAGCGATACGTGGCTTGGGCAAATAGTGGCTACATCGGCAGGCCCGAGGCCACCAAGATGAATCCAGAGAACGGGCGAATCGCAGAGGAGCGCCGTAACGCTCTACTAGCGTACGCGAAGGCCACCCCTGAGCTCTTCGCATGCGGAAGAGCTGCATGCTGGACCTACATGTAAGATACGATATCGTCCTCAATCGATACCGCGAGCGAGAAGAGATAACAAGGATGAGGGTTACGCGGAGACGAAAGCTGCCTGCACTTGCTCTTGTGATCTCTCTTCTTGTTGGAGCGTGTGCGCAGCAGCCCGAAGAGGTCGACCCCGGCGTACTGGGAGAAATCAATAAGATCGGCACAGTTATCTGGAAAGAACGCCAAGAAGTCTCAACGGGGTCAGAAATCCTAGTAACCCATGCCTTCTTGGTCGATGTCGGTGGCGATACTGAGGAGGAATCGCTCGGGAAGGCGGTAGCCTATCTCCACAGCCGAAACTGGACCACCAAGGTGGACAGCCGGCCGCTAAATGTGTGGCTGAAATCACCCCGGTGGGAAGGCGCCACCGTTGCTGCTTATGCGTGGAGCGTCTCCGAGGAGTTCGATCAACCCGAAGCGATGAAGGCCATCGAAAGTCAGGGTATCAAGCCCACGGCGCTCGTGAGCGTTTACGCGTACGTAGGCTGGTAAGTACGGCAGTCGCATCATCGCCGGCGGATAGATCAGCCACGGAAGCGCAGACCTCGATGACTCACGGGCTGGTCGGCGTGGTTGAGGGTTTCCCCGACCGGCAGTTTCTGTCTGCTCGTCTCCATGCCGGGAATTTTGATGCCGCGCGACCGTATCCTAGCTAGTCGGGCACAAAGACTGGCTATTGCTTTGATCGGAGCGGCTCTCGATATCTCCGGATGCGGGCTGATTTTCCCCTCTATCGATCGCGTATCCCTGCCGCGCTCAGTGATGTACGGGGTATTGGAGCAGTGCGGGGGAGGCCGATAGTGAAATCGGCCTTGCTCGCGAGGTTGAGGCCGTTAATGCATTCGTAATATATGTTGGAGGCGCTAGCGCTGGGGAGGCGCTCGACAAGGCTGTCGATCTTCTCCGTAAACGCCAATGGGAAACTCTCGGATAGAATCGGCCGTCGATGGTATCGATGAAATCCACAAAGTGGAATGCACACGTGACCGTAGCCTCTTTTCATCCAGTGCACCTGGAGGACCATCCCCGCATCCTGCGGGCACTCAAGGGTGGATCGGTCAAGACGGAAGGCCTTGTAATTGTTAAGGTCGATGTGTATCGGTCGGGAAGATGTTGACGTCACGTGCGCTCGCGGGAGCCGTGTCTTCCTATCACGCAAACGCGGCCAGCTGGGAGCGCCCAGAATCGATGCGACGATGCCCGCGACCCGGGCAGTTATGGCTGCGATACACAAGGCGAGAAGGCGAGGGCTACAAAGACGCCGTACTCACGATCTTTCTCCTAGCTCGAGGGTTCCGCAAAGCCATCTCTTGCCCAATAGCCTTCCAGCCAAGCCCCTGCGTCCATTAAAGAATACTGGATATGCATCAATGAAAGATTACAAAAGAGGAGGTGTCCTTAAAAGGACGCCTCGATCAGCGCAAGGCTCGCTGTCCAGGATCGCGAGGATGAAGTGGGCCCGCCGTCTCGAAGTGGCGATGGGTCTCGTCTACGTGGCCCTTGTTGTCGGCGGGTGTGGGTGGTTCGGTGGGCCAATCCAAGTTGATCCCGTTGTGCTCAACGAAGTGCGCAGAATCGGCGTAGTGAGAGGTGAAAGCAAGGTTCAGAGCGATGTCAATAGAAGGGCGGAGATCACAAACTTCTTTGTGATAGACGTTGCCGGCGTGAATGCTTCGGACACTCTCGATAAAGCCGTGAAAAATTTGCAGGCGCAGAAATGGTCTATCATAACTGAAAACCGGCCAATAAGGGTGGTGATGAAATCTGATAAATGGCCAGAGGTACATCTGACCATCGCGTCCTTCGATGCAATGTACCTGGAGGAGGCGCCTGAGCTTCGCGGGATGCTTGGTGACAAAACTCCGACAACGGAAGGCCATGTCATAATTGATGTATACAAGTTCGCATAGATGGCAGTACTTTTTTGACTGCTTGATCAAGGCCCGGTTATTTGCCGAGGCCGTCCTGAGCACCTCGCCGCTGGCGGCGGGGTCATTAGGCGGTTCATCGGGAGGGGAATGGGTGGCACGGGTGACGGCGAGGGACACCACGGCGAGCATGGCGAGTGTGCTGTAGCGGTACCAGGCCCGGTAGAGGCGGACCTGGTAATGGTCGAGCGCGGCTTTGTTCTTACCTGCCTGTAAGGCTAGCGGTCGCGACGCAGTCCGGGAGATATCATCTATATGGCTAGGCGCCTATTAGCGATACTGTGCATGCTGGCTGCAGTTTCAGGTTGTGCGTGGTTCTCCAGGGATCTGACAGTGATCAAGGTCGATCCTGCCGCGATCAATGAAGTGAGCAGCGTTGGTCGCGTCGTTACACGGACCAGTGCGGATCCAGTCTATGAGCGAATTGTCCAGGGCGTGGAGATTTTGGTGCTGGACGTTGATGCTTCCGATTTCACGGAAGCGCTTAGCGTGGCGCGCGGCCGTCTGCAGCAACATGGATGGACCGTTAGTAGCCAGGATGACGTCACTGTCTTCCTGAAGAAGGGCCGCTGGTATGGAACGACCGCAAGGCTCGGCCGGTTGGAGGATCTGGATTCGTTCGGAGCACGGCTGGAGCCAGGGGCAGAAAAGGCGCTTCAAGCGGATTCCGTGAAGTCGAGCAGCTATATTTTGGTATCCGTATCGAGGGACGAGTGAATATGGAGTGGCGGCTCGGGCACAGGTTTGGCTGAGGAGGGCGCGGCTTATGCCCCCTGCGACGTCGCGCTCTATGAGAAGGCGTTCCAGGTGCTTTCCGAGTCGGCCGTTTACGGCGCCGAGGCGCGGGCGCTCTTCGCGTCGGCGTGGCAGTCATGGGCCGGACAGAGCTGATCAAATCGACGTGCTGAGAGGGCCCGCGAGCAACATCAAGCAACATCGTGGACCCTCGAAATCTGGCGTCCGTACCTTCCTGGCATGGACGCCTTCGCGGCCTGGCAGCCGGCCGACAAGGTGGCCGTCGAGATCAACGGCATGTTGATCCAGGTGCCGTTGAACACGACGAATGTGTATCTCGCCCAAGCGCACGTCAACCCGGCGAGCCTTGATGAGATCTCCCGGTCGGATCCTCTCGACAGATCTCTGCCTGAACGGCCGACACGTAGTCAAGGGCCGTCTATGGCGTGCCGACCGCGTGTTCGACGTCCCTGAGACAGCCCTGAGGGAGCCGTTGGCGATGCAGTCGAGACGGGCGACCGGATCGGAGCGGCTTCGGCGGTGATCAACCCTGTGCTGGTTGTTGCTCCGGGAACAGCGTCGTACTGGGCGGCTGAGGCTGGCGATGCCGGTGGAGGTGTGAACTGGCGCTGTCATGCTCCTTGTTCAAGGGCGTCGGCTGAGAACCTCGGGGACTCGGCTGTGGCGTTTGACCACAGTGGCCAGGCCTGTGTCGATGTAGCCGAGGCACTCCACGATGGTGTCGTGGTCGGCGGATAGATGGCGGTGGTGGATCGGACCATGGTGGGCGATCTTGTTGCGAAGCACGCGCAGGTAGTCGAGCTTCTGGTGGAGGTCCCGTCGAGGCCCGCGGAACCCCGGGAAGGCCCGGTACAGAGCAGGCCGCCACAGCCGCTGGTCATAGCCGGTGCCGCGGCCGAGCAGGGACACGTAGAAGCCGAACGGCAGTTCCTCGGAGATCAGATGCGCGTCGGCGGCCAAACCGGTGCGCTGGATCTGCAGGCGGACTTCCCTGATGCGCTGCTGGCCTCCGTGGTTGAGCTGGGCGCCTGGGGCGTCCCACCAGTCGTCCCGACCGAAGTGGGCGACGAGTTCGCGGTTCATGACGCTGCGCATGGCGAGCTCCAGGTACTGCAGCGGCCCGTAAAATGCCTCGCTGATCTCTGTGTTCCAACAGTGCAGCGGCAACGCGGCGATCGCGTCGCCACTGCAGCGCAGCTCGTAGTCGGCCAGGTGGAGTGGGGATAGGAGGGCGCCCAGCCGCCTGGCCTCGGCTTGCTGCATCGCGGCCGCCTTTCAATCGAGGGGATTTCCCCGGGAACACCAAGGGTGGTACGGTCTAGTCATAAGCCCCGGATGTGCCTCTGCGTCGCAAGCAGCCGGGGCACAGCCATGTTCAGGTGCAGCACGGTCGGGCGCTCAGCTCGCGCCCCGCCTTCGGCGACGCAGTTCCCGGGCGGCCTGGGCTCGAGCGCAATTCGTCGAGCAGTACTTCACTCCTTGGCTACGGTGCTGGCCGTGGACGCTGCGGCCCCGCTGGTGCACGAATAGGTTCTCGCACGTCTCGCTGGCGCACCGCCGCGCTGGCACCCGCTCCAGCATGTGGTTGTAAAGCTGGAGGAACATGACGCCGTAGATGCTGGGGTGGCGCTCGGACAGGTCCCTTAGGCCCGCGCTGAACCCGGATAACGGGCGAGCCACGTCCGGATGGCAGCCTGGCCGGCGTCCAGGTGAGCGAGTACCAGGTCGCGATGGAGTCCCACCAACGTAATGTCCCAATAGTCGGGCCGCTTGCGGTAGGAGTTGCGTGGGTCGTATTCGCCGCTCTCGTCCTCCAGGTTGAAGTAGGGAGGGAACTCATGGCCGTCAAGGTGAAAGGGCAGTCCGTAGAGCTGCATCATGTCGGCGAAGCCGTGCAGATCGTCGCCCGAGCGGGTCATGAACTCTCGCATGTAGAAGTCCGGCGGCAGGGTGACCCGCCTGTCCGAAAGGAGGGCTGGGCGGCCACATAATCCAGTCACCCTCGAGGGTCACGGTCTGCCAGGGCCGCAGGGTGGGTGGAGGTAATGGCACCCCCGGCCAGAGCGTAATACGAAGACGTGGGTCAAGGCATGGCGGCACGCGGATCACCGTATCGAAGACATGCGTAGCATGTAAATCCGCGGTTTCGTATTACGCCGCTGTGGGCTGAATTTCCTATATGGAATGGGAAACGTCACTGCCGACATGAAGATTTCGCGCAAGTTCGGGCAGATCGCCGACGAGCTCATTGCCCGGACCCAGCAGTTGCCTCATCTGGCGAGGGACAATCTCGTTCTGGACTACCCCCTGCGATGGAGGTGCTGGATCTTCATGACATCGATCAGCGGGCGGCGCATCTCTATGGCGATGGACGCCCGACCGGCGCGGAGACACGCACCGCGCCGTGGTCGCAGATCGCCGCATGGACGGCGGCTTCTGATCATCAGCGCGGCTTGCGGGCCACCGCCCCCACGAACGTGTGGTACGTGATCCCGGGCTCGGCCCGGTCCTCGGCTTCCGGTCGCCACTCGGGCAGCGGCACCAGTCCCGGCTCCATCAACTCCAGCCCATCGAAGTACGCGAGGATCTCCTCGCGCGCACGCCACCGCCCTGTCCCCAGCGACTCGTTGAAGATCTTCTCGGCCGAGTACGCCTGCTGGGACACCTCGGGAAGCGCCTCGCCCGGATTGTGGAAATGGGACACGGCCAGGTAGCTGCCCGGGGCCAGGCGGTCCATGATGCGCGCGGTGATCCCGCCCGGATCCTCATCGTCGGCCAGGTGGTGCAGGATGGCGAACATCAGCAGGGCCACCGGTTCGGTGAAATCGATGAGCCGCGTCACCTCGGGATGGCTGAGGATCGCCTCCGGCTCCCTGAGGTCCGCCTCCACCACCGTGGTGGTGTCGTCCACGGCCAGCAGTGCGCGGCCGTGCACCAGCACGATCGGGTCGTGGTCCACATAGACGACGTGCGCGCGGGTGGTGACGGACTGGGCGATCTCGTGGACGTTGCCCTGGGTCGGGAGGCCGGAGCCGAGGTCCAGGAACTGGCGGATGCCGGCCTCGCCCGCCAGGTAGCGGACCACGCGGGCGAGGAACTCCCGGTTGGCTCTGGCCGCCTCGGGCGCGTCCGGGGCCACCTCCAGCGCCCGGCGCGCCACCTGGCGGTCGATCTGGTAATTGTCCTTGCCGCCGAGCATGAAGTCGTACACACGAGCCACGCTGGGCTTGGTCGTGTCGATGCCCTGCGGTGCGCGCTCGTGCTCGTGCTCGCGGTCGCCCACGGCCGGCTCCTCATGGGTTAATGGGGATTTGTGTGATCTTACTTCGCCATTCCCGGAAAATCGGCGTTTTTCGGGAATGCGTCACACAGGCCCCATTAAGGTCAGGCCGATTCTCTGACCACCAATTCGGTCGGCAGTATCACCGGGTCGACGTGTTTCGCCCCGTCCAGCAGAGCGAAGAGCAGCCGGATGGTCTCCTGTGCCATTTCCGCCAGCGGCTGCCTGATCGTGGTCAGCGGCGGATGTGTCGAGAGCGCCACCGACGAGTCGTCGAAACCGCCCACCGCCACGTCGTCCGGCACCCGCCGCCCTGCCGCCCGCAGCGTGGCCAGCGCTCCGGACGCCATCAGGTCCGAGGCCACGAAGACCGCGTCGATGTCGGGCGCCCTGTCCAGGAGCTCGGCCATCGCCCGCTCGCCGCTGGCCTGCGTCCAGTCGCCGTGCGCGATCAGCTTCGTGGTCGCCTTGCGGCCGAGCACCTCGGCGAAGCCCTCGAGGCGCTGGATGCCGCCGGGGGTGTCCATCGGGCCGGTGATCATGGCGATGCGTTTGCGGCCCTGGCTGACGAAATACTCCGTCATCTGGCGGGCGCCGAGCCGCTCGTCGGCGGCCGCGTACGGGATGACGTTCTCGTGGCCGATGACGGCGCCACAGGAGACGGCGGGTGGCCCGGAGGTGAGCGCCTCGACCAGGGGGTCGCCGGCGTGTGTCGAGACGAGCAGCACGCCGTCGGCGTGGCCGCCGCGCACGTAGCGGACCACCCGCTCGCGGTCGCCCTCGTCGCCGGCCAGCATCATCACCAGCGACATGTCCCGCTCGGCCAGCATCCTGATGGCCACGCGGATGAGCGTGCTGTAGTTGGGGTCCTCGAAGAGCTTCTGGTGCGGCTCCGACAACACCATCGCCACCGACCCGGTCCGCTGCGTCACTAGGCTGCGGGCAGCCCGGTTGACCACGTAGCCGGTCTCCGAGATGGCCCGCTCGATGGCCACGCGTGCTGCCGGGCTCACGTACTTGTCCCCGTTGAGCAGGCGGGACACCGTGCCGCGGGACACGCCCGCGGCGGCGGCGACATCGTGGATCGTGGGGCGCTTCATTATTTCACCGCTCCGGAGGACAAGTCGGTCCTCCAGTATCGCTGCATCGTGAGGAAGAGCGCGATCAAGGGGACCAGCGATAGGAACGCCCCGGTCAGGATGAGGTTGTACAGCGACGGCTGGTTCGCCCCCGACTGCAGCAACGTGAACAACCCGACCGTGAGCGGGAACTTGCCGTCGTCGCCGAGCATGATGAACGGCAGCAGGAAGTTGTTCCAGATCGCCACGAACTGGAACAGGAAGATCGTCACCATGCCGGGCACCATCAGCGGGATCGCCACCCGCCACATCAGGCGCCCCTCACTGGCTCCGTCGATGCGCCCGGCCTCCAGCAGCGAGTCCGGGATGGCCGCGGCGGCGTAGATGCGGGCCAGGTAGATGCTGTACGGGTGCAGGATCTGCGGCAGCAGGACCGCCCAGTAGCTGTCGGCCAGGCCGATCTTGGAGAACAGCAGGTACTGCGGGATCGCCAGCACCACGGCCGGCACCAGGATGCCGCCGATGAGCAGGTTGAAGATGAGGTTCCTGCCGGGGAAGCGGTACTTGGCCAGGGCGTAGCCCGACACGGCCGAGACCGCGGTGGACAGCAGTGCGCCGCCGCCCGCGTAGATGAGTGTGTTGGCCGCCCACAACCAGAACACCCCGTCGCGGTAGGCGAACAGCTGTGTCACGTTGTCGAAGAAGCCGGTGCCGAAGGCCAGCGTCCCGGTGCTGAAGAGCTCGGCCGGCGACTTGGTGGCCGCGATCAGCACCCAGAGCACCGGGAACAGGCAGTAGATCGCGCCGATCAGCAGCAGCGCCGTCGGCGCCAGGCCGCCGAACGCCGCCTTGCCGCGCGGCCTGCGATGCGAGACAGCGGTCATCAGCCCTCCCCGAAGGCGCGGTTGCGGACCACGCGCAGGAACCCGAACGACAGGACGAGTGAGATCGCCGCGATGACGATCGACGTGGCGGCGGCCGAGTACAGGTCGCCGGTGACGAACGCGTCGCGGTAGACCTTCATGAGCGGGCTCCACGTGGAGCTGATCGTGTTGGTCAGCGGCCGCAGGGTCGTCGGTTCGGTGAACACCTGGATCGTGGCGATGATCGAGAACACGGTGGTCAGGATGATCGCGGGGACCAGGATCGGGATCTTGACGCGGATCGCGATCTGGAACTCGGAGGCGCCGTCGAGCCGCGCGGCCTCGTACAGGTCGCGCGGGATCGCCCGGAGCGTTGTGTAGAGCACGAGCATGTTGAAGCCGACCCCGCCCCACACCGCCACGTTCGCCATGGAGTACGTGACGGTGGTGGCGCCGAGGAAGTCGACGTCCAGGATCTCCCTGATCGGGCTGAGCGAGGGCAGGTAGAGGAACCCCCACAGCAGAGTGGCCGCCACCCCCGGCACGGCGTACGGCAGGAAGATCGCGATCCGGGAGAACCGCGCCAGCCGCACCCGCGCCGAGTCCAGCAGCAACGCGAACAGCAGCGCCAGGCCGAGCATCACGACCAGCACCAGCGCGCCGTAGCCGAGCACCCGCAGCCACCCGTTCCACAGCTCCGCGTCGGACAGGGCGGCGGCGAAGTTGTCGAACCCGACGAACACCTCCCGCCGCGAGCCCTTCCCCAGGCCGAGCCCCGACACCTTGGTCCTGAGCATCGCCAGGTAGACGGTGTAGCCGATGGGCACGGCCAGGAAGAGGGTGAACAGGACGATCGCCGGGGTCAGGAAGACGTAAGGGGCCGAACGCTTCATGACGCGATCTGGAAGCCGGACTTGCGCATGTCGGCGACCGTGGCGTCCTGCATGGTCTGAATGGCGGCGGAGAACGGCGACTTGCTCTGCAGCGCCTTGTCGAAGGCGTCCTTGAAGGAGTTGTACGTCACGCCGACGTTCGGCCCGAAGGTGAACCCGCGTGCCCCGGCGGACACGGTGGCGGCCTGCTGCCAGAAGTCGGGCTGGTTGGAGAAGTATTCGGGGGCCTCGCCGAGCGCCGACTGGGCCTTGGTCGAAGCCGGGTAGATCGCGGCCTCCTTGACCAGCAGCTCCAGGGCGGCCGGGTCGGTGTTGAGCCAGGTAGCGAACTGCGCAGCGGCCGCCTTGTTCGGTGTCTTGGCCGACACGGCCACGGAGGAGCCGCCCCAGAAGCCGCTGAAGCTCTCACCGGCGTTCCACTGCGGCAGCGGCGCGATGGCCCACTTGCCCTTGGCCTTGGGCGCGTTGGTCGACAGGACGCCCGGCGCCCACACCGCCGACGGCCAGCTCAGCAGTTTGCCGTCGTTGAGCGCCTTGTTCCACTCGGGGGTGAAGAACGGCATGTCGTCGATGGCGCCCTCCTTGACCAGGCCGTCCCAGTAGTCGGCGACCTTCTTGGTGGGCTCGTCGGCGATGTTGACCTTCCACGACTCGCCGCTGATCGACCACCATTGCGCGCCGGCCTGCTGGGCGAGGCCTGTGAACGCTCCCGGGTCCTTGCTGGAGAACGTGCCGAGGTAGGCCTTCGGGTCCTTCTTGCGCACCGTGCGGGCCGCGTCGGCGTACTCCTGCCAGGTCTTCGGCACCGCGATGCCGTACTTGTCGAACAGGTCCTGGCGGTAGAAGAGCATCATGGGGCCGCTGTCCTGCGGGATGCCGTACACGCCCTCCGTGCCGAGCGTGACCAGGTTCCACAGGCCCTCGGAGAACTCGCCCTTGACCGCGGCGGTCTCGGCCTTGAGGTCGGCCACCGCGTCGGCGGCGATGAACGACGGCAGGTGCTGGTACTCGGCCTGCACCAGGTCCGGCGGGTTGCCGGCCTTGCTCGCGGTCAGGTACTTGGCGGCCGCGTCGTCCCCGCCGGCCTGCTTGCTGACCGTCACCTGGATGTCCGGGTGCGCCTTGTTCCAGACGTCGACGATCTTGTCCATGTTGGGGGCCCAGGTCCAGTAGACGAGCTTGACCGGTCCCTGGGCGGCGGCCGTGGGGCTCTGCGCCGCCTCGGTGCTTTGAGCGGGCTCGCCCGACCCGCAGCTCGCGAGGGTGGCCGTGAGGGCGACGGCCAGGGCTGCTCCAAGGCGGTTGGCGCGCATTGCGTACCTCCGTAGGGGGTTCTGTGAACGTGCACAGAGTGGAACAGTCCGGAAATACCCGTCAAGGGGTCGTTACAGTCTCGTTAACCTCCAGGGCGAGCAGGAAAATTCGGATTCACTGTTCCCTCAAGGGCAGGTCGGGCATACTGTGCACGTTCACAGAAGCTTCTCGAGGGGGATGGATGTATCCGGAGCGTCCTGCTGGCATCGCCTACGGCGGGGACTACAACCCAGAGCAGTGGCCGCGCGAGGTCCTCGAAGAGGACGTGGCCCTGATGCGCGAGGCCGGGGTCAACCTGGTCAGCCTGGGCATGTTCTCGTGGGCGCTGATGGAGCCGGCCGAGGGACGCTTCGAGTTCGGCTGGCTGGACGAGGTCATCGACCGGCTGCACGCCGCCGGGGTCGCGGTCGACCTGGCGACGCCGACGGCCGCCCCGCCCGCCTGGTTCGTCGCCGCGCACCCCGACGTGCTGCCGGTGACCAAGGAGGGCACGCGGATCGGGTTCGGGGGGCGGCAGAGCGCCTGCTCCAGCGCCCCGGCCTTCCGTGAGGCGACCGCGCGGCTGGTGCGCGCGCTGGGCGAGCACTACCGCGGCCACCCCGCCGTGGTCATGTGGCACGTGCACAACGAGTACGGCGCGCCGCTCGGCGAGTGTTACTGCGAGCACAGCGTGGCGGCCTGGCGCGAGTGGCTTCGTATGACATATCAGGATATTTCGGCTTTGAACGACGCCTGGGGCGCCACCTTCTGGGGCCAGACCTACACCGACTGGTCGCAGATCGACGCCCCCCGTTTCAACCACACGGTCGTCAACCCGGCCCAGCGCCTCGACTACGCCCGCTTCAGCGACGGCCAGCACCGCGAGCACTACGCGCTCCAGCGCGACATCCTGCGCGAGCTCACCCCGGGCATCCCGGTGACCACGAACTTCGCCGGCACCGTCAACTGCAAGTCCACCGATCTGTGGCAGTGGGCCCGCGAGCTCGACGTGATCGCCAACGACCACTACCTCGCCGCCGAGCGGCCCGACAACCACATCGACCTGGCCATGTCCGCCGACCTGGCCCGCTCGGTGGCGGGCGGTGCGCCGTGGATGCTGATGGAGCACTCGGCCGGCGCGGTCAACTGGCAGCCGCGCAACATCGCCAAGCGGCCGGGGGAGATGCGCCGCAACAGCCTGGCGCACGTGGCGCGTGGCTCTGACAGCGTGCTGTTCTTCCAGTTCAGGGCCTCCCGGTTCGGGGCCGAGAAGTTCCACTCCGGCCTCGTCCCGCACGCCGGCACCGACTCCGAGCAGTGGCGCGAGGTGGTGCGGCTGGGCGCCGACCTGCGCAAGCTCGCCGATCTGCAGGGGAGCCTGGTGCGGGCCGACGTGGCGATCGTCTGGGACTGGGAGTCGTACTGGGCGCTGGAGCTGGACTGGCGGCCGTCGGTCGACCTGACGTTCCGGGAGCGGGTGGACGCCTTCTATGAGGCGTTGTGGCGGGAGCACGTCACGGTGGACTTCGTCCACCCTTCCGCTGATATTTCGGGATATCGGGTCGTGGTGGCGCCGAGCTCGTACCTGCTCACCGAGGCCTCCGCCAAGAACCTCCACCGGTACGTCGAGGCCGGCGGCAACCTGCTCGTGTCGTACTTCTCCGGCATCGTCGACGAACACGACACCATCCACCCCGGCGCCCACCCCGGCGCGCTGCGCGAGCTGCTCGGCCTGTCCATCGAGGAGTTCCACCCCCTGCGCGCAGGCGAGACCGTGACTCTGACCGGCGGGGACACCGCCCGCATCTGGTCGGAGCGCGTCCGTCCGGCCGGCGCGGCCTCTGTACGGGACTTCGCCGCCGGCCCCGACGCGGGCCACCCCGCCGTCACCAGCCACGACCTCGGCGCCGGCACCGCCTGGTACCTCGCCACCGCGCCCGTAACCGGCCTGCGCGACCTGCTCGCCCAGGTGCTCGACCACGCGGGCGTCTCCCGCCCGCGCGGCCTGCCCGACACCCTCGAGCTGGTCCGCCGGGGCCGGCACGTCTTCCTGATCAACCACGGCGACGAGCCGGTGACGGTCGAGGGGGTGACCGGCACGAGCGTGTTCGACGGCGTACGCCACGACGGGCCGGTCACCGTCGCGCCCGGCGCGGTCACCGTCGTCGTGGAATCCCCCCAACCCCAGGGAGAATCCTGATGAAACGCATCCTGACCGCACTGCTGTTAGCCGCCGCCCTCGTCGTCGTGCCGCAACCGGCGCAGGCCGGGGCCCGCCTGCAGATCAGGGGCGCCGACATCTCGAGCCTCGCCAAGTCCGAGGCCTACGGCGGCGTCTACCGCGACGCCCGCGGCCGCCCCGGCGACGCAGTCCGCATCCTGTCCCAGGCAGGGCTCAACTACATCAGGCTCAAGGTCTGGGTGAACCCCGCCGACGGCTACAACACCAAGACCCAGGTGCTCGCCATCGCCAAGCGCGCCAAGGCACAGGGCATGAAGCTGCTGGTCGACTTCCACTACTCCGACACCTGGGCCGACCCGGGCAAGCAGTTCAAGCCCGCCGCCTGGCAGGCGCTCCCGTTCGATCAGCTCAAGCAGGCGCTGTACGACCACACCTACGACGTCCTCGACGCGCTGCGCCGCCAGGGCACCACGGCCGACATGGTCCAGGTCGGCAACGAGATCAACGGCGGCCTGCTCTGGCCGGACGGCTCCAACTCCACCTGGGCCAACACGGCCGCCCTGCTGAACGCCGGCTACGACGCGGTCAAGGCCGTGTCCGCCTCGACGAAGGTCGTGCTGCACCTGGCCAACGGCGGCGACAACGGCCTCTACCGGTGGTGGTTCGACAACGCGAACGCCAACGGCATCCGGTACGACGTGATCGGGTTGTCGTACTACGCGTACTGGCACGGCACGCTGGAGGCGTTCCAGGCCAACATCAACGACGTGGCCACCCGGTACGGCAAGCCCGTCGTCGTGGTCGAGACCGCCTACCCGTTCACCACGGCCGACGACGACGGCTGGGAGAACATCATCCTGTCGCCGGAGCCGTACCCCGGCTACCAGGCCACCCCGCAGGGCCAGGCCGCGATGCTGGCCAAGGTCGCCGACATCGTCCGCCAGGTGCCGAACGGCCTGGGCCTCGGCCTGTTCACCTGGGAGGCCACCTGGACCGGCGTCAAGGGCAACGGCTGGGACCCGGCCGACCCGTCGTCCGGCAACGGGTGGGAGAACCAGGCCTTGTTCGACTACTTCGACCGCGCCCTGCCCGCCATGCGGGTACTCGGCCACAGCTGATCCCCGGCCCTCGTCCCGTCCCGTCGTCGAGGCTCACGGCGGGACGGGACGCATGAACGCAATGATTGCGTCATGCTGTTCCCGACTCCCGCGCTCACCGACGCCGACCGGAGAGTTCTCGAAGAGATCGAGGTGGCTCGGCAAATACTCCGCCACCAACTGCAGTCCACGCCGAGTAAGCGGACCGAAGGGCTGCGTAAGTTCCTTACGGCCGACGCCGTCGCCGCCTCCAACTCGATCGAGGGCTTCAAGGTGTCCACGATCGATGTGGAAGATCTCCTCGAGGGTGAGCGAGACGTGGACGTCTCCGATGAGAACCGCGAGGAAACCCTCGCCTACCAGCGGATGATGACCTACATCCAGACGCTCCATGATGTAGAGGACTTCTGCTACAGCACGGGGTTCCTGAACGCTCTGCATTGGATGCTCTGGGGGCACAGGCACACGCAGCGCAAGCCTGCGGGACAGTGGCGCCGAGGGCCTGTCTACGTCACCGACGCGCGTGACCCCATCATTGCGGCCTACACGGCCCCGGACGCGGAGGACGTCCCCGCGCTGATGCGGGAATTGTCCGGCTGGCTCAATACCGACGACGGCTCTCACTTGCTCATCAGGGCCGCTATGGCCCACCTCCATCTGGTCTCCATCCACCCATGGGCAGACGGCAACGGGCGTATGTCCCGCTCCCTCCAAACACTGGTGATCGCCAGGAACGGAGTGCTCGCACCCGAGTTCTCCTCCATCGAGGCGTGGCTTGGGCGGCCGGGCAACACCTGGGAGTACTACGCCGCGCTCGCCCGGCGCGGCTCCACGTACCGGCCAGATCAAGACGTCTCGGACTGGGTCCGTTTCAACCTCACCGCCTATCATCAGCAGGCGCAGACCGTGAAGAACCGTCTTGACCGCTCCACCCGTGTGTGGACGCTGCTCGGCGACATCGCGGAGCGGCGAGGCATGGACGAGCGCATCGTCACCGCTCTGCACGATGTGGCCATGTCCGGCCGCGTCCGCCGCAGCCGATATGAACGAGCCGAGGGCCTCAGCCTCCAGCAAGCTCAGCGGGACTTGCGCGACCTCGTCTCAGCCGAAATCCTGACCCCGATCGGTCGCACCCGTGCCCGGTTCTACACGGCCGGACCCAACTTCCCCCAAGCCGCCTTGGATGCTGCCCGCACCCCCTTGCCCCTGACAGACCCCTACAATCCCTGATCGAGTTGAGCAGGCACACGCCAACCAGCCGGCTTAACGGGCCCTTTGGATCACCCGGTGACGTTGACATGATGGGCGGCATGACGCCCGATGAGCTGCTCACCACCACCCGCAGCGTCCGCAAGCGCCTCGACCTGACCCGGCCCGTCCCCCTGGACCTCGTCCGCGAGTGCCTGGAGATCGCCCTCCAGGCCCCGACCGGCGGAAACCGTCAGGGCTGGCACTGGATCGTGGTCACCGACCCGGAGCTACGGAAACAGATCGGCGACTACTACGGCCGCTCCTTCCGCGCCTACTACGAGTCGGGGGCCTCCGCCGGGTCGCTGTTCCAGTACGACCCGGAACGGGCCGCCACGCAGCGACGCGTGGCCGGCAGCTCCGTCCATCTCGGCGAGCACATGGGCGACGTGCCCGTGCTGGTGATCGGCTGCATCACGCTGCCCGGCGGCGGGCTGCCCGAGGGCAACCAGGCGGGCCTGTGGGGGTCGCTGCTGCCGGCCGCGTGGAGCTACATGCTGGCCGCCCGCGCCCGCGGGCTCGGCACGGCCTGGACGACCCTGCACCTGGCGTACGAGAGTGAGATCGCCGGGTTGCTCGGCATACCCGCCGACGTACGCCAGGGCGTGCTCCTCCCCACCGCCTACTACACCGGGGACACGTTCAGGCCCGCGCCGCGCCGGCCGCTCGACGAAGTGCTGCACCTCGATCGCTGGTGAATGGAGGGCCCGTGACATCTCTGCCGCTGCTGCCGACGTCGCTGGTAGGAAGCTACGCCCAGCCCGAATGGCTGATCGACCGCGCCAAACTGGCGGGCCGGTTCCCGCCGCGGGTGCGGGCCAGGGAGCTCTGGCGCATCCCGCCCGAGCAGCTCGGCCAGGCCCAGGACGACGCCACTGAGCTGGCCATCAGGGCCCAGGAGCGCGCCGGTCTCGACATCATCACCGACGGGGAGATCCGCCGCGAGAGCTACTCCAATCACTTCGCCACCGCCCTGGAGGGCGTCGACCTGGACAATCCGGGTACGGCGCTGGACCGCAGCGGCCACCCGAACCCCGTCCCCCGCATCGTCGGCCCCATCCGCCGCCCGCGTCCGGTCGGGGTGGACGACCTGCGGTTCCTGCGCGCCCACACCGGTCGCCCGGTCAAGATGACGGTGCCGGGACCGTTCACGATGAGCCAGCAGGCGCAGAACGACCACTACCGGGACGCCGAGGCGGCCGCGATGGACTACGCGGCGGCGGTCAACGCGGAGATGCGCGACCTGTTCGCGGCCGGGGCCGACATCGTGCAGATCGACGAGCCCTACATGCAGGCCAGGCCGGAGGCGGCGCGGGCGTACGGGCTGGCCGCGCTGAACGCGGCACTGGACGGCGTCGTCGGCACGACGGCGGTGCACATCTGCTTCGGGTACGCGGCGATCATCCACGAGCGGCCGGAGGCGTACTCGTTCCTGCCGGAGCTGGCCGGCTGCCCGGTCCAGCAGGTGTCGATCGAGACCGCGCAGTCCGGACTGGACCTGGGGGTGTTGTCCGACCTGAAGGACAAGACGATCATTCTCGGGGTGATCGACCTGTCGAGGCCGGACGTGGAGCCGGTGGAGGTGGTGGCGGGGCGGGTGCGCAGGGCGTTCGAGTGGGTGCCGCCCGAGCGGATCGTCATCGCGACCGACTGCGGCATGAAATACCTGCCGCGGGCGTCGGCCGCGGGCAAGATGCGGGCCATGTCCGGCGCCGCGCGGCTGCTGTGCGGCGAGCTCGGCGGCTAAGATCATCCGTGTAGCCCCGACACCGTCGCAAGGAGCCGGCAGTGCCCGAGAGCGAGCAGGAAACCGCGCCCCCAGGGATCGACACCACCAAGCCGAGTGTCGCGCGCGTCTATGACTACATGCTCGGCGGCAAGGACAACTACGCGATCGACCGCCACGTGGCCGCGATGGCGTTGAAGGTCGCGCCGGACGCGCCGGAGGCGGCCAGGGCCAACCGGGAGTTCCTCCGCCGCACCGTCCGCTACCTGGCGGGCGAGGCCGGGATCCGGCAGTTCCTCGACATCGGCTCCGGCCTGCCGACGCAGGGCAACGTGCACGAGATCGCCCAGTCCGTCACCCCCGGCACGCGGGTCGTCTACGTCGACCACGACCCGATCGTGCTCGTCCACGGCCAGGCGCTGCTGGCCGCGGACGCCACCACCACGGTCATCGAGGCCGACGCCCGCGAGCCCGAGAAGATCCTCGGCGACCCGCAGGCACGCGCCCTGATCGACTTCAGCCGGCCTGTCGGGCTGCTGTTGTTCGGACTCCTGCACCACCTGTCCGACGACGAGGACCCCGGCGCCATCCTGGGCTGGCTGGTGGCCCCGCTCGCCCCGGGCAGCCACGTGGTGATCTCCCACTTCCACAACCCGGGCGAGGCCCACCCCGAGGTGTCGAAGCAGGCCTACGCCGCGGAGAAGATCTTCAACGAGCACCTCGGCACCGGCCGGTGGCGCACCCGCGACGAGCTGCTCGCCTACTTCGACGGCCTCGAGCTGGTGGACCCCGGCCTGGTGCCGCTCCCGGAGTGGCGCCCCGACGACGGAGACACAGCCACTCCGGGCATCACCTACCACACCTTCGTCGGGGCCGTGGCCAGGAAGCCCTAGCCGGGCAGCTTGCCGGTGGCGACCACGTCCCGGTACCAGTGGGCGCTGTCCTTCCAGGTGCGCTCCATCGTGTCGCGGTCCACGCGGACGATGCCGAACCGCTTGGCGTAGCCGTGCGCCCACTCGAAGTTGTCCATCAGGGACCACACGAAGTAGCCGCGCACGTCCGCCCCGCTCTTGATCGCCTCCGCCACGGCGGTCAGGTGCCGGTGCAGGTAGTCGACGCGGTCCGCGTCGTGCACGCGGCCGTCGGCGCCCACCGGGTCGGGGAACGCGGCGCCGTTCTCGGTGATCATCGTGGGCATGGATGGGTAGTCGCGGTGCAGGCGCAGCAGCAGCTCGGTCAGGCCGGTCTCGTCGATGTTCCAGCCCATCTCGGTGTACGGGCCGGGCTGGGGCACGAACTCGACGTCCTCGCAGGCGATCCACGGGGACGCGGCGCCGTCCTGGTGCCCGTCGGCCGTCTCCCGCACGCTCGCTCCGTCCCACTGGCGCACCAGCGTGGGGTTGTAGTAGTTGACGCCGAGCACGTCCAGCGGCTGGCAGGCGGCGGCCTCGTCGCCGTCGCGCACGAACGACCAGTCGGTCACGGCGGCGGTGTCCTCGATGAGGTCGCGGGGGTAGGCGCCCTCCAGCATCGGGCCGAGGAAGGCCCGGTTGGACAACCCGTCCGCCTTGCGCACCGCCTCCGCGTCGGCCGCCGACACGCCGCGCACGTGGTGCAGGTTGAGCGTGACCGACATCTGCGCGGACGGGGCGGCCACCGAGCGCAGCGCCTGCACGGCCAGGCCGTGGCCCAGGTTGAGGTGGTGCACGGCGGCCAGCGCCGCGGCGTGCTCGGTCCTGGCCGGGGCGTGCACGCCGGAGGCGTAGCCCAGGTAGGCCGAGCACCAGGGCTCGTTCAGCGTGATCCACGTGTGCACGCGGTCGCCGTACGCCTCGCCCATGAGGGCGGCGTACTCGGCGAAGCGCAGTGCGGTGTCGCGGTGCGGCCAGCCGCCCGCGTCCTCCAGCTCCTGCGGCAGGTCCCAGTGGTAGAGGGTGGCCACGGGGGCGATGCCCCGCGTGAGCAGGCCGTCGATCAGCCTGTTGTAGAAGTCGACGCCCGGCTGGTTGAGGGGCCCCTGCCCGCCCGGCTGCACGCGCGGCCAGGACAGGGAGAACCGGTAGGCGCCCACGCCGAGCTCGGCGAGGATGTCCAGGTCCTCTTCCAGCCGGTGGTAGTGGTCGCAGGCCACGTCACCGGTGTCGCCATTGGTGACCAGGCCGGGCGTGTGGGAGAAGGTGTCCCAGATCGACGGGCCGCGCCCGTCCTCGTTCCAGGCGCCCTCCACCTGGTAGGAGGCGGTGGCGGTGCCCCACAGGAAATTGTCGGGGAAAGTGGTCATTCTGCTCCTTCAACAATGATCGCGATCTCGTCGGTGCCGGGCTCGGCGGCCACCCGCACGCCGCCGGGCGTCGTCTCCAGCCGGGAGTGCCGGGCCTCGCGCACGCCGGCGAGCAGCAGGCTCCAGCGGGCGGGCGCGCCCTGCAGGCGGCGGGCGCGGATCCGGTCGCCGGTGCGGGACACCTCGAACACCGCGCCGGCGCCGCCGTCGGCGTCCGGCACGGTGACGGTGCGGACGTCGCCGTCGGCGAGCTGGTGCGCTTGCAGCGTGACGTCGTCGGCGTAGTCATAGTCGGGCCGGTCCTCGCGGGACCCGATGGGCAGCACCGCGCCGGGCCGCACCAGCAGCGGCAGGCTGTCGAACCCGTGCCGCTCGCTGCGCCATGCGGGGCCGGTGACGCTCTCGCCGTCCAGTAGCCGCGTCCACACACCCTCAGGGACGTAGTACGAAATGTCGCCCTTGGTCGACAACACCGGCGCCACCAGCAGGTCCGGCCCCAGCATGTACTGGGCGTCCAGGTAGTCGCAGCCCCGGTCGTCGGGGAACTCCAGGTGCATGGCCCGCATCATCGGCAGGCCGTCCGTCGTGGCCTGCACCGCGGCGCCGTACAGGTAGGGCATCAGCCGGCTCTTGAGCCGCGTGAACGACCGCAGCACGTCCACCGACTCCTCGTCGAACAACCACGGCACCCGGTACGAGCCGCTCCCGTGCAGCCGGCTGTGCGACGACAGCAGCCCGAACGCCACCCACCGCTTGAACACGGCAGGATCGGGCCGCCCCTCGAACCCGCCGATGTCGTGGCTCCAGAACCCGAACCCCGCCATGCCCAGCGACAGCCCGCCGCGCAGCGATTCGGCCATGGCCTCGTAGGTCGACTCGCAGTCGCCGCCCCAGTGCACCGGCAGCCGCTGCCCGCCGACCGTGGCCGAGCGCGCGAACAACACGGCCGCGCCCCGCTCGGCCAGCACGTCGTGCACGGTCTGGTTGTAGAGCAGGGAGTAGTAGTTGTGCATGCGCTCGGGATCGGAGCCGTCGGCGTAGGCGACGTCGGTCGGGATGCGCTCGCCGAAGTCGGTCTTGAACGCGTCCACCCCCATGTCGAGCAAGCCGCGCAGCTTGCCCGCGAACCACTCCCTGGCCGCCGGTGAGGTGAAGTCCACCAGCGCCCGCCCCGCCTGCCAGTGGTCATCCTGCCACACCGTGCCGTCCGGCCGGCGCAGCAGGTGCCCGGCCGCCAGGCCCTCGTCGAACAGGCTGGACGCCTGCCCGATGTACGGGTTGATCCACACGCAGACCTTCAGCCCGCGCTCCTTCAACCGGCGCAGCATGCCCTCCGGGTCGGGGAACACCTCCGGGTCCCACTCGAAGTCGCACCACCGGTACTGCCGCATCCAGAAGCAGTCGAAGTGGAACACGCTCAGCGGCAGGTCCCGCTCGGCCATCCCGTCTGCGAACGACGTCACCGTGGCCTCGTCGTAGTCGGTCGTGAACGACGTGGACAACCACAGCCCGAACGACCAGGCGGGCGGCAGCGCGGGCCGGCCGGTCAGCGCCGTGTAGCGGCGCAGGATGTCGGCCGGCGTCGGCCCGTGGATGATGAGGTACTCCAGGTCGTGGCTCTCGACGCTGAACTGCACGCGCGAGACCGTCTCCGACCCCACCTCGAACGACACCCGCCCGGGGTGGTTGACGAACACCCCGTAGCCGCGGTTGGTGAGGTAGAAGGGGACGTTCTTGTACGCCAGCTCGCTGGTGGTGCCGCCGTCGTCGTTCCAGATGTCGACGGCCTGCCCGTTGCGCACCAGCGGGCCGAACCGCTCGCCCAGCCCGTACACCAGCTCCCCGGCGCTGAGCCGCAGCTGCTCCACCATGAAGTGCCGGTCGCCGGGGTCGTGCACGATGCCGAGGCTCTTGCCGTCGCTGCGGGTCAGCTCACGCCCGCCGGCGCTGAAGGTCATCTCCCACGGCGTGTCCCTGCTCAGCCGCACCGTGAGCGCGCCGCTGGTCAGGGCGGCCGTCTCCGCGTCCACGGAGATCTTGACCTCGGGCGCGTCGTCGCGTACCCCGAAGGCGGGGGAGTCCGGCACGGACCCGGCGAAGTGCACCGTGCGGACGCGGATGACGTCCGGCATCGGCGACGACACGTCCACCCGCAGGACCGGGCCGTCGATGGTGTTGCCGCGGCGGGTGATCGGCCGGGTCGGCGCGAGCACCCGCAGCGAGGCGGCGTCCGCGGTCACGTCGTGCGCTGCGACGGCGTACGCGGCCCGCACGCCTGCCCGCATGCGCCAGTGACCGTCCTTGAACTTCATCCTGATCCGTTCTCGAGGGGGACTTGATCAACCGTGCGGGCGCAGCGCGGCGACCGCGCGAGGAGCCAGCGCGACCTGGCCCTCGCAGGCGGCTCCGGTCAGCAGGTCTTCGGCCGCCTCCGGGATGGGCACACGCGCGGGCTCAGGGCCGTGGTTGAGCAGGAACAACACGTCGCCGCGGCGGACCGCCTCGAGGCCCGGCGGCAGCCGGACTCCGTCGGGCAGGACCCCGCGCACACCGGCGTCGGCCAGTGCCCGCGCGGTGATCTCGCCGAGCGCGGCGGGCTCGGGCATGGTGGCGACGTACCAGGCGACGCCGTCGCCGGCGCGGTGCCGCAGCACCGCAGGATGCCCCGTTTCGCTGAACGTGGCCACCGCTTCGGCGCCTTCCGTGGCGATCAGCTCGGTCCAGGTTTGCGCGGTGAACTCGGGACCGCCGTCCCATCGGCAGCGCACCTCGCCCGCGACGGGCTGCCACTCCTCGCCGGACGCGCCGAGCACCGCGCGCAGCGGCGCGGGGAACCGGCCGGTGCGGATGTGCGCCCGCTCGTCGGCGATCCCGGAGAACGGCCCGACGACCAGCACTCCGCCGCCGCGTACGTAGTCCGTCAGCGCCGCCGCGTCCGCGTCGGTCACCAGGAACAGGTTCGGCACCACGACCAGCGCGTACGCGCTCAAGTCGGCGGAGGGCGGCACGAGGTCCACGCTCACGCCGCGCTCCCAGAGCGGGACGTAGTAGGCGAGCAGCTGGTCGGCGGCGCCCAGCCGGTCGCTGGGGCGGCCGCGCTCCTCCAGCGCCCACCAGCTCGGCCAGTCGAAGACCATCGCCACCCGCGCCGGCACCGGCTGCCCCGCCACGGAGGCGAGTTTGCGCAGCTCCTGGCCGTGCGCGCGGACCTCGGCGTGCAGCCGCGTGTCCGGCCCCGCGTGCGGCACCATCGCGGCGTGGAAACGCTCGGCCCCGAAGCGGGAGGCCCGCCACTG
Source organism: Nonomuraea sp. 10N515B (assembly GCF_052245915.1). NCBI lineage: Bacteria > Bacillati > Actinomycetota > Actinomycetes > Streptosporangiales > Streptosporangiaceae > Nonomuraea > Nonomuraea sp. 10N515B. The sequence goes on from NZ_JBQQBQ010000010.1 coordinate 164,807, forward strand.
GAAGTAGCACAATCCGTCCGCGCCGCGGGCGAGCGCCTGCAGCGACTCCAGCCGGAGCTGGCCGGGCGGTTTGGGCAGGTTGTGCGGCCGCCAGTTGACGGCGCCGGCGGACTGCTCCATCAGCAGCCATGGCCGCCCCCGGCCGAGGCCGCGCATCAGGTCGTGGGTGAGGGCGGTACGGGCGGGGGAGAGCGGGTCCTCGGGGTCGGGGTAGCAGTCGTTGGAGACGATGTCCTCCTCGGCGGCCCACGCCCAGGAGTCCACGGGCTTGAACAGGCCCATGAAGTTCGTGGTGATCGGCACGTCCGGGGTGCGCTCGCGCAGGACGTCGCGTTCGGCGCGGTAGCAGGCGAGCAGCGCGTCGGAGCAGAAGCGCCACCAGTCGAGCTGCTGCGCCGGGTTGATGATGTACGGGGCGCGGCGCGGGGTGACGATCTCGGCCCACTCGCTGTACCGCTGGCTCCAGAACGTGGTGCCCCACGCCTCGTTCAGCGTGTCCAGGTCGCCGTAGCGCTGCTGGAGCCAGGCCCGGAACGCGGCCGCGGTCTCGTCGCAGTGGCAGAACTGGCCGTACTCGTTGCCCACGTGCCAGAGCGCCAGGGCGGGGTGGCCCGCGTACCGGTCGGCCAGGTCGGTCACGATCGCCAGTGCCCGCTCCCGGTAGACCGGGGACGACGGGCAGAACTGGTTGCGCGAGCCGTACCAGAGCCGGTGCCCGGACTCGTCGACCGGGAGCGTCTGCGGCCAGCGGTGGCCCAGCCACGGCGGCGGTGAGGCGGTCGGCGTGGCCAGGTCCACCGCGATCCCGGCCCCGGCCATCAGGTCCATCACGCGGTCCAGCCAGCCGAAGTCGCGCGCGCCCGGCTCCGGCTCGAGCCGCGCCCAGCTGAACACGCCGACCGTGACCAGGTTGACCCCGGCGGCCTTCATGAGCTCGGCGTCCTCGGCCCACACCCCCTCCGGCCACTGCTCGGGGTTGTAGTCGCCGCCGAACAGCAGACCGCGCTCGCGGGTGAGCGTGTGCATCCCGGGCCGCGCCGTCATGACAGGCTCCGGGGCGGAGCGGAGCTGTCGCCGATCACCAGGCGGCAGGGCACCAGGTGCTGCCGCGGCGGGCCGGCGCCCTGCAGCCGGTCGATGAGCATGTGCGCGCCCAGCCTGCCCAGCTCGGTGCTGGGCGGCTCCAGCGTCGTCAGCTTCGGGTTGAACATCTCGGCGACCCCGGCCGACGACAAGACCAGGATCAGCGTCAGGTCCTCGGGGATGTGCCGGCCGTGTGCGGCCGCCGCCGCGATCACTCCGACGGCCGCGTGGTCGTCCATCACCGCCAGCGCCGTCACCTCCGGGTGCGCCTGCAACAGCCGCTCGAACGCCTTCCGGCCCTCCTCGGCGGACCCGGGCCGGTAGCCGTCCACGTAGTCGATTCCCGCGGCGCGGGCCGCCGCCGCGAACTCCTCGCCGGCCCGCATCGCGGGACCGTAGCCGTCGGCGTACAGGTCGGTCGAGAGGTTGAAGAAGGCCAGCGTGCGATGACCCAGCCCGGCCACGTGCGCCACCGCGTCGCGGGCCGTGGCCGCGAAGTCGATGTCGGCGTAGTCGATCGAGCCAGGCTCCCGGGTGCGCCCTATCATGCTGAACGGCACCCCGGCCGCCGACAGGAACGCGGTGCGCTCGTCGTCCAGCCGCACCTCCATGAGCAGCACGCCGTCCACCAGCCCGAGGCCGGTGAGGTGGCGCAGCTCGTCGATCGGGTCGGCGCTCTCCGGCGACAGCAGCAGGTGATAGCCCAGCTCGCTGGCCGCCTCGGCGGCACCGGTCGCGAACTGCATCTCGGTGAGGCCGAAACCGCTGCGCGGGGCGGGGAACAGCAGCGCCAGGATCCGGGTCCGCTTGCTCTGCAACCCGCGCGCCAGCAGGTTGGGGCGATAGCCGAGCTCCGCGGCGGCCTGCTCGATGCGCAGCTTGGTCGCCGCGGCCACCGGGCGGGTGCCGTTGAGCGCCGCCGAGACCGTGCTCACCGCCACCTGGGCCCGCTCGGCCACGTCACGTAGCGAAGACATGCCCCTCCCGCGATACCGTTGTCGAAACGTTTCGCATACCGTAGGGTCGGTTTTGCGGAGATGTCAATGGCGTTAAATCGGATGGCCGGAAACCCCGCTACGATCAGGCGCGTGCTGAGAGTCTCCGTCCCAGGACCACCAGGGCCGCCGATCACCGGCCATCTCGCCATGGGGGAGGAGCCCGGCCGGCCGGACGCGATCACCGTCGACTCGCGCACCCTGCGGCGCGGCGGGCGCCCCTGGTTCCCGGTCATGGGCGAGTTCCACTTCGCCCGCTACCCGGCCGCCGAGTGGCGGGAAGAGCTGCTCAAGGTGCGGGCCGGCGGGGTGACGGCCGTGGCCGCCTACGTCTTCTGGAACCTGCACGAGGAGCGTCGCGGCCACTACGACTGGCGGGGCGACCGTGACCTGCGCCGCTGGGTGACGACCTGCGCGGAGGCCGGGCTCGACGTGGTGGTGCGGGTCGGGCCGTGGGGGCATGGCGAGTCCCGCAACGGCGGCTTCCCCGACTGGCTGCTGGCCGAAGACTGCGTGCCGCGCACCGACGACCCGCGCTACCTGGCCCTGGTCCGGCCGTTCTTCGCACAGATCGGCCGGCAACTGCGCGGGCTGACCAGGCGCGACGGCGGGCCCATCGTCGGCGTCCAGCTGGAGAACGAGCTGTACGACCAGCCCGGCCACCTGCTCACGCTCAAGCGCCTGGCCCAGGAGGCGGGCATCGACGCGCCGCTGTGGACGGCCACCGGCTGGGGGCACGCCCAGCTGCCGCCCGGGGAGGTGATCCCGCTGTTCGGCGGGTACGCCGAGGCCGCCTGGGACACCCCGCACGACGGGTGGCCGCGGCAGAGCCGGGCGCACTACTTCTTCGGGCCCGGCAGGGACGACGACTCGATCGGCGCCGACCTGCGCGGCGACGGCCCGTCCGGCACGGACGAGAGCCACCTCGCGCGCTACCCGTTCGCCACCTGCGAGCTGGGCGGCGGCATGTACACCTCCTACCACCGGCGGCCGATCGTCGCCGCCGCGGACGTGGCCGCGTTGTCGCTGGTGAAGCTGGGCAGCGGGTCCGTCTGGCAGGGCTACTACATGTACCACGGCGGCTCGCAGAAGATCGGCGAGCTCAGCACCCTCCAGGAGTCGCACGCCACCGGCTACCCCAACGACTGCCCGGTGATCAACTATGACTTCCAGGCGCCTCTGGGGGAGTACGGCCAGTTCCGGGAGTCCTACGTCCGGCTGCGGCTCCAACACCTGTGGCTGGCCTCGGACGGCGCCGACCTCGCGCCCATGACGCTCACCATGCCGCCGGACGCGCCCGCCGACACCGCCGACCGCGATGCCCTGCGCTGGTGCGTGCGCTCCGACGGCCGCTCCGGCTTCCTGTTCGTCAACAACCATCAGCCGGTTGAGACGCTGCCCGCGCACGAGAACGTGCAGTTCGCGGTCTGTCTCGGCGGCAGAGACCTGGTGGTGCCGCGCCGTCCCGTCACGGTGCCGTCGGGCGCGTACTTCGTCTGGCCGCTCGCCCGCCCGGTCGGCGCGGCCACCCTCCTGACCGCCTCCGCCCAGCCCGTCTGCACGCTCGACGGCCCCGTCCTGGTGCTCGCGCAGGTCGCGGGCATCCCGGTCGAGCTGGCCTTCGACGGCTCCACCGTCGCCGCGATCGACGGCCCCGGGCTCGACCACCGCGGCGGCGCGCGGGCGACGGTGACGCGGGACGGCTCCGACGTGGTGGTGAGCGACCTGCGCCCCGGCTCTGGCTGCCTGCTGCGGGTCACCGCCGCCGACGGGTCCGTGGCGCACGTGCTGGTCCTGGACGAGGAGAGCGCGCTCACCGCCACCCGCGCCCGGGTCTGGGGAGCCGAGCGGCTGCTCCTCAGCGCCCGGCCCACCGTCGTGGACGGCGACCGGCTGGTGCTGTATGGAGACTGCACGCGCCCCGCGCCCCACACCGGCGGCCACGCACCGGAAGACGTGAGCGATGGCGGCGGGCACGGATCGGACGGCGGGCACGGATCGGACGACGGGCACGGATCGCTGGGCGGTCGCGAGAGCGGCCGTCACGCCGGGGACCGGCTGCGGGTCTTCCCCGCCTTGACGGCGGCCGACGACTCGCCCCATGTGGCGACCGACGGCGTCTTCAGCGTCATCGAACCGCTCGTCACGGATGCGGAGCCGATTGCCGCCGTCGCCGAGCAGGTGACGGCGGCCGGGCCGCCCAGGCGGACAGTCATCGATTCCAAGTCCGGCCGGGCCTCCGCACCGGTCGACGCCGACTTCGACGCCGCCGCCGTCTACCGCGTCACCGTGCCCGCCGCCCTCCTCGACGGCGACGACGAGGTGCTGCTGCGCCTCGACTGGTCCGGCGACGTGGGCCGCGCCTCCATCGGCGGCCGCCTGGTGGCCGACCAGTTCTGGCACGGCGCGCCCTGGGAGATCGGCCTGCGGCGCTTCCGCCGCGAACTCCTCGAACACGGGGCCGTCGAGCTGCGCCTGCTGCCCTTCCCCGAGGACGCGCCGGTCTACGTCTCCCCGCAGGTCCGCTCCGCGAAGGGAGCCCTGGAGCTGCGCTCGGCGACGTTCGTCCCGGTGCCGCGCACCACGCTCACGATCTAGAAGCCGCCGAGCACTGGCTTCTCAGCAGGTGGAGTTCGTCTGCGTCAACAGCGCCAGCCTCCACGGCAACGAGTTGTAGTCGCCGCTCGCGTTCGGATCCATGCCCTGGTAGAGGTAGCGCATCTGGCACGGGCTGATGGTCAGCGTCTGGTCGTTGCTGTCGCGGATCATCTCGCCGTGGCTGATGTCCCTGGTCCAGGCGGTGCCGTCGAAGGTGACGTTGTTCGCACGGGCGAACGGGTTGCTCTCGGTGTCGGCCAGCGGCGTCCACGTGCCGCCGATGCTCGTGGAGGTCCAGGAGCGGAAGTACCGCTTGCCGTCGGAGCCGATGGCCTCCACCAGCAGCAGATACTGGTTCGTGCCCTTGACCTTGTAGATGTTGCTGGCCTCCCACAGCCGGTACTTGTTGGAGTCCTGCAGCACGATCTGCGTGTTGGTGAAGCCGTTGGGGAAGTTCGCCACCGTCGTCTCCGAGCGGTAGAGGTGGCCGTTGTCATCGGAGGAGAACAGGTAACACTTGGCGGTGTCGCAGATGACCCACATGTCGACCCAGTAGCCGCTGCCGATGTTCTGCCGGATGATGTCCGGCATGCTCGCGTAGAAGTGCTGCGGCGCGCTCCAGGACCGCGGGTTGGAGATGTCGGTCGTGGTCGAGTACGAGGCGTTGCCGGTCTGGTAGACCAGGTACCACCTGTTCTGCGGCGCGAAGTAGAACACCTGCGGCGCGGCCCGGTAACCGGTGCCGATCGCGCTCTGGTCCAGGTAGTGGTGCTGCGCGGCGCCGGCCTGGGGCCAGTCGGTGAAGTTCGTGTAGACCAGGTTGTAGCCGGCGCTGCTGGCGGTGCTGGCGGTGCTGGCGAAGACGTGCCAGCGGCCGTTGTGGTAGACGACCGACGGGTCCTTGACCGCCGCGATGTTGCTGTGGGCGGCGTCGGGCTTGGGGGCGATCAGCGCGCCGGTGGAGCGCCAGCGGAAGCTGCTCGGCAGCGTGCCGGTGCCGCCCGTGGGCGTGACCGTGGGCGTGACCGTCGGCGTCGCGGTCGGCGTGCTGCCGCCGGTGCAGGGGGTGCCGTTGAGCGCGAAGTCCGACGGCACCGGGTTGGCGGAGCCGTTCCATGAGCCGTTGAAGCCGAACGACGTGCTCGCCCCGGTGGCGAGCGAGCCGTTGTAGGCGGCGTTGGAGACGGCGACCTGGGCGCCGGACTGCGTGACGGCGCCGTTCCACAGCTGCGTGATCGTCTGCCCGGCGGTGAACGACCAGGTCAGACGCCAGCTGGTGAGTGGATCACCCAGATTGATAACGCTAACATTCACGCCGAAACCATTCGACCATTGGTTGGTCACCGTGTACTCCACACGGCAGCCGGGCGCGGCCTGGGCGGTCGGTGCGGCGATCAGGGCCAGGATGACCATCGTGGCGGCGGCCGCCGCGGCGATCCAGGACCGGGGGCGGTTGAGATGCACTGCGTCCTCCGTGTCGTAGCCGGTGGTGGACGAGCGTCTCAGGGATATTTCCGGCTAATCAATCAGAAACTTTCGGCCCCAGGCGCTCCCGCCGCCTGCCTGGGACGTCGTGGCAGGCGCGCGGCGGGCGAGGTGAAAGTTTCAATGCCGGGTATGATCCCTTGCCGTCCGCGTGGAAATGTTCGACACTCGGCGGAAATGTTTCGAGGAGCGAGGCGGGCCATGGGCAGAGGGTTGAAGGTGATGATCGTCGCGGCTCTCGGCGCCGGGATGTTGACGACCTCGCCCGCGATCGGCGACGGCAACGCGCCGAACGGGCACTGGGTGGACACCTGGACCGCGATGCCGCAGCTCACCGAGCCCCACAACCTGCCGCCCGCGCCGTACACGGCAGGCAACCTGGTCATGGCCGACAGCACGCTGCGGCAGAGCGTGCGGGTGTCGGCCGGCGGGCAGCGGATACGGCTGCGCTTCTCCAACGCCTTCGGCGGCGCGCCCCTGCCCATCACCCGGGTCACCGTGGCATTCCCGGCCGGCGGCAGGGCGGGCGTCAGCGCGATCCAGCCGGGCACGGCCCGGCCGGTGACCTTCCACGGCCGTCCGTCCACGACCGTCCCCGCCGGCGCCCTGGTGGTGTCCGACCCGCTGGACCTGCAGCTGCCCGCCGGCTCCGTGCTGGCCGTGACCGTCTACCTCGCCGAGGGACAGGCCTCCAGCGCCATCACCTCGCACCCGGGCTCGCGCACCACCTCCTACCTGGCGAAGGGCAACCAGGCCGACGCCGAGGACCTCGCCGCGGCGACCCCCGTCGACCACTGGTACTTCCTCAGCTCCATCGAAGTGTGGTCCAAGCGCTCCACCGCGGCGCTCGTCCTGCTCGGCGACTCCCTGACCGACGGCAGGGGCTCCACCACCAACCTCAACAACCGCTGGCCCGACCAGCTCTTCGACCGGCTGGGCCGCTCCGGTCCTGCCATCGCCAACCAGGCGGCCGGCGGCAACCGGGTGCTGAACGACGGCCTCGGCCCGGCCGCCCTGGCCCGGCTGGACCGCGACGTGCTCGCCCGCAGCGGCGCCGCATGGCTGATCGTCTTCGAGGGCGTCAACGACATCGGCACCGCCTCGGCCACGCAGGACGCCCAGAAGAAGGTCGCCGACGAGCTGATCGCCGCCTACGACCAGATCATCGTCCGGGCCCAGGCACGGGACCTGGCCGTCTACGGGGCGACGCTCACCCCCTTCGGCGGCAACTCCTATGACGACGCCCAAGGGCTCAGGGACGCGACCCGGCAGGCGGTCAACGACTGGATCCGCACGAGCGGCAGGTTCGACGCCGTGATCGACTTCGACCGGGCGGTCCGCGATCCCGCCGACCCCCGGCGGCTGCTGACGTCGTACGACGTAGGCGACGGCCTGCATCTGAGCCCGGCCGGCTACCAGGCACTCGCGCACGCCGTGCCCGCCCGGTTGTTCCACCGGTGACGGACGCGCTCACATCGTGAGCTGGCGCCGGCGCTCGCTGCGCCACTCGACCGTCATCACGGTCGCGTCGTCCTGCAGGCGGCCGCTCTGGTGCCGCAGGATGGCCTGGATCAGCCGGCGCAGCGTCTCCGGCGCCGACACGCCGTCGGCCTCCTGGCGGATGACGAAGTCGACGAAGCGCTCCAGCCCGAAGGTCTCCCCGTCCGGGCTCTGCGCCTCGATGATGCCGTCGGTGTAGAACAGCAGCCGGTCGCCGCGCTGCAGCTGGTAACGGAGCAGACCCGTGGAGATCCCCAGACCGAACCCCATGGGCGGGTCCGGGATGGGGGCGCTTTCCAGCGTGGTCACGCACCGGCCGCCGCGGATCACCAGCGGCGGATGGTGGCCGCGGTTGACCCAGCTCAGCTGCCCCGTGCGCAGGTCCAGGCAGGCCAGAATGCCGGTGGCGAACCGGCCGGTGAAATGCTCCTTGATCGCCGCGTCCACGGCCTCGCTGATCGCGGGCAGCTCCATCCCGAGGCGGCGGTTGTGGCGGCACGACCCCATGGCGACGCTGGCGGTCAGCCCGGCCGACGTGTCGTGCCCCATCGCGTCGAACAGCGCCAGATGCAGCAGGGAGCCGTCGACCGCGTAGTCGTAGGCGTCGCCGCCCATCTCGTAGGCGGGCTCGAGTGCGGCACTGACCACCACGTCGTCGCTGGCGAACGTGCCCGGCGGCAGCAGGGTCCACATCACCTCGGCCGACAGGGTCATCGGCCGGGCGCGGACCAGCCGGGCGAACGAGTCGCTGTGCGGCCGCTTGCTGATCATCAGCACCGCCACCAGGGACGCCAGCTGCTTGACCCGCCATTCGACCAGCTCGTCGTAGGCGGACACGGTCGCCCCCAGCACCCCGACCCGCTCGGTCCCGTCCAGCAACGGCACCCACAACCGCCGCCCATCACCCGCCGGCACGGTCTTGGCCTGGACGATCTCCACGACGCGGAACGCGCGGCCCGCCATCGTGCTGTCGATCCCCATGGGCTCGAGCGGCTCCCCGGACGGGCCCAGCTGCCCCGGCAGCGGCACCAGGAGCAGCTGCTGCAGATCGGTCGCGTAGATCACGGTGTCGGAGCAGCCGAGCAGCCGGGCATGGGCGGCCACCAGGGCCGGCAGGTCCTCCATCGCGGCCAGGTGCGTGGCCTCGAGCAAACCGCCCAGCGTACGCTCACCGTCACTTTGCAACGGCTCCTCCTCCCCCGTGCAGTGACCCATACCCCGCCCACCGCCCGTCACCCAGCGCGACCAGGGCGGCAGCGGCGGGGTCAGCGCCAGCCGAGCTCGTCGTAGAAGGCGTCGCGCGCCCGCGCGAACGCCTCCCGGTCCAGCACGGCGCCCTTGTACGGCCCTTCGGCGACCGGCTCGTCGTGCATCCGCGCGGGCAGCTCGTCGCGCCCGCCCATGCCCTCGCGGGCGGCGTACGCCCGCATCTCGTCGAGTCGCCGCTGCCCGGCCGCCAGCAGGTCCTCCAGCGTGAAGTCCCGGCCGAGCACGGCGGTGACGAGCGCGGTCAGGCGATCGATGGTCAGCGGCCTGGTGGGGGAGGAGGCGAACACGCACAGGTTGAGCGCGTCCAGCCCGCTCCACAACCGCAGCAGGCGGGCGCTGCGCCGCCCCCGCTCGGCGTCGAGCACGCCGGCGGGCGCCGGCCGGGCTCCGATCCTGGCGGCCTCGGGGAAGCTGTAGGCGAGCCCCGCGACGGGATCGAAGTCGAGATCGTGCTCCAAAGCGTCGTAACGTGGCCCGTTGGGGGCGAGGGCGTACCCGAGCCCGATCCCCGGCTGGATGCGCGGGTCGAAGCAGGGCAACTCGGCGCCCTTGACGGTCATCGCGTACGGCGCGGTCTGCGGCCCGAGCCGCGCGGCGGCCCGCGCCGCCCCCTCGGCCAGCAGATCGCCGAGCTGGCCGGCGCGCCGCGCGACGTCCCTGATCAGCCCGGGCAGCGCCGCGGCGTCGCCGAACGCGGGCCCGCCCGGCAGCAGCCCGCGCTCGGCACATTCCATCGCGAAGGCCAGCGTCCCGCCGAGGGAGACCTGGTCGAGCCCGAGATCGTTGCAGAGGGCGTTGGCGTCCAGCACCGTGTCGAGGTCGTCGATCCCGAGATTCCACCCCAGCGACAGGAACGCCTCCTGCCCGAGCCCGCCGGACCTGCGCTCGTCCGCGGACGGAGAGGCGTACACCTTGAGGCAGTCGTTCGGACACCCGGGACAGGCGCCCCTGAGCACCACCGCCCGGCCGTCATAGTCCCGCACGCCGGGAACCCGCAATCCCCCTGGCAGCGTGAAGTTCCGGACGGAGGCGTACCCGGGGACCGGCGGCTCCCCGGCCCAGCTGGCGAACCCCGGCTCGCCGGCCTGGAGGGCGGCCAGCGGGTTGCCGGCGATCGCGTCACGGTAGTAGCGGTCGATCGCGGCGACCGCCGCCGGATCGGCGACCTCGGCCGGCGCGTCGCCCACGCACACGATCGCCTTGAGGTTCTTGGCGCCGAACACCGCGCCGATCCCATACCGCCCGGCGGCGTAGGCGTAGTCGGTGACGACGCTCGCGTACCGGACGAGGTTCTCCCCGGCCGGCCCGATCGCCGCGACGTGCGCGCCCCGCCCATGCCGTGCCCGGAGCGCGTCGGTGGTGGCGGTGGTGCCCAGCCCGCGCAACTCCCCGGCCTCGTGACACGAGACCTCGCCATCGCGGACCATCAGGTAGGAAAGCCGCTCGGCGCGCCCCGTCACCGCCAGCGCCTTGACACCGGCGCCCCGCATTCCCGCCGCGAAGGGCCCCAGCGCATGTGCCTCCCCGGCCACCCCGGTCAACGGCGACTTGGCCAGGAAGACGCCCTTGGCCAGGCCGGGCGCGCGCGTCCCGCCGAGCATCCCCGCCGCCACGAACACCAACGCCCGCGGGTCGAAGGGGTCGAGCCCGGCGGGGGTGCGCTCGGCCAGCAACCGCAGCCCGAGTATGGACCCGCCGTAATGTCCCGGCTCGCCGAAGCGGTGCTCACGCTCGACGGTCCCGCTGGTCAGATCGACGATCAACGGCACGGCACGACCTCCCTTAGACGCTGCGGCGGCACACCATCACACAACACTTGCGCGTCGCAAGCCCAGCTGCGGGCAGGGGAGCCGGATGAAACGCTTCTTCAAGGCCATGCTGCCGCACCGGCCGGCACGTTCGTCCCGCGACGGTGACCGCGGGGCGAACCAGGAAGGGACGTCCAGATGACAGGAACCGTCGCCGTCGTGACCGGAGCCGCGCGTGGCGTGGGCCGCGGCATCGCGCTCGTCCTCGGCGAGACCGGGGCGACCGTCTACGTCACCGACCGCGAGAGCCGTGATCAGCGCCACTCCGATCTGCCGGGCACGGTCGAGGACACCGCCGAGCAGGTGGACGAGCGCGGCGGGCGCGGCGTTCCCGTCCACGTCGACCACGCCGACGACCAGGCCGTCGAGGCGCTCTTCCAGCGGGTACGCGCCGAGCACGGCGGCCTCGACCTGCTGGTCGCCAACGCGTTCGACGGCAACGCCCTGCCGTTCCACGGCGGGCCGTTCTGGACGCTCCCGCTCGACCACTGGCACAACATGATGCACCTTGGGGTACGCAGCCACCTCGTGTCCGCGTGGCACGCCGCCCCGCTGCTGATCGAGCGGCGGGGCCTGGTCGTGCTCTCCGGGTACGCCGACGCGTCCGCGGAGGTGATAGCCGGTCACGTCTTCTACGACCTGGCCATGACGAGCGTCGCCCGCCTGGCCCGTACTCTCGCCCACGACCTGCGCCCGCACGGCGTCACCGCGCTCACCCTGTCACCCGGCCTCACCCGCACGGAGGCGATCGTCGCGGTGCTCGGCGACGACCTGCCGGGCAGCGACTCGGTGGAGTTCCCCGGTCGGGCCGTTCGCGCCCTGCTGGAGGACCCCGGCGTGGCCCGGCACTCGGGCCGCACGCTCACCGTCGCCGACCTCGCCAAGGAGTACGGCTTCACCGACGTCTGACCGCGGATTTCCCGGACCTCCTTGGGCGATCCACACGATGAGGCATGGGTTCGCTGCCTTACGAAAGCTTCTCGAAGAAGAACTCGTGCTTCAGGAAGGACGTGTCGTATTCGCTGCCGGGATACGGCGGGATGAGCTGCGAGGTCTGGAACAGCCGCCAGCCGTCCCGCAGGGCGTCCACCCCGGTTTCGTACGGCGGCTCGTCCCCGTCCCCCGCGGTCGGTTGGGTACGCCCGGTGCCGTCGTAGGCGGACCAGCCCACCACGGGGGCGTCCAGCGCGGAGGTGGCCAGGTAGAGAACGAGGACCTGCTGCTTCATGCGACGACCCTCCCGGGGCGGTTGTTCACGCGTGTCGTCCAGTAGTCGATGTCGAACGCCGGATCGGCGGTCATCGCCCGCCACAGGCGCACCCGGTTGTGGACCTCCAGCCGCCCTGTCGCGTGCTCGTACCAGGGAAAACGCCGGTCCAGCTCGGCGATCACGGCAGGGTCGGCCAGGTCGGAGGTGTCCCAGAGGCGCACCTGCGGCACGGTCGGGTTGAAACGGATCTTGAACATGTACCGGCGCTGGTCGCTGTCGTTGCGCCGGCCGCCGTGCCAGATGCCGTGGTGCAGCAGCATCACGGTCCCGGGCGGGCAGGTCAGCCGGGTCTGCCCGCGCAGGTTCTGGTAGCGGCCGGTGTCGCTCTCGTTGATGCGGCGCAGGTGGCTGCCCGGCACCACCAGGGTGCCGCCCATGTCCGCGCTCACCTCGCGCGGGTAGTACATGAGCTGCACGTCGAAGGCGTCCATGCGGGTGTCGATGATGGCGTCGGCGTGCAGCGGCTGGGCCTCGCCGCCGCGCGGCTCGCGCACGTGCACGGCGTGGTGGTCGACGGTCGGGTCCGGGCCGACGAGGGAGCGCAGGGCTCCGGCGACCGCGGGCACCTCGACCAGCCTGCGGGCGAAGGACCCTTCGGGGAAGGCGACGTCGAGCGGGGTCCCGTACGGCACGTGGGGGATGCCCGCCTCCAGCACGTCGATCGCCTGCTCGTTCAGCTCGTCCGGGACGACCCCGTCGAGCCGCAGGTAGCCGGCCGCCACGAACCCGGCCACCTGCGCCGAAGTCAGCAAAGTGGTTCGCATGCCACGAACCTACGATCACGCATATGTCATGTAATGGGTTGTAATCATCGACTGGTGGTTGGTTTTCACCTATATATATGTGTCTATGCGCAGAGTCGCTCTCGCCCTGTCCGACCCTCCGGTCGTGGCCGGGGCGGGCGTGGGCGTGCACGGCGTCGTCAGCTCGCACGACGTGTTCAAACTGCCCGACCTGTGGCAACTCCACCTGTACGGCTACACCGCCGAGCTCGTGCTCGACGGCACCACCCACCCGATCAGGCCCGGCCACGTCAGCCTCGTCCCGCCCGGCGCCGAGGTGCACTACCACTACCGGGGCAGATCGGAGCACCTGTACGCGCACTTCCGCCTGCCCGGTGCCGGCGAGCGGCGCGACGTGGCCGTCATGCGCGACGCCGGGGACCAGGCGCCCCTCATCGCGGCCTCGCTGCGGCAGGCCATCGCCGCCGTGCCCGACACCCGGGCGCGGGCCTCGGCCGAGGTGTGGACGGTGCTCTGGCGGGTGGCCGGGCTGCCCGTGGCCGGCAGCGCGGACGCCGTCGTGGCAGCCGCCATCGAGCACATCGAGGCGGACCTGGCGGCGCCGCTGAGCGTGCCCGGCATCGCCCGCGCCGCCGGGGTCTCCCACAACCACCTCACCCGCCTGTTCCGCGCGCACACCGGGCACACCGTCGTCGGCTACATCCGCCGCCGGCGCCTGGCCCGGGCGCTGCACCTGCTGCGCGAGTCGACGCTGGCGATCCCCGCGATCGCCGCCGCCGTGGGCATCCCGGACCTGCAGGCGTTCAACAAGGCCTGCCGCCGCGAGCTGGGCGCCTCGCCCCGGGCCTTACGGGCCCAGGGCGGCCCCGCCGGCGGCCGGTGAGCCCGCGCATCACTCGTACGGCGTCAGGAAGTCCTTCGGCCGCAGCGCCCGCGCCACGATCCGCACGTCACCGATCCAGCCGTAGTACCCCTGCCCGTACTTCAGCGCGAACTGGGTGCCCCCGATCGCGAACGGCCTGCCCAGTGTGGAGATGCCCTTCGACGGCTGGGCAGGATTCCGGGCGATCTTCGACCCGTCCACGTACATCACGGTCCGCCCCGCGTCGTTGACGACCGCGACGTGCGTCCAGCGCCCGACCGGCAGGGAGTGGCTCCACGACGTGGGGTCGGCGTCCCGGTCGGCCGGATACACGACGTACTGCAGGAACCGCTCGGGCGACAGGTTGAGGCTGCACGTCGGCTCCTCGGGCGACCAGCCACTGGTCTTGCCCGCGTCGCCGCTGCGGCCCTCCCAGCTCAGGATGCCCATCCATGCGTGGTCGCCGGCGAACGGGTCCGGCAGCTTGATGAACGCCTCGATCGTGTACCCGGTCTCGAACGTCATGCTGTTGATCGGGGCGGCGGCCGACGACCTGAGCACCGCGCCCCGGTCCGGGCTCTTGCCGCCGTCGAAGCGCAGGCTGGCGTGGGCCGGCTGGCCCTCGTGGTGCTCGGCCGACCACTTCAGCACCTCGGGGGCGCCGGCGTGCAGCAACTCCATGGTCAGGTCGTTGCCGCCGCCGGTGAGGTCACGCACGACCGCTCCCGCGGGGACGACGGCGCCGTCCGCCCCCGCGCCGCCGAACCCCTCGGCGTCGAACCGCCAGTACGCCACCGTCCCCCTCGGCATCACGGCCTTCGCCGGCCGGGCCGGAGGCAGGGGGCGCGGGGCGAACCCGGCGAACCGCTCGTCGAAGTCGATGTCGATGCTGAAGCGGTCCACGGGCCCGGTCAGCTCGAGGATCTCCGCCTCCAGGAGCGTGCGGTCCTCCGGGTCGCGATCGAGCAGCCACGGCGACAGGGTCTCCACGTCGATCACGTTCCGCACCAGGTCGAAGGCGTAGAGGCGGACCATGCCCGCGCCGCCGTAGTAGCGGTCCTGGTAGTTGGCGATGTGCACGTGCACGTCGTGTCCCGCGTCGTTCTTGAGCACCGTCCGGCCGGGCGGCCAGTAGTGACCGTTGAGCGTCAGGAAGATCTGGTCGTTGCGCCGGATCAGCGTGTCCCACAGCCGCTGGCCGTACTGCGACAGCGCCGCCTTGCCCGACGCGTCGGCCCAGGCCAGGTCGTGCGTGGTGAGGATGACGGGCAGCGTGCGGTTGGCGTCGAGGACGCCCTGCGCCCACTGCAGGCCCTTGTCCGAGATGCGCCAGTCCAGCGCCAGCACCAGCCATCGCCGCCCGCTCCCGCCGGCCTCCAGCACGTGGTAGGTGTTGTAGCCGTCGGGCGAGGCGCCGCGGAACGTCGGCATCCCGGCATACCTCGCCGGGCCGAACGCCCGCAGGTACGCGCTGTCGCCGCGCTGGTCGTCGGTCGAGGACCGGACGTCGTGGTTGCCGGCGAGCACGCTGTAGGACAGCTTGCCGTCGATGGCCTTGAACGCGTCGCCGGCCAGGCCGATCTCGTCCTCGGTGCCGTGCTCGGTCACGTCACCCAGGTGCGTCACGAACGCGATGTTCCTGCTCTCGCGCTCGTCTCCGGTGAGGAAGCGGAACGTCTGGCGTACGGGGGCCGGGTCGGAGCGGTCCTCGTCGAAGAGGTACTGCGTGTCGGGCAGCACGCCGATGGTGAAGCGGGGGTTGTCCCGGTCGTACCTGCCGCCGGTCGCGGCTTGGGCAGGGGTGGCGCTCATGCTCAACAGGGCTCCGGCGGGCGCGGCGACGGCCACCTGGAGTAACGTGCGGCGGCCGAGCGAGGGGTGGGTCATGGGGTTCTCCGTTTCATGGTGCCGCGCAGCACCATGAGCCGCGCACGTGGCCCGGTGGTTCCCCCGGCGCGAACGCCTGCCCTCCGACGGTGGAAATCTTGGCCGCCCGCAATGTGGCGTGATCGGAATGGTGCGCAGGCCTGTGTCGCGAGCGTCCGCGCCATCGGCGCCTTCATGCGCGCACTCCGGTAGGTTGGCCGACCATGGAGGAACGCCAACGCCTGAACCGTCCACGACGCCCCGCCCGCGCCGTAGCCGCGGCCGCGGCCCTCGCCTGCCTCGCCTCGTGCGGCCAGGCGGCCCCCGCGGGGGACGCCGGCGCGTCCGGGAGCAGCCGATACGCGGCGTCGTCGCCGGCGACGCCCTCTCCCAGCACGACGGCGAGCCCGTCCGCGGCCGGCGACCTCCCCGCCCCCGGCGCGGCCGTCCCCAAGGACGCCGCCCGGCTGGCCGCCGCCTTGCGCAAGACCACCACCGCGCTGCACGCCGCCATCGACCGCTGGTCCAAGAAGGGCGAGCCGCCCCAGGACGTCCAGCTCCTGGCCCTCTACCAGCAGCGCATCTACCGCCACGCCGCCCGCAACCCCGCGGTCGCCTCCCAGGCCTTCGCGCGCCTGCCCGCCGCGCTCGCCGCCCAGGCCAAGGACAACACGACCGCGATCCGCGGGCTGCTCGCCCTGGCCCACCCCGTCAAGCCGTCCGCCACGTTCAAGGTCGCCGCCCCCCGCCCCGCGGCCGAGCTGCTCGGCTACTTCAAGAAGGCCGAGCGCCGATTCGGGGTGGAGTGGGAGGTGCTGGCGGCGGTGATGTTCGCCGAGACCAAGTTCGGCCGGGTGAGGTCCGCCAGCCACACCGGCGCCCAGGGGCCCATGCAGTTCATGCCCGGGACGTGGCGGGCGTACGGGATGGGCGGCGACGTCCACGATCACCAGGACGCCGTCATGGCGGCGGCCAACTACCTGCGCGCCAGCGGCGCCCCGGGCAACTACCGGCGGGCCCTGTACGCCTACAACCATTCGCAGGCGTACGTGGACGCCATCCTCCGGCACGCCCGCCAGATCAAGCGGGACGCGAGGAACTACTACGTCTACTACAACTGGCAGGTGTTCGTCCTCACCACGGCCGGCGAGCGCCGCCTGACCGGTCCGCGCTGACCCAGGCCGGGGAGTCGGCATCGGCCACCGTATGTGGTGGGCCCGAAACCGGCTTGATCGGCTTTGCGGGTTGATGTCACCATCCTCAGGTGCACGAACAGGAACTGCAGCAGATCGAGGCGAACGTCAGCCTCGCGATCGACCAGCTCGGACCTCTCAGTGACGTGAGCTTCGGTCTCAACCCGGAGTCCGTCGAGTGGGTCGAGGGCTTCATCGAGCGGCAGCGTTCCCGGCCGGACTTCGACCTGGAGCGGATCGGCGGCCTGGTCGGTGTGCTCGGCTCGTTCCTGGGCGCATGCGTCATCGCTGCCACGGGCGGCAGCTGGCACAAATCTGACGATGACGCACGGGGCGTGCTCCTTCCTGAAGGCACCATGGCGTTCCCGTTCGCGAAAATACGCAAGCAGTTTCGTGACGGGGTGGAAGCCGGCGAATCGATCGTCAGCTTCTACCGGATCGCGGTGGACTTCATCGCCACGGGGAAGATGCGGGAGGCACATGAGGGCGGTGCCGGCCCGCACGCAACCTGATCCCTTCCCCGTGGCTGCGGCCCCGGCTCGAGGCCTCGCTGCGGACCCGGACCATCCACGCCGCAAATTACGCGTGGTCGGCGCAGCAGGGTGTGGGGTTGGGCACCTCGGCCGGCGCGATGCGGCCGCCGGCGGCGGGCATCGCCAGCAGCGTCATCAGTCCGTCCCGCCACACCGGTCTGACATGGTCGGCGGTCACGACCTGCACGTCGTCGCCGGGCGGATCGGGGGAGGCGAGCACCACCACCCGTTCGATGGCGGACCTGCCCAGCAACTCGCCGACGCGCACGGTGCCCGTGAGCAGGTCACGGCCGGGATAGGCGGCCACCCGCCCGCCCCGCCGCGCCTCGTGCTCCGCCGCCGCCAGCGCAGCCCCCGCCGCCAGCGGCCCGGCACGGTGCTCGCCGGGAACCCACGACACGTCCGCGGGAACGCCCGCGACCGACTCCGAGCCGGACACCGCTACCGACGCCGCGGCTGATTGCGGCACGGCCAGCGAGCACGCCACGTGCGGGTCGCCGCCTGCCGCGTCCGCCGGGACGAAATGGGTGCATCCGATGGCGTCGCCCGGCAGGCCGAGCGCCTGCGCCACGGTGTGGAGCAGGCGCTCGGCCTGCTGAAGGGTTCGCGACCCCGCGTCGAAACCGAGGATCATCGGCGCGGAAGCACCCAGATCGGATTGCTGTAGAACCACAGGTCGTTCCATGGGTTGGCGTCGCCGTACACGTCGATCGCCGGCCCGTGCGGGTCCGCGGCCGCGCCCAGCAGGCCCGGCGCGCTGCGCTTGCCGTCGGTACCGCGCAGCCGCACGTACACCGGCCGGTCGATCGCGCCCAGCTGGTACGTGAACGTCACGGTCCCGCTGTTCTTGTTCACCTCGTACGACTGCACGACCTTCGTGTTCGGCGTGGTGAAGGCGTCCTTGTCGGCGGCCGGGCCGGTGACGTCACCCTGGATGACGTCCACCCGGGCCAGCGTCGGCACGACCTGCGCCCAGTTCGGCCGCCCGGCGAGGGTGATCTCGATGGCCAGCTCGACCCGCGCCCCCTGCCGCACGTGCAGGGTGTCGCCGAGGGTGACCCCGCGCTACCCGGTCCCGGCCGCCCGCGCCCGCACCACCAGCCCGCTGATCAGCCCGCCGTGGTCGACCCAGATCCGCCCGGCGCGCAGACCCTCCATGACGGCCCGGTAGTCGAAGCCCTGGCTGCCGACGTGCGTCCGGCTGTAGTAGCCGGGCCAGAAGTCGCCGGAGCCGAAGTTCGCCACACCCTTGTAGAGAGGGTCCTCGTACTTGCCGTTGGCGTTGAAGTCGCTGCCCGGGCCGCGGTCGCTGGTGCCGCCGTGCACCCAGTGCGCGTCGGAGTTCGCGGTGATCCACCACGGCTTGCCCTCCGCCAGCAGGCTGTCCCACAGCCCGCCCACGGTGGAGGTCATCCAGTCGAACCCGCCGAAGGTCTTGTAGCTCTCGGCCGGGTACGCGCGGAAGGAGTCCGCGCCCGGGTTGCTGTCGTAGTAGCCGCGGCCGCCGCCCGGGCCGTTCGGCTTGGCGATGCCGGCCGCCTGGTGGCCGGGCGCGCCCTCCATGCCGACCGCGATCGACGGCTGGGCGTCCCGCCACCCGCGGATCTCGTGCGGCGAGTCCAGGCCCTTCCTGGACGGGTGGTTGGCGAGGAACAACGCGTCAGGAACCCGGCGCCGCCACCTCGTTGCTGCCCGGGGCGACGAACACCGTGCCGTGCTCGGCGGCCGGGATGTTCCACTCCAGCCCTTGGAAGACCAGCGTGTCCCTGACGGTCTCGCGGGCGGCCACGATGTCCGGGTTGACCTTGTCCACGCCGATCTTCGCGTGCGTCGCGCCGCCGTGGTCGGTGATGACCATCCAGCCCAGCCCGTACGCGTTGCCGTGCCGTACCTGGTCGATGACCCGGTAGATGCAGTCCGAGCTGTACTGGGTGTGGATGTGGTGGTCGCCGGCCGGCCACAGGTAGCCGTCCTTCGGCTCCCGCCCGCGCCCCGCGATCTGCTGCTCGCCGTCCGCCGCCGCGACGCCCGGCGTCCCGAGCACACCGGCGGCCGTGAGCCCCGCCCCGAGCAGGCCGGCCCGCCGGAACATCCGGCGCCGGGACAGCTGCCCCGGGGACAGCTCGCCGTCCGGAATCGAAAGATCCCGCGCCGCCGCGCCGTCCCCTTCGTGCGGCTGCTCGTGGTCGTGCTCGTGGTGGTGGTGCCCGTGGCCCATGACTTCGCGTTCTCCGTCCCGCCGGAAATGAGGGTGCACCGGCTACGGCGGGAGCGTGGCGGAACCGGATGAAGCGGACATGAACACCACGAGATCAACGTCTGCCTGTGAGCTGTGAAAACAGGGGGGCGTCGGCACGCGGGGAGGCCTGGAGGCGGACGCTTGGCCTCCAGGCGGTCGGCCTCGCCGCGTGGCGAGGATCTCGCGCCCCCGCTCCGGCGTGATCAGGGCCGCGACCTCGGGGTGGGCCAGCAGTGCGATCGGCTCGATGTGATCTTCGCCCATCGGTCGCCACACCGCCAGGGCTTTGCGCAGCATCGGCCACGGGTCGGCCCCCGGAGCGGCGCGGGCGGCGCGCACCGCGGCGTCGAACTCCGCGTTGCCGAACCGGACGCGGAACCCGGGCTCGGCCGCCCGCTCGGGGAAGCCGGAGACCGTGCCGCAACACCGACAGGATCGTCTGGCCCGCCGCATGATCGCCTCTTCTCGTCCCACTCGCGCTGAGTCTGGCACTGTGAGCGGGCTCATCTCAGCAGACGCCCCCGACATCGCGGGCGCGAAATCCCGGTCTCCTCGTTGAACCCAGCCGCGACGACACCTGCTTCGGAGGATTCGGGCTGCAACGGAGTCCCTCTGTGAACCGATGACTCTGTGGAGCGACCTGGCGACGGGGGGAGACGCGTGGGGCTGCACGGTGAAGCGGTCGAGCTGCTGCGAGACGCGCTGACGTGGTGGACGCTGCCGGCGGCGGCCTGGGTGGACGTGGAAGTGGTGGTCGGCAGGCTGGAGTCCTCGGGCGATGTGGCGGTCGAACTCGGCCACTTGGAGCTGGCCGGACCGATGCGGATCAGCACCTGGTACGGCGACCAGCCCGTGGTGCCGATGCCTGAGGAACTGCGAGAGCGGGTCAACGAGCTGATCCACACCCTGACCCTCGACACTGAGGACGCCGATGGAGCCGGCTGACTTGGCCAACCCCGCTCTGATCGTCCACGTGTTCGCCGGCGCCGACGGCCCGCAGGCCCGGGAGCACGAACGGCGGCTGCGCGAGATCTGGGACGCGCTCGGTGACCGGCTCGGCATGCCCGTGACGCATGCCGGGCCGATCGAGGTGCGCACCGCGGACGGGGACTCGGGACGGCAGGCGCTGCTGCGCCGGGAACGCGACATGCGCTGCCTGAGCGTGGCGTTGACGGGCGGGACCTGGCGGGAGCTGAACGAGCTGTGGCGCGAGTGCGCGGGTGACGCCGGCGCGTGGGCCATGGGCGAGTGCCGGCTGTTCGTCGCCTATCCGCGCACCGCGGCGACCGCGCGGCGGACGAACGCGGTCCTGCGGGCGCTGCCCGAGCCGTACTCGAGGGGCCGGATGGCGACGGTCAGAGGCGTGGCGGTGTGGGAAGTCGGCTTCGACGATGACGAGCGCAGCCGGCGGACGTTCGCGATGCTGGCGCCGCCTGAGCTGGAGGCCAAGCTCGACGCGTGGGCCTGGACGCGTGGAGATGACCGGATGCCGCCGCTGGTGCGGCACCTCATGCACGCCGCCAAGCTCCGCTACGAGCTGCGCGTCTACCGCCAGGGCAAGGGTTTCCGCGCCGCCCGCCACCGGGTGGACGAACAGGTGGAGACCCTGTTGAAGACGCTCGGCGGCGGCGACGACCTGCCGGCCGCTCGGCGTGAGCTGGCGGCCCGGCAGACCGCCGAGGCCGGCCTGATCTGGACCCTGACCAGGCTGCGGGAGATGCAGACGACCGTGGGGATCGCCCGGCACAACATGCGGGAGCAGTCCCTGGGCGACGACCTGGACCTGGCCGACTGGCTCCGCATGCGCCTGGACGACGATCTCGCCTACGCCGAGGCGACGCGGGAACGCGCCCGCGAGATCGGCGCCATCGCCGATCAGGTGATGGCGGAGCGGTTGCAGCGTAGGGCGGAGGAGACCGAGCGCCGCTGGGAGCGGTTCCGCGTGCTGGAGACGGCCGTGGTCGGGATGCTACTCATGGTGCTGGCCGCGATTCAGGCACTGGGTTACCGCGTGCCCGTTCCCGAGAGCGTCAAGCCGGTCATCGTGGGAGGGCTGGGCCTGACGGCTTTCGCGCTGACCGCGTTCGGCTTCTTCAGATGGCGGAGGAGACCATGAACCCCGAGGTTCACATCGCCAGGTTCCTGCAGACCCGTGATCTGCGGGAGCTGGAGTCCGGCATCGCCGCCTACCACAGGGAGATCGCCCGCGACCCCGATCCGCTGCTGCTGACCGGCCTCGGCAACGCGATGAGCATGCGCTTCGACGCGCTCGGGCAGGAGCAGGACCTGACCGAGGCGATCACGCTGCACCGCCGCGCGGTGGCGGCCCTGGCGGGAAAGCCCGGATTGGCCGAGGCCCAGGCCGGTCTTGCGACCGTGCTGGGGAATCACCGGCACATCGCCGGCCATCACCTGGACGAGGTGCTGCAGCTGTATGCGTCGGCGCTGCGCGGTGACCTGGTGGACAGGCCGCTGGTGCTGGCCAACCACGGCATGGCGCTGGTGCTCGGCTACCAGATCACGGGCGACAGGCGGCACCTGCTCGACGGCATCGACGCGTTACGCGTGTCCGTGCGGGCCACGGACCCGGCGCACGCCGCCTACCTGTGGCGGTTGGCCAAACTGGCCAGCACCCTGGTGATGGCCAACGACGATCCGGACCGCGCCGCGGAGCTGAAGGAAGCCCTCCATGTCATCCGGGAGCGGTACGCGCAGGCCCCCGAGCCCGTCAAGCAGGAGATCCAACTGCTCGTCGGGGCGCTCCTGCACGCGGATGAGATTCCCGTCCTCCCGCCCGAGCAGTGGGAGCAGATCCGCCGCTCCATGGCCGGCCACCTGCCCTCCGGCCCGCAAGCCCGTCGCCGATTCCTGGCGGGTCTGGGCGGCATGCTGATCGAGGACGTGCGCCGATCAGGCCGGCTCGAACGTGCCGATCAGGCGGCCGAGCTGCTGCGCCGGGCCGTGGCTCAGACACCGCCCGGCTACCCCCAGCTGGCCGAGTTGTACATTGGGCTCGGCGCCGTCCTCGGCCTGCGCATGGAGTTCAGCGGCACGTACGAGGACCTCGACGAGATGATCGACGCCCTGCGACGCGGGGTCGCGGCGGCCAGGCCCGGCGACGACAACGCCGGAATGTACCACTCGGACCTGGGCAACGGGCTGATGCTGAAGTTCCGGCTCGGCGGCGGCCTGACCGTGCTCAACGAGGCCATCGCCTGTTACCGGCGGGCCCTGGCCGTCTCGCCGGACCATCCGGAACGGGCCATGGCATACACCAGCCTCGGCTCGGCGCTGTTCTTCAGATACGACCTGACCGGAAAAGCGCCCGATCTCGACGAGGCGATCGACAGCCACCGCACGGCCACGTCGCTGACCGCTCCTGAGCACGCCAACTACGCGCTGTATCTGGCCAACCTGGGCGGCGCGTTGGAGCAGCGCTACAAGGTGACCCGCCGGGGCGAGGACTCCGAAGAGGCGGCGAAGGTGTTGCGCGAGGCGGTGGCCGCCACGCCGGAGACCAGCCCGTACCGCCCCGGCCATCTCGCGAACCTCGCCGAGATGCTGCTCGAGCGCTACAGGTTCACCGGGCAGAGCGCGGCGCGGGAGGAGGCCGACGAGCTGTTGCGCGAGGCCATGGGAACGATTCAGCCGGGAAACATCCAAGGGCCCTTGGTCCTCAACAGCCTCGGCACCGTGCTCATGGAGGGAGAGGAGGACATCGACGGGGCGATCGGCGTGTTCCGCCGCGCCCGCGATGCCGCCCCGGCCCGCACCTGGACGCGGACCCTCGCAACCGTCAACCTGGCCAATGCGCTGCTGTTGCGGTCCACGTCGAAGGAGACGCCCAAGGCTCAGCTGGCGGCGATCACACGGCTGCTGGACCCGGCCGCCGAGAAGGGCATGTGGAGAAAACTGCTGCGGGGGGACCGCCGGGTGGAGGAGACGCCGGACCTGGACGAGGCGGTCGCGCTCTTCACCGAGGCGATCAAGGCCGACCCGCCCGGTGGTCCCGTCGCCTATAACGGGCTGGGCCTGGCGCTCAGCACGCGTTACGGACTCACCGGCAAGCCCAGGACACTCCTGCAGGCCGTCCGCGCCGCCCGCACCGCGGTCGAGACGTCGGCCCCCGGCGACTCGACCCGATCGATCGCGCTGTACTACCTGGCAGAAGTCCTTGTCGAGCAGTGGGAGCTGACCCGGGCGGAGGCCGACCGCGACGAGGCGCTGGCCCGTTTCCGCGAGGCCACCCAGGTAGAGACCGCCTCGGCCGGCTGGCGGGCGAGCGTGGGCAAACGCTGGGGCGAGGTCGCCATGGAGGCGGGCCTGGCCGTCGAGGCCGTCGAGGGGTTCGCCGTCGCGGTGGCCGCCCTGGACGAGGCGGCCTGGCGCGGGCTGGGCCGCGCCGACCAGGAGCGAATCCTGGGCGAATACGAGAGCCTGGCCCGCGACGCCGCCGCGGCGGCCATCAGGACCGGCGACACCGGCCGGGCGCTCGAACTGCTCGAACAGGGCAGAGGCGTCATGTTCGCCCAGGTCATCGGGGACCGCGCCGCCTACGACCGGCTGCGCGCGGCGGCGCCGGAACTGGCCGACCGATTCGGCGAGGTGCAGGATGAGCTGGACGCGGCCGAGCGCATGGACCTGAACGAAGACCTGGCCCTGTCCGGTGGCAGCGGCGGACCCGGAACCCTGGGGATGGCAGGCGGCCCGAGTGCCGATCGCCGCCGGCTTCTGGATCATCGGTACACGCTGGCGCGCCGCCGCCGCGAGATCCTCGAGGCGATCAGGAAGCTGCCGGGCTTGACCGACTTCCTGCGCCCGCCGCACGCCGACGGCTTGCTGGCCGCCGCCGAGGACGGCCCCGTCGCGGTGGTGAACGTCAGCCGCCACGGCTGCGACGCGCTGCTCGTGACCTCCGAGGGCGTGCGGGTCGTTCCACTCGACTTCACCGCCTCCGCGGCCCAGGACCAGGCCGACCGTTTCGTCGCGGCCCTGCGCGGCAAGGCCGTCGACGAGGTGACCTCGTGCCTGGACTGGCTGTGGGCGCACGTCACCGGCCCGGTGCTGGAGGCACTCGGCCCGCTGCGCCGGATCTGGTGGTGCCCGACCGGCCCGCTGACCCTGCTGCCGCTGCACGCCGCCGGATCGGCACTCGATCTGGTCGTCTCCAGCTACACGCCCACGTTGCGGGCGCTCATGCACGCCCGCGGGCAGTCCGGGCCGCGGGCCGAGCGGCGTGTCCTGCTGGTCGGCGTCCCTGAGGTTCCCGGCGACGCCGCGCTGAAAGGCGTGGTCCGCGAGCTGGAGGCGGCCAGGCGCTGGCTTCCCGGCGCGCGGGAGCTGACGGCGGACGACGCGACTTGCGAGCAGGTGCTCAGCGCGCTGGATGACACCGCCTGGGTGCACTTCGCCTGCCACGCCGCCCAGCGGCTGCACGACCCCTCCCACGCCAGGCTGATCCTGCACGACCGGCCGCTGACCGTGCGTGAGCTGGCCGCCCGCCGCCTAGGGCAGGCCGAGCTGGCGTTCCTGAGCGGGTGCGAGACCTCGCGCGGCGGGACCGTGCTGACCGACGAGGCGGTGAGCATCGCCTCCGCCATCCAGCTCGCCGGGTTCCCGCACGTGATCGGCACGCTCTGGCCGATCGCCGACGTGCACGCCCCGGCCGTGGTCGACGCGGTGTACGCGATGCTCACGGCCGGCGGCACCCGCGAGCCGCATCCGCACGGAGCGGCCGCCGCCCTGCACGCCGCCGTCCGCTCCCTGCGCGACCGCCGCCCCGGCTTCCCGATCTTCTGGGCCCCGTACGTGCACATCGGACCCTGACCGAAGATGATCTCGGGACTTAGAATCTACCTCTGGGGAATTTCGGCCCGGGGCCGTATTTGACTCCGGTTCCCCCGCGTGCGTCTCCAATTTTCTCGAGTATTTGCCGCTCCCTCAGGCTGTTGAGCAGGTCACGGGCGGCGTATACATGAATATCGAAGAGCCGGCGAATCGTCTGGTTAGTGACGAAGCCGTACTCTCTCACATGGTCGACGACCTTCTGATCGGTGTCATCGACGGCGCGGCGCCGATACGAGACCGATCGTGACATTGCCGCGAGCACGTCAGACCGTAGCCGGTACGTTGGGAACGGCTTCTTGGCCGTTCTCTTAGTCGGCTCGACCAAGTCGTACTCCTCTGCCATGGTGAGCAAGACTTCTTGCGCCTCGACCGGAGTCCTCTGGATTATCCCAGCAAGTTTGCACGCTTCGATTCCGCTGTTGTGGCCGCGAGTAGCAGTACGCCCGCGTTGGTGACGCTTCCGTTAGGTGCGATCAGCCGGAGAGACTCGAGAAGTGCCTGGTCTGACAAATGGGCGAGATGGTCACGACCAGCAGCTTCCAGAAGGCGGCGAAGTCTTTCGATTTCGACCCCACTGAGCCGGTCGATGCCGATGCTGGAGGCATCCGCCGACCAATCCACTTGGTGGGGAGGGAAGGGGAGACATTCTCTTCCAAGACGGCGCGTGGCCAATCCAGCCGCATTGCTGTGTGGCATGACACCCTGGGGAACGGTGACAAGCACGATGCGGACGCCGTCAATATATCTTTCGCTGACGAACGCCGTGATCGGCGGGGCTCGTGCGGTCGAATATCCCTTTGCGTATAAGGTCGACCGTATAATTCGGCGGAACTCCGCGAAGCGCACGCTCGCGGTCGGTCGCTTTGTCGTCGATGCCAAGGATTACGGTGCCACCGCGAGCGTTTACGAAGCAGACAAGGGCGTCGGCGAGCATGTTGAGGCTCGCTTCGGGGGAGTCGGCGACAAGCTTGAAGTCCAGCGTGTCCGTCTCCAGGGAGTCCGCAGTGACTCCTTGCCCGAGCATGGCGAGTGCTGCGTCCGCTTCGGCGTGGTTCACGTCTCTGAGGCCAACTGAGAAGTGTAGTAATCACAACGTTTCTCTCCTGGTTCCGGACTTGGCTCACGTCGCCTGCTGAGGTCGTCGATTCGCTTGTCATCATGGGTGGATGGTCGTTTGGGATGAGTCCGATTCCGTGGTGACGAGTCTGGAGTCGTTGCGGGGTCCGTTGACCGGATACTGCTATCGCCTCCTCGGTGCCTCGAGCGAGGTGGACGACGCCGTGCAGGAGACGATGCTGCGGGCGTTCCGGGCGATCGAGGGTTATGACCCGGATCGAGCGGGGCTCTCGACCTGGGTGCACAGGATTGCCACGAATGTCTGTCTGGACATGCTGCGAAGCGCCGAGCGACGGGCGTTGCCGTGGGACATGGGGCCGGCATCGAGTGGCACCGACATCGGTGTCCCTCTCGCGGCCGCGCGGTGGGTGGAGCCGTTGGCGGACTCTCGCTTGACGGGAACGGCCGACCCGGCGCACCTCGCCATGCGACATGAGACGCTGCGCCTGGCCTTCATCACCGCTCTGCAGTGGTTGCCGCCGCGTCAGCGTGTCGTGCTGGTGCTGCGGGATGTCCTCGGGTTCACCGCCACCGAGGCTGCCGAGATCATGGAGACGTCGGTGGCGGCGGCGAACAGCGCGTTGCAGCGAGCGCGGGCCACGCTGGAGAAGCACCGGCCGCGTCCAGCTGACGCGCCCGAGCCGGACAACGTGGCTCAGCGCGATCTTCTGCAGCGCTACGTGCACGCTTTCCAGACGCACGACGTCCACATGCTGGTCGGTGTGCTGGCCGACGATGTCCGGTCAGGGATGCCGCCCTTCCTGTGGTGGCTGGACGGGCCGGCGCATGTCGTCGCGGCGATGTCTAGTACGGATGCCTGTGCCGAGGACCGGCTTGTCCGCGGCAGGCCGGCCAACGGGTGCTGGACGCTCGGTCAGTACCGGCCGGACGAGAACGGGGTCCTGGTGCCGTTCGCCCTCTTGGTGCTCGAGCTCCGGAGTGGGCGCATCAGCGAGATCGTCACGTTCCTGGGCTATGGTGACCGCTTCGGCGCGTTCGGTCTGCCGGAATTCCTCGAAAACTGATCCAGGGGAACCGATGAGTCCAGCCGCCTTCCGTCGTACAAGGGACGACACGTCCACTACGATCCGAAGGTCACCTTCATGTCATCGACCGATGCAGACCTGAAGCAGCACATCCACGCCGAGAGAGAGCGTCTGGCGAGTCTGCTCGCCGGACTCCACGACAAGGACTGGGACCGTCCGTCCCTGTGCTCGGGATGGCGGGTGCGTGAAGTCGTCGCTCACATCACCACGCCCTTCCGCACGACCCTGCCCCGGCTGGTGGTGGGACTGGCCGCGGCACGGTTCTCCTTCGACCGGTACGCCGATCGGGCCGCCCGCAAGGACACCGCCCGCATGTCCGATGCCGAACTCCTCGCTTCCCTGCGCGCCAACATCACCAACGCATGGCAGCCACCAGGCGGAGGGCCTGCCGGAGCACTGGCTCACGACACCATCCACGGCCTCGACATCACCGAGCCGTTGGGTCTGCCGTCGTCTCCGGCCGAGCGCATTGCCCTCGTGCTGGCTGGCACGAACGCCCGGAGCTTGTCGTACTTCGGGGTCGACCTCGCGGGCATCCAGCTGCGCGGCATGGACGCCGATGTACGCCTGGGCGAGGGCGAGCCCGTCGACATGCCGGTCAAGGACATCCTGCTGACCATCACCGGACGCCGGCCCCTGCCGCAGGGCCGGGCCGCCTCGCACAGGGAGAGTGATCGATGAGCACCGTAGACGAGCTGCGCAGCCTGGCGCTCAGCCTGCCGAACACGACCGAGGGCACTCACTTCAAGCGGCCCACGATCCGGGTCAAAGGCAAGAACGTGATCGGCATCGAGGGAGAAACCCACATCACTTTCGCTCTGCCACCTGAGGCTGCCGAAGCAGCCGCCTTGCGGTCTCCGGGTTCCATTGAGGTGATGGAGCGGAACGGGAAGCCGATCGGTGTCCGAGCCGACATCGCCCGATGTGACGCCGTCCTTCTCGCAGAACTCGTCCACATCTGCTGGTCGCACGTGAAGGGTTAAGAGGCTCGGCGGAAAAGGCAGAAAGGGTGCCCGTCGGGATCCAGCAGCACGCGGACATCCTCCTGCGGCTGGAACTCGGCCGGCACCGCACCGCACCCCACCGCCCACTCCACGGCCGCGTCCAGATCGTCGACCTCGATGTCGAGATGCTGGGAGGCGGTCTGCTTGCCGGAGACACTCGGCCACACCGGCCTTGCGTAACACCGCTCGTACTCGAAGTTGAGGGTGGGGGCGACCGTGTGCTCCGGCGGGCGGATCTGCGCCCAGCCGCCCTCCTCAGGTTCGTCTGGTGCCGGGCCTTCTTCGGTGGTGACGGGCAGGCCCAGCACGTGGGAATAGAACCGCGCGAGCTCGCGCGGTTGTGATGTTCCGATCGTCACGGAGGTTACTTGCAGACGCGGCCGCATGGTCCGAGGCTCCCTTCGAAGGTCGCATGGAGAAGAGCGATGACGCCGCTACGACAGAGCCCGGGCGGCGTGGATCAACGGGACGTGGCTGAAGGCCTGGGGGAAGTTGCCCACGAGACGGCCGTAGCGCGGGTCGTACTCCTCCGCCAGCAACCCCACATCGTTCCGCAACCCCAGCAGCCGCTCGAACAGGTCCTTCGCCTCCTCCTTCCGCCCCTGCATCGCCATGACCTCCACCAGCCAGAAGCTGCACGCCAGGAACGCGCCCTCCCCGCCCGGCAGCCCGTCCACGTCGTTGTCCGCGGCGATCGGATAACGCAGCACGAACCCGTCCGACATGAGCTCCTTCTCGATCGCCGCCACCGTGCCCACCATCCGGGGATCGTCGACGGGCAGGAATCCCACGACGGGCATCATCAGCAAAGCGGCGTCCAGCTCCGACGATCCGTACGACTGCGTGAAGGTGTTCCGGCTCGGGTCGTACCCCTTGTCGCAGATCTCCGCGTGGACGACGTCCCGCAACGTCCGCCACTTCTCCACGGGGCCGGTGCGGCCGAACCGCTCCACGTATTTGACCGCCCGGTCGAGCGCGGCCCAGCACATCACCTTGGAATGCACGAAGTGCCGTCGCGGGCCCCGCACCTCCCACAGTCCCTCGTCCGGCTCGTCCCAGTGATCCTCCACGTAGTCGAGCAGCTGCCGCTGGATCGTCCAGGCCCGGTCATCGGCCGACAACCCTCGGGTGCGCGACACGTAGAGGCAGTTCATGACCTCCCCGTACACGTCGAGTTGCAGCTGCTTGACGGCCTCGTTCCCGATCCGCACCGGGCGCGAGTCCTCGTAGCCGTCGAGCCAGTCCAGCCGCAGCTCGGGCAGGCGGCGTTCGCCGGCGACGCCGTACATGATCTGCAGGTCCTGCGGGCGGCCGGCGATCGCCCGCAGCAGCCACGAGCGCCAGTCCGCCGCCTCCTCCAGGTAGCCGGAGGAGATGAGCGCGTCGAGCGTCATCGTCGCATCGCGCAGCCAGCAGAAGCGGTAGTCCCAGTTGCGCACCCCGCCCAGGTCCTCGGGGAGCGAGGTGGTGGGGGCGGCCACGATGCCGCCGGTGGGCGCGTACGTGAGCGCCTTCAGCGTGATCAGCGACCGCATCACGGCGTCCCGGTACGGCCCGTCATAGGTGCATCGGGAGACCCAGTCCGCCCAGAAGGCCTCGGTCTCGTCGAGCTGGTCGTCGCAGTCGATCTGCGGCGGCATCGGCTCGTGCGAGGGATGCCAGGTGAAGATGAACGCCAGCCGGTCGCCCTCCTTGACGGTGAACGTGGCCCGGTGCGCGTAGTCGCCGCCCTTCAGCGGCACGGGGGAGTGCAGCCACGCCGAGTCGGGCCCGCCGATCGCCTGCAGGTGCCCGTTGGTGCGCCGCACCCACGGCACGATCCTGCCGTAGTCGAAGCGCACTCTGAGCACCGTGGACATCTCCACGGTCCCGGAGACGCCCTCGACGATCCGCACCACGTCGGGGTTGCGGTCGCGGGGCGGCATGAAGTCGACCACGCGGACCGTGCCGGTCGCGGTGTCCCACTCGCTCTCCAGAATGAGGGTGTCGGGCCGGTATCGTCGCCGGTCGGCGTGCCTGCGGCCGGTCGGGCCGAGCCACCAGTGACCGTTGCGTTCGCCGCCGAGCAGCGCCGCGAAACACGAGGGGGAGTCGAACCTGGGCAGGCAGAGCCAGTCGATGGAACCGTCCCTGGCCACGAGCGCGGCCGACTGCATGTCTCCGATCAGGGCGTAATCCTCGATCCGCATGCCTACAGACGCTACTCGCACATGGGGTGATCCCGCGGCCGAGTCCGATCATGTCGCGTCATGTCCGGACCGGCCGCGGAGCTCACGTCAGCGGGAATCGAGCGGGAACCAGCGGGTGAACAGCTGCGTCAGCGGCCCGATGGCCAGCGCGAACGCCAGTGTCCCTATCCCGACGGTGCCGCCGAGCAGCCAGCCCGCCGCCAGTACGGTGATCTCGATGAGGAACCGGCCCAGGCGCACCGACAGCCCGAGCCGGACCAGGCCCGTCATGATGCCGTCCCGCGGTCCCGGGCCCAGGCCGGCGCCGATGTACAGCACGGTCGCCAGGGCGATCGCGACGACGCCCAGCGCCACGTACAGACTCTGCAACGCCAGATGCGCCGGCGTGGGCAGCAGGAAGATCGCGGCGTCGGCGAACAACCCCAGGAACACCACGTTGCTGATCGTCCCGAAGCCGGGCTTCTGCTTGAGCGGGATCCACAGCAGCATCACCAGCGCGCCCACGCCGATGATCACCGTGCCGATCGACACCCCGGCCCTGATCGCCACTCCCTGGTGGAACACGTCCCACGGGTCGTTGCCCAGTCCGGACTCCACCTGGAGGCCGATGCCCAGGCCGTAGAGGGCCAGCCCGCCGTACAGCCGGGCCAGGCGGGCGGGAAAGGAACTCACTCGGGGGACGGTCGTCTCGCTCATAATGGCCTCAGAGTGGCAGGCCACCGGCTTGCCAAAACAGGGCCAATCATGAAAAGTGGCCTTATGAGGCATCTCTCGGCGGCTCAGGTGGCCCGGCTGGTCAACGTCGACCCGGGCGCCCGCCCGTACTACCGGGCGCTCGCCGACGGCGTCCGCAGCCTGATCATGGACGGCCAGATCCCGGTACGCGTCCGCATGCCCGCAGAACGCCACCTCGCCGAGATCCTCAAGGTCAGCCGCACCACGGTGACATCGGCGTACGACCTGCTGCGCGAACGCGGCTACCTGGACAGCCGCCAGGGCTCGGGCAGCTGGACGGCCCTGCCCGACCCGGCCACCACGTCGGACAACCCCTGGCTCAGCACCGGTGGCGACGGCCTGATCCAGCTCCACTGCGCCGCCCCGCCCGCGCCCTCCGCCCTGCGGAGCGCGATGCTGGAGGCGGTCGAGGACCTGCCGAGATACGGCATGGGCAACGGCTACGACCCCATCGGCCTGCCGGTGCTCAGGGAACGCATCGCCGCCCGCTACACCGCCAGAGGGCTGGCCACCAGGCCGGAGCAGATCGTCGTCACCACCGGCTCCCAGCACGCCATCCAGCTCGTGCTCGGCCTGCTCGTCGGCTCCGGGGACCCGGTGCTGGTGGAGTCGCCGACGTACCCGCACGCCATCGACGTGGCCCGGCAGCGCTCCGCCCGGATCGTCCCGGTCGGCATCTCGCACGAGGGCTGGCAGGCCGACCTGCTGATCGGGGCCATGCGCCAGTCCGGCGCCCGCCTGGCCTATCTCATGCCCGACTTCCAGAACCCGACCGGCGCGCTCATGGACGACGCCACCCGCGCCGCCGTCGTCGGCGCGGCCCGGCGTACCGACACGCTGGTGCTGGTGGACGAGACCTGGCTGGAGCTGGCCTTGGACGAGGTGCCGCACACCTCTCCCATGGGCTCGTTCGACACCGACAGCCGCGTGATCAGCATCGGGTCGGCGTCGAAGTTGTGGTGGGGCGGGCTGCGCATCGGCTGGATCCGCACCACGGCGGCGCTGGCCCGCCGCCTGGCCGTGCACCGCTCGGCCGTGGACATCGCCAGCCCGGTGCTGGAGCAACTGGTGGTGGCGGGGCTGTTCGACCGGCTGGAGGAGACCCGCGCCGAGCGCCGCCGCACCCTGCGGGCCTCACGGGAGGCGCTGGTGTCGGCGCTGCGCGAGCAGGTGCCCGAGTGGACGTTCACGGTGCCCCGCGGCGGCGGCACGCTCTGGGTCCGGCTCAACGGCGACGCCGCCACTCCGCTGGCCGAGGCGGCCGCCGCCCATGGCGTGCGCCTGGCGCCCGGCCCGTGGTTCGGGTTGGAGGGCACGCTCGAGGGCTACCTGCGGCTGCCGTACACGCTGCCGCCCCAGGTCCTGTCGGAAGCGGTCACCCGCCTGCGCGCCGCCCGCGACCACGGCCCGCACGGCGCCTCCCGCCCGCCGGACCCGCTCATCGCCATGGTGTGAGCGGATGCACCTCGGCCGTCGCCTGGTGACCGCACGCCCCGCGACGACGATCACGCTATTCGCCGACCCCCCTGGCCAGCGGCGCGCGCCACTTCCGGCGCATCGCCGCGATCCGCAGCCCGAACGCCAGCACCGCCGCCCCCAGCGTCGCCGCCCACCCGTGCAACCCGTACCACCACTCCGCCGCCATCACCCCCGACCCCAGCATCGCCGGAACGGCGTACAGCTGGCGGTCGTACAGCAGCGTCGGGATCTCCCCGGCCAGCACGTCACGCAACATCCCGCCGCCCACCCCTGTCACCACCCCCAGCAGGGCCGCGTGCAGCGGGCTCAGCCCGTACTCCAGCGCCTTCTCCGTCCCCACCGCGCAGAAGAGCCCCAGCCCGGCCGCGTCCAGCACCAGGATGGCCGGCATCACCCGGGCCACGTGCGGATGCCAGAAGAACACGATCACCGTCGCCGCCACCGGCACCAGCACGTAGCCGACGCTCTGGAAAGCGGCCGGCCGCACGTTGAGGATGAGGTCGCGCACCACGCCGCCGCCCAGGGCGGTCATTCCGGCCAGCACCATCATCCCGACCACGTCCAGCCGTTTGCGCACCCCCATGAGCGCACCGGACAACGCGAAGACGAAGATACCGACGAAATCGAGAAGCTGAGACACGGCACCCTGTCTACAGGATGGCCTCGGCATGGTAGTGCTCAGCCAT
The DNA here is from genome assembly GCF_052245915.1 of Nonomuraea sp. 10N515B. Classification (NCBI taxonomy): domain Bacteria; kingdom Bacillati; phylum Actinomycetota; class Actinomycetes; order Streptosporangiales; family Streptosporangiaceae; genus Nonomuraea; species Nonomuraea sp. 10N515B. The sequence continues at coordinate 198,353 of NZ_JBQQBQ010000010.1, forward strand.
CAGCACCCGCAGCCGCCGCGTGAACATGAACAGCGCCACCCCGGCCACGATCGCCAGCGCGGCCGCGATCGCCATGGCCACGAAGCTCAGCCCCACCATGACCAGCGCGAACCCGAACTTCTGCGGCGTGCTCACCCGCGTGCCCAGCCGCACCCACAGCGCCGCGAACACCGGCACGAAGATCATGATGAACAGCGGGTTGAACGACTGCGTCGTGGCCGCCTGGATCTGTATCCCGAACAACGACAGGTCGGTATGGTGCTGGGCGAAGAACAGCAGCTTGGTCGGCGCCAGGTCGTAGATCATCCAGAAGACCGCCGCGGCGATGAACAACCAGATGTACGCCTTCATCCGGTCCCGCTCGTCCTCGGTGAGATGGTGACCGCCCATCAGGATGTAGGCGAAGTACGCGATCGGCACCGCCAGGATGATCACCGTGATCACGATCGTGAGCCGGTCGATGGTCAGCGTGCCGGTCAACGCCCACCAACCCAGCGCGACCACCGCCACGCCCGTCCCGAGTCCCGCCAGCCGGCCGAAGCGGCGCCGCTCGCCGGGGGACAGGCGCAGCCCCGGCCGCTCGCCGACGCCGCGCAGGGACCGGCCGCCCCACACGTACTGGATCAGGCCGAGCGCCATGCCGACCGCGGCGGCCCCGAACCCCAGGTGCCAGCGGTCGCCCGCGGCCAGCCAGCCGACCACGAGGGGCGCGAAGAACGTGGCCAGGATGGCGCGCATCCCGTACCAGCTGAACCGCTCCCACATCTCGGTGCCGAACAGCGTCGCCAGTCCCCACGGGTGCCCGAAGAACGTCCTGCCGCCGGCCATGGATGAACCCCCCGAATCGCATCCGTCCGATCACTCTATGTGAACGCCGCCTGCGAGGTCTTGCCGCTACCCGGCACGTGTGGTGCGATGCATGCCACTCGTGCAAGTGAATACTGACGGGAGGCGCGCCATGGCCGAAGTCCTCGAGGTCCGAGCCGAGATCGAGCAGCAGATAGCCGGCCGTACCGTATGCCTGCAGCTCCAGCAGGTGGCCGAGCGGCATCCCGACGCACCCGCCTATTCCGACCCTGAGGGCGACGGCTGGCGCACGCTGACCTACGCGCAGGCGCGTCAGCGGGTCCTGGAGATCGCGGCCGCCTTCGCCACGCTCGGGCTCGAGCCCGGCGACTCCGTGGCGCTGATGATGGTGAACCGGAGCGAGCACGTGCTCGCCGACCTCGGCGCGGTGCACGCGGGCGGCGTCGGTTGCACCGTCTACTCCACGTTCGCCCCCGAGCAGATCGCGTTCGTGGCCGAGAACGTGGGCGCAAAGTACGCCGTCCTCGGCGGCCCCGCCGAGCTGGCCCGCTGGCAGCCCGTGCTCGACCGCCTCACCGGCCTGCGCAGGATCGTCATGCTGGAAGGCGCGCCGCCCGGCGACGACCGGTTCATGACGTGGGCCGACTTCCTGGAGCTCGGCCGCGCCCGCCTGGCCGACGACCCCGCCCAGGTCGAGGACCGCTGGCGCGCCGTGACCCCCGGCGACGTCGTCACCGTCCTCTACACCTCCGGCACCACCGGCATGCCCAAGGGCGTCCCGCTCACCCACGGCAACGTCTTCTACGAGGTCGCCGCCACCGACCGGCTCACCTCGCTGCCGACGCTGGGCACGCAGATCTCCTACCTGACCTACGCGCACATCGCCGAGCGCATCCTCAGCCTCTACCTGCCGCTGCTCAAGGTCTCCCACGTGCACTTCTGCACCGACCTGGCCAACCTGGGCGCCACGTTAGGACAGGTCAGGCCGATGATGTTCTTCGGCGTGCCACGCGTGTGGGAGAAGATGATGGCCCGCCTGCTCGCCGTGCTCGCCACCCAGCCGGAGGAGCAGCAGGCCGCCGTGCGCGCGGCCATGGCGGCCGGCCAGGCCTACGTCGAGGCCGGCCAGTACGGCCACACCATCACGCAAGAGATCCGGGAGGCCTACGAGAAGGCCGACGCCTCCCTCCTGTCGATCATCCGCGGCATGATCGGGTTCGACCGCGCCGAGTGGACCGCCACCGGCGCCGCCCCCCTCGCCCCCGAGGTGCAGAACTTCTACGCCGGCCTCGGGCTCAAGGTCATCGACGTGTACGGCATGACCGAGACCACCGGGGCGTTCACCGGCAACAGCCCCGCCTGCTACCGCCTGGGCACCGTCGGCAGGGCCGAGCCCGGCGTCGAGATCCGCATCGCCGAGGACGGCGAGATCCTCACCCGCAGCCCGCTCAACACCCGCGGCTACCTCAACCGCACCGAGGCCACCGCCGAGCTGATCGACGCCGGCGGCTGGCTGCACACCGGCGACATCGGCACGGTCGACGAGGACGGCTTCTACCGGGTGGTGGACCGCAAGAAGGAGCTCATCATCACCGCCGGCGGCGAGAACGTCTCCCCGGCCGAGATCGAGAACCATCTCAAGCAGCACCCGCTGATCGGCCAGGCCCTCGCGTACGGCGACCGGCGGCCGCACCCGGTGGCCGTGCTGACGCTCGACGGCGAGGTCGCGCCCGGCTGGGCGCAGGCCCGCGGCATCACCTTCGCCTCGCTCGCCGAGCTGGCCGAGCACCCCGAGGTGCTCAAGGAGGTGGGGGCCGCCGTCGAGGCCGCGAACGCCAAGCTGGCCCAGGTGCAGCAGGTCAAGAAGTGGGCGCTGCTGGGCACCGAGTGGACCGCCGAGACCGAGGAGCTCACCCCGAGCCTCAAGCTCAAGAGGCGGATCATCCACGCGAAGTACGCCGACATCATCGAAGGGCTCTACGGCGAGCCGCGATAGCGGCACAGGTTTTGCCATTCGGGGCGTGTGTTGTGGTCCTCGCCATGACCGGGCGGTTCCTACCGTCTCGATCATGACCAGAGGACTGCTTCTCGTCTCGCTCACGGCGGGGGCGCTCACGGCGCTCCCCGCGCCCGCGCCCGCCGCCGTGACCCCAGCCGTGACCGAACTCGCCATCCGAGCCATCACCGTACGTCCCGCCGAGCCCGTGGTCGGGGCTCAAGGCTCCGTCCGCCTGGTGGTCGACGTGGTCGCCAAGGGTGCGCGGCCCAAGAACGGCGTCACCGTCAAGGTCGATCCGGGCGCCCCGCCCGGGCCGTTGCTGGTGTCCAAACCGCCCATCACGGACCCGACGGTCCCGGCACCGTCGCCATCGGACCCGGCCGGCCCGGTCCCATCACCGCCGGCCGCCCAACCGGGCTCGCTCCACCCGATCGACCCGCTCCCCGGATACGACCCGTCCCAGTCCGGTCAGCCGCCGCAGAGCGCGGGACCGATCCAGCGCAGGGAGCCCTTCCAAGGAACAGAGCCGGTCCAGGGCGCAAAGCCGGTTCAGGGCGCAGAGCCGGTCCAGGGTGCGCCGGCCCCAGGGCCGCTCCAGGGCGGGGCGCCCGCGGTCCAGGACGGGAGCCTTGAGCGCGGTGCGCGACCCCTCGCCGCCCCCGCCCTCCCGCCGCGGCTCGTGTGGCGACTGGCGGCGAGCCCACCCGCGGCCGACAGCTGGCGGACCTGGCGTTTCCTGCCCGACAAGCGCCTGAGCCGCTTTTACCCGACCGGCACCTGGACCGTCACCGCCATCGCGCGGGGCCAGGACGGGGCGACGGTGACCGAGTACGCGTCGTTCCAGCTCCGGCGGGAGACCAAGCTCTCGGAGGTGCAGGCCGAGCGAGCCAGGGGCGCGGTACGCCTGCGCGGCTCGCTCACGAGGGTGGACCCGCGCGGCCTCACCGACTTCGGCCCGTTCGCCAAGCAGCGGCTGGAGATCCTGTGGCGCCAGGACGACGCCGCCGGCTGGGAACGGGTCGGCGAGGCGGTGACGGATGCCTCGGGGGCGTTCGACGGCACGATCCTGGGCCGGGCGGGTGGCCAGTTCCGCGTCCGCTACGCAGGAACGGCCCACTACGCCCCAGATGTCTCTAAATCCCAGCAAATAGCCCAATAGGCGGCCCGGCATCGCGCGGGCGTTGCGGAATCGTGATCAACTTTACTCCAACTTTTCCTTACCCTTACGCGTCATTGGCAGATGACGCGCCCCGCTTGGGGCTCGTTTGACACGGGGAAGGAAAGTCACGTGAAGATGCGACGTCTCGCCGCCGGCCTGGCGGCCGCCGCACTGGGCGCCACCGTGGTGGCCACCGCGGCTTCGCCCGCACTCGCGGACGAGGTGGACCCTGACTTCGCAGGCGGCAACACGAGCCTGACGTTCGACGCGAACCCGGAGCCCGCCTGGCGCGGCAAGCCCATCGACCTCGAGGGCAAGCTCTCCGTGGAGTGCGAGGAGGACTACATCAGCGGGTTCGTGTCGGTGCACCACGCCGACACCTGCAAGAAGCAGGAGCGCTGGCACCGTCTCGGCTGGAAGCGGATCGTGATCCTCTTCCAGCCCGACGGCAGCGGCAAGTGGGAGTACGTCGACACGGTCAGGACCGGCCGCAACGGCTACTTCCACACCACGGTGCCGGCCCGCACGTCGGGCACCTGGCGCGCGGTCTTCGAGGGCGCCAAGTGGCTGGAGCCCTCGGAGGGCACGGACTGGGTCAAGGTCATCGGCCGCCACCACCACTAGCGTCACCTGGGACGCCCGGCCGGCTCCGGCCGGGCGTCCGCCATGTCCGGGCCCCCAGTAGTCAGCAGGCGTCAGTAGGACACGGCGACCTGCACGCGGTGATGCCGGCCGTCGCCGGCCTCATCCACCACCGCCACCGCCAGGTCGGCGAACGAGAACACCGGCCCGCCCGCCGTCGCGTCCGGCACCCGCCCGTCGCTGATCCGGTACCGGCCGGTCCGGTCCGCCTCCTCGTCCAGGAATACCGGTGGCGGCGCAAGCACCACCCAGTCCAGGCCGGACTCCTCGTACACGGGCAGCTCCGCCGCGTGCCCCAGCGAGAACGCCCGGGCGTCGCCGGGGAAGCCGGGCGTGTCCGCCAGCCGGACCCCCGGCGCCACCTCCAGCAGGCTGCCGACGCCGACCGCCACCAGGCGGCGCACCCCCGCCCGTGCCAGTCCTTCGACCAGAGCGCGGGCCGCGGCCGCGTAGAACTCCTCCGCGGGCACGTCCATCCGGGCGGCCGCCTGGACCGCCGCATCCTGCCCGGCCGCGACGGCCGCCACGCTCGAGGCGTCGGTGACGTCCCCGGCGACCACCCGGACCCCCTCGCGCGCCAGGCCCTCGTGCCTGCCGGGATCGCGTACCACCGCCGTCACCTCGTGCCCGCGCCCGGCCGCCTCCGCGACCACCCGGCGCCCGGCCCGTCCGCCCGCGCCGAAAACCACGATCCTGCCCATGCCGGCACTCCTCTCCCCGGCCGGGCTTCCCGGCCGCTGCGCCGACGGTAGAGGGCGACCTGTCGCTTTCCGCAACGATAGTTACCTACGATGACGTCATGGTGCCGCTCGATCCCGACATGTTCACCGGCTGCCCGCCAGTCGCCGCGCCCATCCGCATCGGCGACAAATGGACCGCGAAGATCATCCGCTGCCTGGAGTCGGGGCCGCGGCGCTTCACCGAGCTCCAGACGCCGCTGCGCGGCATCACCCCGAAGGTCCTCACCGAGTCCCTGCGCGCCATGGAACGCGACGGCCTGCTCACCCGCACCCCGTACGATGAGATCCCGCCACGGGTCGAGTACGCGCTCACCGACCTCGGCCGCAGCCTCCTCGAACCCATGAACGCCGGCTGCGAATGGTCCAGGAGGCACCTGGCCGAGCTGATGCGCGCCCGCGAGAGCTGGGAGTCGGCCAGGCTGGGGGCATGAGAGCCCCGACGCCACCGAGGGAAAGCGGAATCGATCTAGGCGCGGATGCGTTGTGGCGCAGAAGGGGCGATTTTGAGTGGCCGCCGACAGGCGTCGTAGGCTGGCCCTCTGGCGAACGAATAGGAGGTGACGCCCCGTGTTGCGAGACTCGTTCGGACGGGTGGCGACAGATCTTCGGGTGTCCCTCACGGACAAGTGCAACCTGCGCTGTACGTACTGCATGCCGCCCGAGGGCCTCGACTGGCTGCCCAACGCCAAGCTCCTCACCGCCGACGAGATCGTCCGCCTGGTGCGGATCGGGGTCGAACGTCTCGGCGTCACCGAGGTCCGCTACACCGGCGGGGAGCCGCTGCTGCGGCGCGAGCTGGTCGACATCGTGGCCCGCACCACCGAGCTCCAGCCGCGGCCGCAGGTCTCGCTGACGAGCAACGGCATCGGGCTGGCCCGCCTGGCCGGGCCGCTGGCCGCCGCCGGGCTCGACCGGGTCAACGTCTCGCTCGACACGCTCGACCCCGAGACGTTCAAGCGGCTCGCGCACCGCGACCGGCACGCCGACGTGATCGCCGGGCTCGCCGCGGCGGACCGGGCCGGGCTGCGCCCGGTCAAGGTCAACGCCGTGCTCATGCGCGGCCTCAACGAGCACGAGGCGGTCCCGCTGCTGCGCTGGTGCCTCGAGCAGGGCTACGAGCTGCGTTTCATCGAGCAGATGCCGCTGGACGCCCAGCACGGCTGGAGCCGCGCGGACATGGTCACCGCCGACGAGATCCTGGGTCTGCTGGCCGACGGGTTCGACCTCGTGGCCGACGACCTGGAGGAGCGGGGCAGCGCGCCGGCCGAGCGGTTCCTCGTCGACGGCGGGCCGGCCAGGGTCGGCGTGATCGGGTCGGTGACGCGGCCGTTCTGCGGCGCGTGCGACCGGGTCAGGCTCACCGCCGACGGTCAGGTCCGCAACTGCCTGTTCGCCACCGAGGAGTCGGACCTGAAGACCGCCATGCGGGCGGGCGCGTCCGACGAGGAGCTGGCCGAGCGGTGGATCGCGGCGGTGGCCCGCAAACGCGCCGGGCACGGCATCGACGACCCTTCCTTCCTCCAGCCGTCCCGCCCGATGTCCGCCATCGGCGGCTAGGCCCGGCGGCGATGGGGCGGGTCTACGACGCGGTGATCCTGGCCGGGGGACAGGCGCGGCGGCTGGGCGGGCGGGACAAGCCCGCTCTCACCGTGGGCGCCAGATCCCTGGTCGAGAACGTCGTCGCCGCGGCCTCAGGCGCCCGCCGCACGATCGTCGTCGGCCCGGAGCGCCCTCTTCCCGGTGTCCTGTTCGCCCGTGAGGATCCGCCCGGCAGCGGCCCCATCCCCGCCCTGACCGCCGGTCTGGCACACGTCACGGCCCCGTGGGTGGCGCTGCTCGCCGGCGACCTGCCGTTCCTGACCGTGGCGCACGTACGGGCCCTGCTCGACGCCGCCGGCCCCGGCGCCGGCGCGGTGATGGTGGACGACGGCGGGCGCGAGCAGTGGCTCGCCGGCGCCTGGCCGGCCACGGAGCTGAAGCAGGCCCTCGCCTCCTACGGCGGACGCTCGCTCAAGGGCCTGCTGGCCCCCCTTGCCGGCACGCGCCTGGCGCTGCCCGGGCGGCCGTGGTTCGACTGCGACACAATGGACGATCTGGAGGAGGCTCGTATGAACGTGCTCAACGAATGGACCGCGCTGGCCTGCAAGGAGCTGGGCATCGACCCGGCGACCGTGGACCGCGACCAGATTCTCGACCTGACCAAGGAGGTCGCCCACGGCGTGGCCCGCCCGGCCGCGCCGCTGACGGCCTACCTGCTCGGGCTGGCTCAAGGGGCGGGCACCGCTCCTGAGGACGCTGTGGCGAAACTGACCACATTGGCGAAGAACTGGGGCCGCGCCACCACCGAGACGCTGACAGACGACTGACACTCGAACGAACTCTTGAAGTCAAGCCCGCGCCCGCCTGAAAGTTTCCTGTGAATTTTGGGGCGAGCGCGGGTGTAAACGATTTCGGGAAAGCGGCCCTACCGATCTGTCTGGTGGGGGCCGCACTAGATCGTCCGGCCGGCAAAGGTTCGCCAGAAAAGGGCGACGCCGGGTGGTTACGGGGGCAAACCACCCGGCGTCGCTTCATCGGCGTTCCGACGGGGGCCCGGAACGCCGGCACCAGCACTCCGACGGGGGACCGGAGCGCTTGGCTAAAGCGTACACCTACAACCCATGGGATGCGTCAAGACTTAGTCACGACCCGATCTCGCGTCGATGCAGCGGTATCTCGGTTTGGTTAGCTTCAGGGCTCTGAAAGGTAGGAGGCGGGGCAGCCTTCCCCCTCTCATTGGCCCCGATTACCGCTATGTATGGCAAAAAGACCGCGGCCGCGATGAACAGCAGCCGGTACGGCCACGGCACCGGCACCACGACAGCCAGGATCAGGCAGATCGTGCGAAGCCCCATCTTGATGAGGTAGCTGATCTCGCGCTTGCGGATGTCCGCCGACAGCGACGGCCTGGCGTCGGTGACCTGGTGGACATCTGGTTTCCTGCGCCACCCCTTCATAGCTTCCACGGTAGACCTCGCAGGACCCGGGTGCGACGGCGCACCCGGGTGGTGACGGGGGTCATGCGATCATGGCCTTCGGGTAAGGAGGAGAGGACGATGACGGATCGAACGTACCGGGTCACCGAGATCGTCGGAACGTCGACGGAGAGCGTCGACCAGGCCATCCGCAACGGCATCCGGAGGGCCGCGCAGACCCTGCGCCACCTCGACTGGTTCGAGGTGACCGAGATCCGCGGCTACATCGACGCGGGTGAGGTCGCGCACTTCCAGGTGGGGTTGAAGGTGGGCTTCCGGCTGGAGGACGCCTGAGCGGCGTTCTGAGGGCCTTCCCGAGGGTGGCAGGGCGCGGGGCGGCCGGGCCGGCGCCATCCGCCTCTCGTGATCCGAGCTGAGCGGTTAGATTGGCCGATGTGAGTGCCGAATTCCGACTTCTCCTGGTCTGTACGGCCAACATCTGCCGTTCCGCCATGGCAGAAGTGATCGCCGGGGCGATGCTCCAGTCAGCGCCCCTGCCCATGGCGACGGCCAGCGCGGGGGTGCGCGCCATGGTCGGCCACCCCATGGCGCCGCACGCCGTCGCCGCGCTGGCCAAGCTCGGCCTCGACGGGCGGGCGCACCGGGCCCGGATGCTGGACCGGGACCTGGTCCGCTCGGCGGACCTGCTGCTGACGATGGAGGCCGCGCACGTGCCCGTCGCCGTGGGCCTCGACCCGGAGGCCGCGCCCAAGACGTTCACGCTGCCGGAGTTCGCCGCGCTCGCCGCCGGGGCCGGAGGCCGGCGCTACCGCTCCGACACGGTGGAGCGGGCGCGTGCCATCGTCCAGTCGGCCGCCGTCCGCCGCGACCGCAGGCGCGTCCTGGACGTGTACGACCCGTACGGCGGCCCGCCCGAAGGCTACGACGCCTGCGCCAAGACCGTCGGCGAATCCCTCAGCCACGCCCTCGGCGCCCTCCTCGGCCCCCGCTGACCTGCTCACCTACGGGCGCGACCGGCTGCCGGGTCGTCAGCTCGCCTGGCTGACCGTGGACATGTTGAAGTCCGGCACCCGCACCGGCGGCATGATCGTCCGCTGGAAGTAGTCGTTCCACTCCCGCGGCAACGTCCGCTCGCTCGCCCCCACCTCCGTCAGCCGCCCCAGCAGGTCCACCGGGCTCTCGTTGAAGCGGAAGTTGGTCACCTCGCCCACGACCTCGCCGTGTTCCACCAGGTAGACCCCGTCCCGGGTCAGCCCGGTCACGAGCAGCGTCTGCGGGTCGACCTCCCGGATGTACCACAGGCAGGTGACGAGCAGCCCGTGCTGGGTGGAGGCGATCATCTCCTCCAGCGACCGCCCGCCCCCGGCTCCCGTCATGATCAGGTTGTCGATGCCCGGCGTCACCGCCAGCCCGCTCAGCTCCGCCGAGTAACGCGTCTGCAGCAGCGCCTCCAGCCGCCCGTCCTTGATCCACTCGGTTGGCCCCAGCGGCAGCCCGTTGTCGAAGACCGAGCTCTGCCGGCTGGAGGCGTGCGCCGTCACGAACGGCGCGCACGCGATGCCCGGAGCGGCCGGATCGCTCGACAACGTCACCGGGAGCGTGCCCAGCTGCTCGCCCACCCGGGTGCCCCCGCCCGGCTTCGAGAAGACCGAACGCCCGTCCAGCGCGTCCCTGGCCCCCGACGACCAGAACAGGTAGATCATCAGGTCGGCGACCGCGCTGGGCGGCAGCAGCGTCTCATAGCGCCCGGCCGGCAGGTCCACCCGGGTCTTGGCCCACTCCAGCCGCTGCGCCAGCGAGGAGTCGAGCGCGGCCACGTCCACGTCGGTGAAGTCCTGCGTGGACACGCCCGTCCAGGCCGAGCGCTTCAGGTCGGCGGACTTGGCGTTGAGCTCCATCCGCCCCGTCGGCTGGTCGTGGCGCAGCCGCACGCCCGTGGACGTGCCGAGGAAGGTCGTGGTGAACGAATGCTCGGCGAAGCCGTACAGTTTCCTGCCGCCCGCCTCGGCGGCGGCGAAGGCCTCGCCGAGCGCCGGCGCGAACCCCTCGAACACCCCGATGTCGGTCGGACGCGCGTCAGCGTCCCATTGCGACGACGCAGGCACGCCCTCGACGAGCGAGCGGGCGTCCTCGGCCGGCTGCGCGTCCCGCGCCGCCGCGTCCGCCGCCGCCACGACGTCGGCGAGCTGCTCGTCGCGCACGGAGGCCCGCGACACCACGCCCACGCCCTCGCCCGCGATCGAGATCACGGTCAGCCGCGAGGAGCGGGCGACGCCGTTCGTGGTGAGCGTGTTGCCCGCGAAGCGCAGATTGGCCGTGGACCCCTCGTCCACGAGCACCACGCAGCCGTCGTTCCGGGAGAGCTCCAGCGCCCTCTCCACCATCTCCTGAGGCGTCACTTCCCACCCTCCTGCACGGTGTTGAGGATCCGCACGCCCTTGAACAGCGCCGACGGACATCCATGACTCACGGGGGCGACCTGCCCCGGCTGTCCCTTGCCGCAGTTGAACGCCCCGCCCAGCACGTACGTGTCAGGCCCGCCGACCGCCTCCATCGACCACCAGAAGTCCGTCGTCGTCGCCTGGTAGGCGAAGTCCCTGATCTGCCCGGCCAGCTTGCCGTGCGAGATCCGGTACGCCCGCTGCCCGGTGAACTGGAAGTTGTAGCGCTGCATGTCGATCGACCAGCTCTTGTCGCCGACGATGTAGACGCCCCGCTCGACCCCGGCGATCAGCTCGTCGGTCGAGGGCCCGTCGGGCGCCGGCACCAGCGACACGTTCGCCATGCGCTGGATGGGCATGTGCCCGGGCGAGTCGGCGAACGCGCATCCGTTGGACCGCCCGAGCCCCTTCATCAGCGCCATCCGCCGGTCCAGCTGGTAGCCCACCAGGATGCCGTCCCTGACGATGTCGAAGCTCTGCCCCTGCACGCCCTCGTCGTCGTAGCCGATCGTGGCCAGGCCGTGCGTGACGGTCCTGTCGCCGGTCACGTTCATCAGCGGCGAGCCGTAGACCAGCTCACCCAGCTGGTCGAACGTGGCGAAGCTGGTGCCCGCGTACGCCGCCTCGTAACCGAGCGCCCGGTCCAGCTCGGTGGCGTGGCCGATCGACTCGTGGATCGTCAGCCACAGGTTGGACGGGTCGATCACCAGGTCGTAGTCGCCCGCCTCGACCGACGGCGCCGCCAGCTTCTCCGCCAGCAGCTCCGGCAGCTGGTCCAGCTCGGCCGGCCAGTCCCAGCCGGTGCCCGTCAGGTATTCATAACCGCGCCCGACCGGCGGCGCGATCGTCGACATGTCGTCGAAGCCGCTCTCGTGCGCCTTCATCACGTTGAGCTTGGGATGCACCCGCACCCGCTGCTGCGTGGTCACCGTGCCGGCCGTGTCGGCGTAGAACTTCTGCTCCTTGACCTGCAGCAGCCGCGCCGACACGTGGTCGGCGCCCTTCATCAGCCCGGCCGACCACGCCGCCAGCAGGCCCACCTTGTCGGCCTGCGGCACCTCGAACGGGTCCACGTCGTAGGACGACACCCATACGGCCTCGGCGTGCACCGGCTCCGGCGCCAGCTCGATCGGCTCCCTGTTGATGGGCGCGCTCACCTCCGCCACCCGCACCGCCTGCTCGGCCACCACCGCGGCGGCCTCGGGCGTCAGGTGGATGCCGGCGGCGAACCCCCACGTGCCACCCTTGACGACCCGGACGGCGTAGCCCAGGTCGTCGGCGTCCATGGCGCCCTCGAGCCGGGTGTCGTAGAGGCTGAGCGTCTCGGCTCTGACGCGTTCGAGCCGGAAGTCGGCGTGTTCGGCACCGAGGTCGCGAGCGCGTTGCAAGGCGGCGTCCGCCAGCTGCCGCAGCGGCAGCTCCAGGAAATCGGGATCGATCTGGCGCATGTCCACGATCCTAACCCCGTGATCTTGTGCCACCCGGACAAGCCGATACCGGCGGGTAGGAGATAACGTCAGGTTCCATGGCACGCTCAGTACTCGTCACCGGGGGCAATCGCGGCATAGGCCTCGCGATCGCCCGTGAACTCGCCGCGGCCGGCGACGCCGTCGCGGTCACCTACCGATCGGGGGAGCCGCCCGAGGGCCTGTTCGGCGTGCGCTGCGACGTCACCAGCACGGCCGACGTCGAGGCGGCCTTCGACAAGGTCGAAGCCGAGCAGGGCCCGGTGGAGGTCCTGGTCTCCAACGCCGGCATCACCAAGGACACGTTGCTGGCCATGATGAAGGAAGACGCCTTCACCGACGTCATCGACGCCAATCTGACCGGCGCCTACCGCGTGGCCAAGCGGGCCATCCGCCCGATGATGAAGCTCAAGCGCGGCCGGATCATCCTCATCTCCTCCGTCGTGGGCCTGTCCGGCCAGGCGGGACAGGCCAACTACGCCGCCTCCAAGGCGGGCCTGGTCGGCTTCGCCCGCTCGCTGGCCCGCGAATACGGCTCGCGCAACATCACGGTCAACGTGGTCTCGCCCGGCTTCGTCGCCACCGATATGACGGCCGATCTCGACCACGAGAAGATCGTCGCGAACATCCCTCTCGGGCGGCAGGCGGCCCCCGAGGAGGTCGCGCGTGTCGTGCGCTTCGTGGCGAGCGACGACGCCTCCTACATCACCGGGGCCGTGATCCCGGTCGACGGCGGACTCGGAATGGGGCACTGACGTGGGCATTCTCCAAGGCAAGCGGATCCTGGTGACCGGCGTGCTCACCGACGCCTCGATCGCGTTCTCGGTGGCCAAGCTGGCGCAGGAGGAGGGCGCCACCGTCGTCCTGACCGGGTTCGGCCGGCTGAGCCTGGTCGAGCGCATCGCCAAGCGGCTGCCGTCCCCGGCGCCGGTGCTGGAGCTCGACGTCCAGAACACCGAGCACCTCGACACGCTGGCCGCCCGGGTCGGCGAGCACGTCGACGGCCTCGACGGGGTCGTCCACTCGATCGGCTTCGCCCCGCAGAGCGCGCTCGGCGGCAACTTCCTCAACACCTCGTGGGAGGACGTCGCCACCGCGCTGCAGGTGTCGACGTACTCGTACAAGTCGCTGGCCGTGGCCTGCCTGCCGCTGATGAAGGAGGGCGGCGCGGTCGTCGGCCTCGACTTCGACGCCTCCAAGGCGTGGCCCGTCTACGACTGGATGGGCGTGGCCAAGGCCGGCCTGGAGTCCTGCAACCGCTACCTGGCCCGTGACCTCGGCAAGCAGAACATTCGCGTCAACCTGGTCGCGGCCGGGCCGCTGCGGACGATGGCGGCCAAGTCGATCCCCGGCTTCAAGGAGTTCGAGGACAGCTGGCCCGAGAAGGCGCCGCTGGGCTGGGACCTGGGTGACACGGTCCCGGCCGCCAAGGCGTGCGTGGCCCTGATGTCCGACTGGTTCCCGGCCACGACCGGCGAGATCGTCCACGTGGACGGCGGCGTCCACGCCATCGGCGCCTGACCTGATCCCTCGGGCAACGTCTGGGCCCGCGCCGAGGCGAGCTCCCGGCCGCACCTGAGCGTGTGACCGGGGGCGTTCCCCGGTCTATGCCAGGCGGTGGCGGCCACTGCCGACGCGGGCCGGCTCGAACGGGATCGACTCGACCTGCTCCGTACGCTGCCGCCGCTGCTGCACGATCCGCGCGGCCAGCACCGCCGACCCCAGCAAGGCGATCGTCAGCGCCGTCCCCAGCACGTCGGAGGCCGGCGGCGTGGGCCGGACCACGTGCCGGTCCTGCATCGGCACCGTCAGCTCGTGCGCGAACGGGTTGGGCCACAGCAGGTCCACCCGGGGCTCGTCCGTGTCGGCGGTCGGCCGCTCGGTCACCGGCCGCTCGTTGTCCATCTGCTGCGGCCGGCTCTCCGGCGGCGTGGGCGCGCCGGTCTGCCCGGTGGTGGATTCCTTGTCGCGCGAGCCGGTGCGGTCGGGGGAGGGCGTGGGGGACGACCCCTTGTCCTGCACGGTCTTGTCCTTGCAGGCCAGCACGGGGAGGCACACGAGCCCTTCGGGCACCAGCCCGGTCTTGGTCGGCGTGGCCGACGGCTCGGATGGCGTTGCCGGGGTGGCCGTGCCGGTCGGGACCGCCTCGCCGACCCGGCCGAGCACGTCGTCGGTGGTCTTGTCCACGCCGCTCGTCACCGGGTCGGTCGTGCCGCCGGTCAGCGAGTCGACGGTGTCGGTGACGGTGGTGACGACGTCGCACAGGGTGTTGGTCACCCCCGACAGCAGGCCTCCGCCCTTTGCGCAGTCCTGGCCCGTGGCGGCGGACGCGGTGGCTGCCGCCGCGGCCGGGGCGGCAACCGGGACGGCCGACAGCGCCACCGCGAGAACTCCGGCCGAGATCGCGGTCCTGCTCCCCATCCGTCCCCTCCTGCCTCGCCTCCGAAGGAAATCTTTATGGATATCGCTCGTCAGACGCAGGCTTTTCGCGGGTAAAGTTGCGATTCGGTATCGACTAGTGATACGTGAGTGATGCTCTCGTTCGTGATCAGTCAAGTGACGACACGTCATCGAGGGCCTCTCGGATCTCTATGGGCAGCACCACGTCCTCGGCCGGCAGGGCCCCGGTGAGCTGCGCGTGCGTACGGGCGCCGACGATGGCCGAGGCCACGCCCGGCTGGTCGCGCACCCATGACAGGGCCACGGCCAGCGGCGACACCCCCAGCCCGTCGGCCGCCGTCATGACGGACTCGACCACCCGGCGGCTCCTCTCGTCGAGGTAGGGGCGTACGAAATCGGCGAAGTGCGGGGCCGCGGCCCGGGAGTCGGCCGGGATGCCGGTGCGGTATTTCCCGGTCAGCACCCCCCGGCCCAGCGGAGACCAGGCCAGCACCCCGACGCCGAGATGGGCCGCGGCGGGCAGCAGCTCGCGTTCGGGCTCGCGGGCCAGCAACGAGTATTCCACCTGAGCCGAGGTGATCGGGATGCGTCCGGGGATCATTTTCTGGGTGACCGCCGCGGCGGCCAGCTGCCAGCCGCTGTAGTCGCACACGCCCGCGTAGACGGCCCGGCCGGAGGCGACGATCGCGTCGAGCGCGGCGAGCGTCTCCTCCAAAGGCACTTCCTCGTCGTAGGTGTGCAGCTGCCACAGGTCGACGTAGTCGAGCCCGAGGCGGTTGAGCGAGTCGTCGACCGCGGCGATCAGGTGGCGCCTGGAGGCGTCGCGCGGCCGCCGGCCCGCCGGCGTCACCACGGCCTTGGTGGAGATCACCAGCTCCGCGCGCGGCACCGAGTCGCGCAGCAGCCGGCCGAGGAGCCGCTCGGCGTCGCCGCCGGTGTAGACGTCCGCCGTGTCGACGAGCGTGCCGCCCGCGTCCACGAACGTGCGGAGCTGGGCGGCCGCCTCGTCCGCGTCGGTGTCACGGCCCCAGGTCATCGTGCCGAGCCCCAGCCGGGACACCGACAGGCCGCTGTGGCCGACATAGCGCTGCTCCATGATCCCGCCAGGTTACCGCTCGGGCGGCCTCGACGTCGTGCCTCGGCGGCCCGCGCCACCCACGCCCGTCCGCCCGGCTTCGACACGGTGATCGACGCCTGCGACACTTGCGGGGTGACCACGCTGCTACTGGCCCGGCACGGGCTGACCCACCTCACCGGGCCGGTGCTGGCCGGCCGCACTCCGGGGGTGCGGCTGAGCGAGGCGGGCCGGGTGCAGGCCGCCGCGCTCGCCGAGCGCATCGCGGGCGTCAGGCTGGACGCCATCGTCTCCAGCCCGCTCGAACGCTGCAGGGAAACGGCCGAAGCGGTGGCCGAGGGCCGGGAGCTCGGCGTGGAGGTCGACGAGCGGTTCATCGAGTGCGGTTACGGCGGCTGGACCGGGCGGCCGCTGAAGGAGCTCGCCCGCGAGCCGCTGTGGCAGGTGGTGCAGGCGCACCCGAGCGCGGCGACATTTCCGGATGGGGAGTCGCTGGCCGGAATGCAACAGAGGGCCGTCTCGGCGGTCCGGGAGTGGAATCAACGCCTGGGGGAGAAGGCTGTCTACCTGGTTTGCAGTCACGGCGACGTGATCAAGTCGATCGTCGCCGACGCTCTGGGGCTCCACCTGGATCAGTTTCAGCGGATAACGGCTGATCCGGCGGCTCTCACCGTCATTCGCTATGCCCCCTTGCGTCCCTTTGTTCTCAGACTCAACGATATGGGGGAATTGCGGCTTCCCGAGGATTCGGAGGAGAAAGACGGGGGAGAAAACATCACCGGGAGCGATGCCGCCGTCGGCGGCGGGTCCGGAACCACGTAAGGTCAGGCTATGCCGGTCTTCGACTACGACCCACCAGAGAGGTTCGTCGCCGGTGCCCTCGGGCAGCCGGGCGCGCGGGTTTTCTTTCTGCAGGCCAGGGCCGAGGGCAGACTGACCACGGTGGCGCTGGAGAAGCTACAGGTGGCCGCGCTCGCGGGCAGGCTGGACGAGTTGCTCGACGAGGTGCTGCGGCTCAGCGGGGGCACCGCGCACGTGCCCGCACTGGCGCCGGCCGACCTGGCCGACGACGCGCCGCTCGACGTGCCGGTCGCGGAGGACTTCCGGGTGGGCACCATGGCGCTGGCGTGGGACGCGGAGAGATCCCAGGTGGTGATCGAGGCGCAGGAGGTCATCGAGGAGGAAGATCTCGAGGGCCCGGACCCCGCGGTGCTGCGCGTGCGGATCAGCGCGGGCGCCGCGCGCGCCTTCACCCAGCGGGCCCTGCAGATCGTCGCGGCGGGCCGGCCGCCGTGCCCGCTGTGCGGGCAGCCTCTCGACGCCACCGGGCACGTCTGCGTGCGCCTCAACGGATACCGCGGGGGTGAGGCGGCTACGTGAGCGAGCGAAGCGAGGGAACAATCAGACGCAGCACCTTGGTCACGAGGCCGACGAAGGAGGCCTTGTGAGCGAGCGAAGCGAGGGAACAATCAGACGCAGCACCTTGGTCACGAGGCCGACGAAGGAGGCCTTGTGACCGCTCCGGAGAGCGAACCGGCCGTCAAACCGTCCAACCCGCCGGGCATGCATGACGAGGACGCCCTCACGCTGCTCCGCGACGGCCGCTTGGAGGTGGCCGGACGCCTCGTCGAGGCCACCAACATGACGCTCTACTGCTCGGTCAAGCTGGGCGACAGCTCGGCCGCCTGCGTCTACAAGCCGGTGCGCGGCGAGCGCCCGCTGTGGGACTTCCCCGACGGCACCCTGGCCGCCCGCGAGGTGGCCGCCTACGAGGTGTCGCAGGCGACCGGCTGGCGCATCGTGCCCCCGACGGTCTACCGCGAGGGCCCCTTCGGCCCCGGCATGGTGCAGCTGTGGATCGATACCGAGCGCGAGATCGACCTCATGCGGCTGGTCAAGAGCCGCAACCCGGTGGTGCGCCGGATGGCGGTGTTCGACGCGGTGGTCAACAACGCCGACCGCAAGGGCGGTCACCTGCTGCCGCTGCCGACGGGGCACGTCTACGGGGTGGACCACGGGGTGTGCTTCTCCGTCGAGGACAAGCTGCGCACGGTGCTGTGGCAGTGGCGCGGCAAGCCGCTGGCCAGGGAGGCGGTGGCCGTGCTGGCCAAGCTGGAGCGCGACCTGGAGTCCGGCGCGCTCGGGCGCAGGCTGCGCGAGCTGCTGACGCTGGCGGAGGTCGAGGCCACCTGGCAGCGGGTCAGGCGGCTGCTGGACACCGGCGTGCACCCCTACCCGTCGGAGGGCTGGCCCGCCATTCCCTGGCCCCCCATCTGATCGCCTGCGCCGGTTTAATACCCTTTGCCCATGTGCACGCTGATCGTGAGAACCGGGCAGCCACTGACCCTCATGGGTGTGAGAGACGAGTTCGCCGACCGTCCATGGGAAGGGCCGGGGGAGCACTGGCCGGACTACCCGGGCGTGATCGGCGGGCGTGACCTGAAGGCCGGGGGCACCTGGCTGGCTCTCCACCCGGCGGCCCGCCGCGCCGCCGCTCTCCTCAACGCCTCCGGCATCCCCGCGCCCGAGACGACGAAGATCTCGCGGGGCGACCTGGCGCTGCGGGCGGCCTACACGGGCGAGCTGCCCGACGCGGACCTGACCCGCTACGACCCTTTTCACCTGGTGCTCGCCGACCTGCCGGCCGATGGGGCGCGGGTGCGGCTGTTCAGCTGGGACGGCGAGCGCAGCACCGTCTCCGGCCTGCCCGAGGGCACCAGCATGATCGTCAACTCGGGCCTTGACCCGGCCAGCGAGCGGGTCGTCGCCTACCTGCCCAGATTCGAGACCGAGGTCTGGCGGGAGCTGATCACGGCGGCGCCGTCCGCCGACCCCGGCGCGCTCATCGTCCGCCATGAGCTCCCCGACGGCCGGGTCTTCGCCTCCCTGTCGGTGATGGAGGTCGCGCTCGCGCCGGACGGTGTGACGTACGACTTCACCGACCTGACCGCAGAACGGGACGGATAGGCTCAGGGACATGAGATCGTGGTCTGCCCAGAACGTTCCAAAGCTCCCTGGTGAGAGCATTCCGCTGCGTCTCTACGACACCTCCGCCCAGCAGGTGCGGCAGACCGATCCCGGGCCGACCGCCAGGATGTACGTCTGCGGCATCACCCCCTACGACGCCACGCACCTCGGCCACGCCAACACCTACCACGCCTTCGACCTGGTCGGCCGGCTGTGGCGGGACGCGGGCCACGAGGTCCACTACACGCAGAACGCCACCGACGTGGACGACCCGCTGCTGGAGCGCGCCGCCCAGACCGGCATCGGCTGGCAGGACCTGGCCGAGCGGGAGATCGAGCTGTTCCGCGGCGACATGGAGGCGCTGCGGATCCTGCCGCCCCGCGAATACGTCGGCGTCACCGAGGTCGTCGGCGGGGTGGCGGAGCTGATCGCCAAGCTGTCGGCCAAGGGCGTCACGTACTCCCTCAACGGCGACGTCTACTTCAGCGTGGCCGACGCCCCCAAGTTCGGCCAGGTGTCCGGCTACGACGAGACCGAGATGCTGGCCCTGTTCGCCGAGCGCGGCGGCGACCCGGACCGGGCCGGCAAGCGCCACCCGCTCGACTGGCTGCTGTGGCGGGCCGAGCGGCCGGGCGAACCGGCCTGGGAGTCGCCGCTGGGCAAGGGCCGCCCCGGCTGGCACATCGAGTGCACCGCGATCGCCCTGGACAACCTCGGCGCCGGCTACGACGTGGCGGGCGGCGGCTCCGACCTGATCTTCCCTCATCACGAGTGCGGCGCCTCCGAGGGGCACGCGGCCACGGGGGAGTGGCCGTTCGCCAAGTTCTACACGCACGCCGGCATGGTGGGCCTCGACGGCGAGAAGATGTCGAAGTCCAAGGGCAACCTGGTCTTCGTCTCCAAACTGCGCCGGGAGCACGACCCGATGGCGGTCAGGCTCGTGCTGCTGGCCCACCACTACCGCGCCGACTGGACCTACGTCCCCGCCCTGATCGCCGACGCCGAGCGCAGGCTGGCCCGCTGGCGCTCGGCCGTCCGCCTGGCCTCCGGCCCGGACGCCGGCGCGTTGCTGGCGCGAGTGCGTGAGCGCCTGGCCGACGACCTCGACTCGCCGGCCGCGCTGGCCGCGATCGATGCCTGGACCGAGGCCGCCCTCGCCGGCGGCGGCTCGGATCCCGACGCCCCCGCCCTGGTCAAGGACCTGGCCGACGCCCTGCTCGGCGTCGCGCTCTAACCCTCGCGAAAACCCGCGCCGGGACGGGCGCCGCGCTCGCGGCGCCCGTCCCCCGCTCAGGCCCGCACCCGCTCGAGCCGCTCGATCGCGGCCAGCTCGGCCGAGAACCACGCGATCGTGCGGCGCAGCCCCTCCTGGGCGGGCACCTTGGCCCGCCAGCCCAGCTGCTCGGCCGCCAGCGTCGTGTCCGGCCTCCTGACCTTGGGATCGTCGGCGGGCCGGTCGACGAACACGATCGGCGACGACGACCCGGCCAGCTCCCTGATCGTCGTGGCCAGCTCCAGCATGGTCAGCTCGTCCGGGTTGCCGATGTTGACCGGCCCGGCGAAGTCGCTGCGGGCCATGGCCAGGATGCCCGACACGGTGTCGTCCACGTAGCAGATCGAGCGGGTCTGCGCGCCGTCGCCGGTGATGGTGATCGGCTCGCCGGTCAGCGCCTGCCTGATGAACGTCGGGATCGCCCGCCCGTCGAACGGGCGCATGCGCGGGCCGTACGTGTTGAAGATCCGCACGATGCCGGTGTCGGTGCCGCGCGAGTGGCGGTAGGCCGTGGTCAGCGACTCGGCGAAGCGCTTGGCCTCGTCGTACACGCTGCGCGGGCCGACCGGGTTCACATTCCCCCAGTACGTCTCTTTCTGCGGGTGTTGGAGGGGGTCGCCGTACACCTCGCTGGTCGAGGCGAGCACGAACCTGGCGCCCTTCTCCCTGGCCAGCCCCAGCGCGTGCAGCGTGCCCACGCTGCCCACCCGCAGCGTCTCGATCGGATAGCGCAGGTAGTCGGCCGGCGAGGCGGCCGAGGCGAAGTGCAGGACGAGGTCCAGCCGGTCCGGCACGTGCACGAAGCCGGTCAGGTCGCACTCGATGAGCCGGAACTCCGGCCGGTCCATCAGATGCTCGACATTGCGCGGCCCGCCGGTCAGGAAGCTGTCCATGCAGACGACCTCCGCCCCCTCCTCCAGCAGCCGCTCGCACAGGTAAGAGCCGAGGAATCCGGAGCCCCCGGTGACCAGAGCCCTCATGACGTGACCTCCAACGCAGCGTCGACGACTTCGGAAACCTCGATCTTCAGCAGGCCGGGATCGACCCGCTGGCCGTGCGGATCCCCGTTGCGCCCGGCCCACAGCGCCACGTGGCGCCAGCCGGGCGGCGGGCCCCACAACGCCGGCGAGACCGGCCCGAACAACACCACCGACGGCACACAGAACGCCGTCGCCAGGTGCGCGACGCCGGTGTCGCCGCAGACCACCAGTTTGGCCCTGCTGACCAGGTCGATCAGGTCGGCCAGGCACGTCTGGCCGGCCAGCATGCGCTCGGGCGGCAGCCCGGCCAGCTCGGCGACCTTCCTGGCGATGGGCACCTCCTCGGCGGTGCCGGTGACGACGACGTCGTCCAGCGTGGCCGCGACCTGCGCGAACCGGTCGGGCGGCCAGCGCCGCGCCGGGAAGGCGGCCCCCGGGTGCACGATCGCCGGCCCCGTACGGTCGGAGATGCCGAGCGTCAGGTCGCCCGGATCGGCTGGGATGCCGTGCCACTCCAGCAGCCCGCACCAGCGCCGCACCTCGTGCACGCCGTCCTGCCACGGCGGTCCCGTGCCGAAGCTGATCAGCCGCGCCGGCTCGGTGCGCCGCAGCGCGTCGATGCTCTGCGGCCCCTTTCCATGCAGGTTGACCGCGATGTCCGGCCGCTCGAACGGCACCCTGTCCATCGGTACGGGGCCCGGCCCCGACACATCCACGTGGCCGTCCACCGCGCCGGTCAGCGGCAGCAGGGCCTCCAGCGTCCGCGGCGCGGCCAGGGTGATCCGGTGCCGCGGGAACGCCTGGCGCAGGGCCCGCAGCGCGGGCACGGCCGTGAGCAGATCGCCGAGACCGAGCCCGCGCAGCACCAAGAGCTCTAGGGCCATGACGTCTCCGTCGAGGGGCACACGACGAGCTCTCTCACCTCGCATCCGGCCGGCTGCCGCAGCGCGAACACCACGGTCTGCGCGACGTCGGCCGGATCGTTCAGCCCAGCCTCGGGACCCGGTTTGTACTGTTCCGGCCGCCCGTCGAAGAAGCTCGTCCGCATGCCGCCCGGAATGAGCAGGGTCACCCCCACCTCGCCGCGCAGCTCCACCGCCAGCGCCCGGGTGAGGCCGACGACGCCGAACTTCGACGCCGAGTACGCCGACGCGTCGCTCAGCGGCCGCAGCCCCAGCGTGGACGCGCAGGTGACGACCCTGCCGCGGGTGTGCTTCAGGTACGGCAGTGCCGCACGGACGACGGACGCGGTGCCGAGCAGGTTCACCTTGATGACCCGCTCCCAGTCGTCGGCCGGCACGTCCTCCAGACGCCCGCACGCGTCGATGCCCGCGGCCGTCACCACGCCGTCCAGGCCGCCGGCCCGCTCGGCCAGCTCGCGTACCGCCCGCTCGGCCTCGCCGCGGTCGGCCAGGTCGGCGGTGACATGATCGAAGCGCTGGTCCGGCTCTCGGACGTCGACGACCAGCGCCCGCCAGCCCTCCTTCTCCACGGCCTCGGCGGTGGCCAGACCGAGCCCGGAGGCTCCCCCGGTAATCAAGATGTTCACTGGATCTCCCTGATCAGATTCGTTGTCGAACGTCCCGGCAGGGTGCTCAGCACGACGATCTGCGCGCCGAGCCTGGCCAGGACCTCGGATTCGGGCAGGACCTCCCCCTCGTAGTCGCCGCCCTTCACCCACACGTCGGGGCGCAGCAGCTCGATGGCGCGGGCCGGGGTGTCCTCCTCGAACACCAGCACGGCGTCCACGCAGCCGAGCGCCCTGAGCACCTCCACCCGGTCACGCGCGTCCACGATGGGTCGCGCGGGGCCCTTCAGCCGGCGTACCGAGGCGTCGGAGTTGACGCAGACGACGAGCGCGTCGCCCAGCGCCCTGGCCCGCCGCAACAGGCTCACATGGCCCGCGTGCAGCAGGTCGAAGCAGCCGCCCGTGGCGATCAGCCGGCCGCCGTTGGCGCGGGTGAGCCTGGCCACCTCCAGCGCCGTGCGGGGCCGGTCGCCGAGCCGCTGCTCCTGGATCTTGATGGAGGCGGCACCGCCGCGCTCCACGAAACGAGACGCCTCGCCGACGCCGATCGCCACCGCGTCCGCGGCGCCGTGGCCGTCGCGCAGCGCCAGGGCCGCGGCGGCGGCCAGCCGGTCGCCCGCGCCGCACGCGTCGTGGCCGCCGGCCCGCACGGGCGGCGGCACCCGGATGAGCGGCCCGCCCTCGACGGCCAGCGCGGCCCCGCACGCGCCCGTCGTGACGGCCACCGCCCTGGCCCGCAGCTCCCGCACCAGCCGGCGGGCGGCCTGGTCGGGGCTGCGGTAGGCGGACGGGCACAACACCCGCGCCTCGGCCTCGCTCGGCGTCAGCAGCGCGCAGCCCGGCATGGGGCGCTCGCCTCTCGGGTGCGGGTCCCACACCACCGGCACGGCGCTGTCGCGCAGCAACTCGCCGGCCATCTTGGCCACGCCTCTGCCGTAGTCGGACACCAGCACCGCGCCGGCCCCGGCGATCGCCTCAGCGGCCGCCTGGCTGGGGGCGTACCTGGCCGTGCCATCCCCGGTGTCCAGCCTGACCAGCGTCTGGCCTCTGGCCCTGACCCTGGTCTTGCGTACGGTGCCGCCGCGCAGCGGCAGCCGTACCAGGTCGAGCTCTCCCGACAGCAGCCCGCACAGGCGGTGCCCGTCCGGGTCGTCGCCGATCGCGGTGATCAGCACGACGTCGGCGCCGTCGCGGGCGGCCAGCAGCGCGGCCAGGCCGGCCCCGCCGGGGCGCGCCTGCTCGGCGGTGAGGTCCACCACCGGGACGGGCGCGTCCGGGCACAGCCGCTCCGCCTCGCCCTCGACGTCCACATCGAGCAACGTGTCCCCGAGCACCACGAGCGGACCCATTAGAGCGCCTCCTCCATCGCATCACACAGCAAGTGGATCAGCGCGAGGTGCACCTCCTGCACGGTCGCCGTCTCCTCAGCCGGCACGGCCACCGCGTCGTCGCACAGTCCGGCCAGCGGATTGGGCGCCGGCCCGGTCATGGCCCAGGCCAGAATCCCGCCCTCCTGCGCCGCCTTGGCCGCGGCCAGCACGTTCGGGCTGGTGCCGCTGGTGGACAGGCACAGCAGCACGTCGCCGGGCCGGCCGTGCGCGCGCACCTGGCGGGCGTAGACCTCCTCGGCGCCGAAGTCGTTGGCGATCGCCGTCAGCGACGAGCCGTCGGCGTGCAGCGGGATCGCCGCGTACGGCGGCCGGTCGTCCCTGAACCGGCCCACCAGCTCGGCCGTCAGGTGCTGCGCCTCGGCCGCCGAGCCGCCGTTGCCGCAGACCAGCAGCCGGCCCCCGGAGCTCAGCACGCCGGCCAGCTTCGCGCCCCACGCGCGCACCCCGGCCGCCTGGCCGTCGACCTTCTCCAGCGTGGTCCAGAGCTTTTCCAGATGAACGTCCACGATCAACCCCCCAGAGCCGCCAGACCGCACAGCTTGCCGTCGATGACCTGCGTGTACACGGCCTCGGTCCGCTCGGCCACGTGGGGCCAGCCGTACCTCTCTCGGGCCCGCCTGGCCCCCGCCGCCCCGAGCCCGGCCCGCTTGTCCGGGTCGCCGAGCACGTCCTTCAGCGCCCTGGCCAGCGCGCGCGGGCGGCGGGGCGGCACCAGCACGCCGCAGCCGGCGACCGTGTCCAGGTGCCCGCCGACCGCGGAGGCCACGACGGGGACGCCGCACGCCATCGCCTCGACCGGGACCATGCCGAACGGCTCGTACCACGGCACCGTCACCACGACGTCGGCCGCGCGCATGAGCGCCGGCACCTGCGCGCGTGGCACGCTGCCGATCACGTGCACCCGCTCGTCGAGGCCGTACGCGGCGGCCAGCTCGCGCAGCCTGACGGCCTCCGCGTCGTCGGGGCTGCCGCCGGCGATCACCAGGTCGGCGCCCGGCAGCCGGTGCAGCGCCGCGATGACGGTGTCCACGCCCTTGCGCGGCACCATCCGGCCGATGCACAGGATCATCTGCCCCCCCGGGCGCGGCGCCACCGGCCCGTCCGGGCAGAACGCCGTCAGGTCCACCCCGCACGGCACGACCATGATCCGCTGCGCGGGAACGCCCATCGCGCACAGCTCGCCCACCTCGTCGCTGCAGGTGGCGAGCACCGCGTCGGCCCGCTTGCCGATCTCGCGCTCGGTGTCGAGGCGGTGCGCCGGGCTGGTGTCCGCCTCGCCCTGCCAGCGCCGCTTGACCGTGCCCAGGGCGTGGAACGTCTGCACCACGGGGATGCCGTCGGCCGCCGCCTGCAGCGCCGCCTGCCCGCTCATCCAGAAGTGGGCGTGCGCGATGTCCGGCGGATCGATCGCCCAGTGGTCGGCGAGGCGGTCGGTGAACTCCGGCATGTACGGTGGCAGCTCGTCCTTCGGTATCGGCACCGGGGGACCGGCCGGCACGTACTCGACCGTGACGCCGGGCGCCAGGGGCACCGACGCCGGCTGCGACGTCGACGTGCGCCGGGTGTGGACCGTGATCGTGTGCCCGCGCTCGGCCAGCGCGACGGCCAGCGCGGCGACGTGCACGTTCTGGCCGCCCGCGTCGACGCCGCCGACCGCGGCCAGCGGGTCGGCGTGCTCGGAGATGAGATCGACCTTCACTGAGTCAGCTCCCTCACTGCCTTGACCACCTGCTCACTTGTCACCTGGGACAGGCATGGGTGTCCGGGGATCGGGCACGTGCGCGCCCTGCTGTCCTTGCAGGGCGCCTGCTGATCGCCGAGCAGCACCGCGGGTACCCCGTACGGGGCCCACCGCGCCGCCGGGACGACGGGGGCGAAGAGGCTCACGACCGGCGTGCCGACCGCCGCGGCCAGGTGCGCGGGGCCGGTGTTGCCGGCCACGAGCACGCTGGCGTGTTCCAGCACGGCGGCCAGTTCGCCGAGAGTGGTCGCGCCGCCGAGGTCGGCTGCGTGGTCGCCGGCCACGTAGGCCGTGAGATCACGCTCCGTGCCGGTCACGACGACGCGATGCCCGTCTTGCGCCAGCTCGCGCACGGCCTGCCGATGCTTTTCGGCCGGCCATGTCCTCGCGGGCGCCGACGTCCCCGGGTGCACCACGACATACGTGCTTTTGCCGGCATCGGCGCCGACGCTGGGCAAATGCCCCGTAAATTTGTCTATATCCGGCAATGGCCGCTGAACAGCGAGTTTGCCGTCATCGCCCGGTGGCAGCTCGAACCCCGCCGCCCGCGCCACGGCCAGCATCCGCTCGGCCTCGGGCACGTCGAGGCTCTCGTCCACGACGTGGCGCACGTCGAGCAGCGAGCCGGGGTAGTCGTTGCTGATCGCCGTGATCCTGCGGACGCCGGCCAGCCTGAGCAGCAGTGCCAGCGGGAGCGCCGACTGGTGGAACGAGGTGAGGACCACCGCCTCGTCGATGCCGTGCAGCCGCCCGACCAGGCCGGCGACGTGCGCCTTGCTGACGGGCGGGGGAGTGTGGTCGATCCACGGTGCCTGCCACTCCACGACGTGGTCCAGGCCGGGCAGCAGCTCCGCGGCCGCCCTGCCGTTCGGGCCGGCCAGGAAGACGACCTCCTCGGCCAGCGTGCGCACGGCCCGGACGGCGGGGCCGGTCAGTAGCACGTCCCCGGCGTCGTCGAGCCGCGCCACCAGCACCCGCCCCCGGCCGCCGGCGCTCTTGGCGGCGGCCCGTTCGGTCTGCTCGGCCCTCGCCCTCGCGGGCGTGGCCTTCACGGCGGAGCCGCATCTCGCGGCGCCCACCGTCGTGCACGGGCCCACACCGTACAGCACCGCTCCCGGCACGCGAGCGCTCATCGCCGCACCCTCCATTCCCCCCGCAGCCGGTGCGCGCATGCGACCGGCGGGATCACCACGCTGGTGACGACCATCCGCCACACCTCATCGGGGGTACGCGGCCCCGGCGCGATCCGCCGCCACGCGAACTCCGCCGTCAAGGCGGCCCACACCGCCCCGGCGAGTCCGGCCAGGACCGCCGGGCCCCGCCCCAGGGCCTCGCGGCGAGCCCCGATGACACCCCGTGCGGCCAGGATCAGCGCCGCCAGCCCAGCCGCCGTGGTGACCGCGTGCGTTCGCAGCCGCCCACGGCCGCCGCCGATGGCCGCCCGCCATCCGGGCCCGTGCACGTGCCGCATCAGCGCGTCGTCGGCGTTGCCCCGCTGGAAGCGCACGCTGGCCCAGAACCCGTCCGGCCGCACCGGATGCGCCGTCACCCGGTCGCCGCGCACGAGCCGGTGGCCCGCCCGCGCGACCCGCAGCGCGAGGTCGGCGTCCTCCCGGTAGGCCCGGGGGAAGCGTTCGTCGAATCCGCCGACCGCCTCCAGCACCGATCGCCGGTAGGCCATGTCGGCCGTCACCCACAGCGCCCGCGCCAGCCCGGCGGTGTTGCGCTCGGCGTCGGTCGGCCGCCGGCCGGACGGCAGCGGCACCACGATGCGCCCCTGGCTGCCCGCCACGTCCTCGGGCAGGTCCACCAGGTCCTTCCAGACCGTCTCGGCCCACCCGGGTTCGGGGATCACGTCGTCGTCGAGGAACACCACCCAGGGCGTGTCCGCGGCCCGCCACCCGGCGTTGCGCGCCGCGGCGGGTCCCCGGCCGCCCGATCGGACGACTCGTAGGCGCTCATGAGAAAAGGACGGCAGCGTCACACCACGCTCCTTCGTGCGACTGCCACCGCCACAACGAAGAGTACCCGCTCGATCGCGATCCGTAACCCGATCGTCCACCACGATCACCGGCACCCCGGAGCCCACGGCGGCGACCGTGTCGCCGAGCGTCGGCCGTCCGATGGTGGGGATCACGACGGTGATCACGAGGCGAACACCTCCCCGCGCCGCACCACGTACGGCCCGAGCACGAGCACGTCCACCGGCGCCGACCCGAAGCATTCGAGCGCGTCACGCGGGTCGTCCACCATGGGCCGCCCCGCGGTGTTCAGGCTCGTGTTGACGATCACCGGCAGCCCCGTGCGGGCCTCGAACTCCGCCAGCACCCGCGCCATCAGCGGCTCGGCGGCGGGGGAGACCGTCTGGATGCGGGCGGTCCCGTCCACGTGCACGACCGCCGGGATGCGTGCCGCCCAGTCCGGGTGCACGTCGTGCACGAACAGCATGTACGGCGACGGCACGGGCCCCCGTCCGAAGATCTGGGCCGCCCGCGACTCCAGCACCATCGGCGCGATCGGCCGGAACTGCTCACGGCCCTTCACGTCGTTGAGCCGCTCGGTGTTGTGCGCGTGCCCGGGATGGGCCAGCAGCGACCGGTGCCCGAGCGCCCGCGGCCCGTACTCGGCCCGCCCCTGGAACCAGGCCACGATCTTGTCGGCGGCCAGCTCGGCGGCCAC
This sequence comes from Nonomuraea sp. 10N515B, assembly GCF_052245915.1. Classification (NCBI taxonomy): domain Bacteria; kingdom Bacillati; phylum Actinomycetota; class Actinomycetes; order Streptosporangiales; family Streptosporangiaceae; genus Nonomuraea; species Nonomuraea sp. 10N515B. The sequence goes on from NZ_JBQQBQ010000010.1 coordinate 226,616, forward strand.
CGCCGCGGCCAGGTCGGCGGGCCGGGTGTGCGGCACGCGGGCCACCTCCAGCCACGCCCCCAGCTCCTCGTCGGTGAAGCCGCGCCCCAGCGCCGCGGTCGGCATGGGGGCGGCCGGCTCGCCGTAGGCCTGCGCCAGGTGCAGCGCGCCGCCCAGCGCGGTCCCGGAGTCGCCGGCCGCGGGCTGTGCCCACACCTCGTCGAACGGCCCCTCGTCCAGCAGCCGGGTGTTGGCCACGCAGTTCAGCGCCACGCCGCCGGCCAGCGCGAGCCGCCGCTCGCCGGTGCGCCCGTGCAGCCAGCGCACGAGCTCCATGAGCACCTCCTCCAGCCTGGCCTGCACGCTGGCGGCCAGGTCGGCGTGGTCGGAGGTCCAGGCGCCGCCCTTGGGCAGGGCCTTGGCGTAGAGGTTCCAGTCGACGGGCTCGACGCGGAAACCGCCGTCGCCGGTCGGGTAGATCGCCTCGCGCAGCGCCTCCAGGTGGCGGGGCGTGCCGTAGGAGGCCATCGCCATGACCTTGTACTCGTCGCAGGAGCGCAGGAAGCCGAGGTGCTCGGTGACGTCCTCGTACATGAGGCCGAGGGAGTGCGGCAGCTCCTGGGTGGCCAGGACGTCCAGCTCGCCGTCGCGGTAGCGGCCCGCCAGGTGGGAGACGTTCTCGCCACGGCCGTCGCACACCAGCACCGCGCAGTCGCGTCCCTCCGTCGACCATTGGCAGGCCAGCCCCGCCGAGGCGGCGTGCGCCACGTGATGCGGCACGTAGCGGACCTGGCCGGGGTCCAAGCCCGGCAATGCCGTGGCAAGGAACAGCGGAGCGCGCACCGCGTACGTCGTGCGCAGGTCCTCCCAGTCGCCGTCCGGGCGCTGCGTCACCAGCGCCGGGTCGTACGAATAGGCGACCGCGTCGATGTCCTCGGGGGCGAGACCCGCCTCGCTCAGGCACCAGGCGGCGGCCTGCTCGGGCAGTTCCCACGCCGAGAACGCCACCGGCCGCTTGCCGTGCTTGCGGCGGCTGAAGCGTTCCTCCTCCGCCGCGGCCACGATCCTCCCGTCGGCCACCAGTGCCGCCGCCGGGTCATGAAAGATCGCGTTAATGCCGAGAAATCGCATATGTCCCCCCTCGGGATGTCGTGAACGGCTACCGAGAGAAGCGGTCCTCAAACCTGCCGCAGGCCCCGGAGGTGCGGAAACAGGTGCGGCGCCCTGCGCTTTGTCACTGTAAGTAGTTGTTTGCCGGTTCGGTCCCCGGGTAGCTGCCCGGCATGCGACGGAGGTGAAAGGTGTTCGAAAAGCGACGTCCCGGCGCCGTGCTCTTCGATCGGGACGGGACCTTGATCAGGGACGTGCCCTACAACGGCGACCCGAGGCGGGTCGAGCCGATGCCGGGCGCGCTGGAGGCGCTGGGCCGGCTGCGCCGCGCCGAGGTGCCGGTGGCCGTGGTGACCAACCAGTCGGGCGTGGCCAAGGGCCTGGTCTCCCCGGACGAGATGGACCAGGTGAACGCGAGGGTGGAGGAGCTGCTCGGCCCGTTCGACGCGTGGGCGATCTGCGTCCACGACGACGCCGACGGCTGCACCTGCCGCAAACCCGCGCCCGGGCTCGTGATCAGGGCCGCCGCCGTGCTCGACGTCAGCCCCCGCGACTGCGTGGTGGTCGGCGACATCGGCAGGGACATGGAGGCCGCCAGGGCCGCCGGCGCCAGGGGCATCCTCGTCCCGACCGAGCAGACGCGACCGGAGGAGATCGAGCAGGCCCCCGAGGTCGCCGACGACCTGACCGACGTCGTGGACCGTGTGCTCAGCGACGCCGAAGGCCCCGTGCCCGCCGGCGCCCGCGTCTCCGCGCCGTGGGCCCGCGCCATGGGCTGGAGCCGCTGGTGAGGATCCTCCTCTGGCACGTGCACGGCTCCTGGACGAGCGCCTTCATCCGCGGCAGGCACACGTACGTGCTGCCGCTCGTCCCCGGTCGGGGTCCGGACGGGCGGGGGCGGGCGGCCACTTACGACTGGCCGGACAGCGCCCGCGAGGTGCCGTGGGACCGGCTCCGCGACGAGCCCGTCGACGTGGCCGTCTACCAGCGGCCGCACGAGATCGACCTGGCCCGCGCATGGCTCGGCCGCGACGTGCCGGGAATCTACGTCGAGCACAACACGCCCAAGGGCGACGTGCCCGCCACCCGGCACCCGCTGGCCGGCCAGGCCGGCATCACGCTCGTCCACGTCACCCACTTCAACGACCTCTACTGGGACAACGGCAAGGCGCCCACGCGCGTCATCGAGCACGGCGTCCCGGACCCCGGCCACCTCTACACGGGCGAGCTGCCCCGGGCCGGCGTCGTGGTCAACGAGCCGGTGCGCCGCACCCGGGTCGCCGGCACCGACCTGCTGCCACGCTTCGCCGAGCGGGTCCCGCTCGACGTGTTCGGCATGAAGGTGAACGGGCTGCCGTACCGGGCCTACGAGGACCTGCCGCAGCACGTCATGCACGCCGAGCTGGCCAGGCGGCGGGTCTACCTGCACCCCTACCGGTGGACCTCCCTGGGGCTGGCCCTCATCGAGGCCATGACCCTGGGCATGCCGGTCGTCGGGCTGGCCGCCACCGAGGCCGTCGAAGCGGTGCCGCCGGAGGCCGGGGTGCTGTCCACGAAGGTCCACGTGCTGGCCGACGCCCTGCACGCCTTCGCCGCCGACCCCGAGAGCGCCGCGCAGGCCGGCAAGGCGGCGCGGGCCGCGGCGCTGGCCCGCTACGGGCTCGGCCGGTTCCTGTCCGACTGGGACCGGCTGCTCGGCGAGGTATGACCGCCTGCGGCCTGGGTAGGCGCGAACGTCATGATGATGCTCGACTGGACACGCAGAGCCGCCTGCCTCGACTTGGACCCGGAATTGTTCTTCCCGATCTCCCTGGAGGGGCCGAGCCAGTCGCAGGTTGAGCGGGCCAAGTCGGTGTGCCACAGGTGCCCCGTGCGCGAGCCGTGCCTGGAGTACGCGTTGGCCACCCGGCAGGCGTACGGCGTCTGGGGTGGCACCGATCCGGAGCAGCGACGGGAGCTCAGCGTGGCAGGGCTGCCGCGAGAAAGCGTTCCCGCTCAGCCGCTTCGAGGTGGTCGCTGAACAACACGCCGTCCAGGTGGTCGGTCTCGTGCTGCAGCACTCGCGCCAGCACGCCGAGCGCCCGCACCGTCACGGGCTTGCCGAACATGTCGCGGCCCCGGGCGGTGACCAGGTAGGAACGTTCCAGCGGCCACCACACGCCGGGCGCGGACAGGCACGCCTCGTCGGCGACGATGCGCCGCTCCGACAGCTCCAGCCGCGGATTGACCAGATGGCCTGATCTGCCGTCGTAGCCGTAGACCAGCACCCGCACCGGCACCCCGATCTGCGGGGCCGCGAGCCCCGCGCGGCCGGCTTGCGCCCGCATCGTGGCGGTCAGCGACTTCACCAGCCGCCGCAGCTCCCGATCGAAGTCGTGGATCGGCTCCGCGACCGAGCGGAGCACAGGATCGTCGAACATGCGAATAGGCCGGACCGTCACCCGCCACTCCCCGATAAGCCGCGCCTTCACGGAAAAGGTTTCCCGTGATCGCCTCCGCCAATCGCGAATGCGCGGCCTTGTAGCACAGCGGTAACAAGAGAGACCCGTGGGCGAAACCACCCGAAAGCAGTATCGGAGGGTGATCTCACTTGCGTCACACGCGCGTGTGATGCCTGGCCGAGTGCTCGGGGCCCGGCCAGGCATCTTCGCATATCTGGAGGTAAAGGCATGAGTGCGCTCCCCCTGGAAGGCAGCGCCGCGCCGGAGACGGCGCCCGACGCGCTGTCGGGCTTCACGGTCGGTGTGACCGCGACCCGGCGGCGCGAGGAGTTCGGCGCCCTGCTGGAGCGGCGCGGCGCGCGGGTGGTCAGCGCCCCCGCGATCCGGCTGGTCCCCCTGGCGGAGGACACCGACCTGCTCGCCGCCACCAGACTCGCCCTCGAATCGCCGCTCGACGACGTCGTCGTCACTACGGGCGTGGGCTTTCGCGGCTGGATGGCCGCCGCCGAAGGCTGGGGGTTGTCGTCCGACCTGGGCGAGCACCTGTCCGGCGCCCGCCTGCTCACCCGCGGGCCCAAGGCCAGGGGAGCGGTGCGGGCCGCCGGGCTCAACGACCACTGGACCCCGGCCACCGAGTCCTGCGAGGAGGTCAAGCAGTATCTGCTCGATCAGGATCTGCGCGGCCGGCGCATCGCGGTGCAGCAGCACGGCGAGCCGCTCGACGACTTCGTGGCCGCGCTGCGCCAGGCCGGCGCCGAGGTGATCGAGATCCCGGTCTACCGGTGGCTGCCGTACCGCGACGTCTCGCCGCTGCGCCGCCTGATCAGCCAGACGATCTCCGGGTCGGTGGACGCGGTTGCCTTCACCAGCGCGCCCGCCGTACACGCCATGCTCGGCATGGCCCGGGCAGAGGGGCTGGAAGACGCGCTGCTCGCGGCCTTCGGCGGGCCCGTCGTGGCCGCCTGCGTGGGGCCCGTCACCGCGGGGCCGCTGACCGCGCGCGGCGTGCCGACCCTGCAGCCGGACCGCTCGCGGCTGGGCGCGCTGGCCCGCGCCCTTGCCAGGCACCTGCCCGAGCATGGCGTCACCAGGCTGGTCGCCGGCGACCACCATCTGGAGATCCGCGGCCACGCCGTGGTGGTGGACGGCGAGCTGCGGCCGCTGCCGCCCGCCCCGATGGCGGTGCTCAAGCGGCTGGCCGACAAGCCCGGGCATGTGGTCTCCCGCGCCGACCTGCGTACCGTGCTGCCGGGCAGCATCGCGCGCGACTCGGCCGAGCACGCCGTGGAGATGGCCATCACGCGGCTGCGCCGCGCGCTCGGCCCGAGCGGGATCGTCGAGACGGTGGTCAAGCGCGGCTACCGGCTCGCGTGCCAGTACGAGGCGGGGATGTGATGCCCACACTCGTCCTGGCCGCGCACGGGACCCGCAGCGCCGCGGGGGAGGAGACCCTGTCGGCCCTGACGCGGACTGTCGCCAGGGCCCGTCCAGGGCAGCGGGTCGAGCTCAGCTACCTCGAGATCAGCTCGCCCCTCCTCGCCGACGTCCTCGACGCCGCCCGCGGCCCGGTGGTGGTGGTCCCGCTGCTGCTGGCGGGCGGATACCACGTGCACATCGACCTGCCCGACGTCATCGCCGAGCACCGTCCCGACGCCGTGGTGGCCGGCTGGCTCGGCCCGCACCGGCTGCTGACGTCGGTGCTGGCCCGCAAGCTCGCCCGGGCCGGGCTGCGCTCCACGGACGCGGTCGTGCTCGGCGCGGCCGGCTCCTCCGACCCGGCCGCGCTCGCCGACGTGCGGGCCGCCGCGCACCAGCTCGCGCTACGCCTGGCCCGCCCGGTCACGGCGGCCTTCGCCTCGGCCGGCTCGCCGTCGCTGGAGGGGGCCATGGAGCGGCTCGGCGCGACCCCGGCCGCCCGCGTGGCGATCGCCTCGTACGTGCTGGCGCCCGGCTTCTTCCACGACCGCCTGGCGGCGGCCGGCGCGGGGCTGGTGAGCGAGCCGCTGGGCGCCGACCCGGACGTGGCGGCCCTGATCTGGCACCGCTACGACGAAGCCCTGCGCGGCCGGCGCACCATGCCGCAGACCGCCCGGGCGTCACGGCACTGAGAGCCCGGCGACCGCGGACGCTCCGCTGCCGCCGGGTCGTCAGGTGACCGCGGAGGTGACGGGCTCCAGGCGCAGCTCCCGCACGATCTCGACCGCGCTCGCCTCACACGTCGGCCCCGCTTCGGCGCCGACGAACATCTCGATGTAGGCCCGGTGGAAACAGCCCGCGATCAGCAGCCGGGCGCTGGCCTCCGGGTCGACGTCGGAGCGCACCCGGCCCAGCCGCTGCTCGGCCGCCAGGTAGGCGGCCAGCGGCGCGGTTTCCGTACGGGGGCCGAGCCCGTTGTCGCGGATGGCCTGGCGGAAGCGGACGGTCACGTTCGGCGAGGTGAAGACGGGGAGCGCCGCGCTCTGTACGTCGATGTAGTAGTCAATGCCCGCCTGGGCAACAGGAAGGAGATTGTCTGAGACGCACCCTTTTCCGACGCGGTCGGAGAGAGCATGGAGAATGCTGAGCCAGAGCGGAAGCCGGTCCTGCAGCAGGGCGAGGAAGTGATCCACGGAGCCGCCGGGCCGGTCGTCCCTGAGGGAGACGGCCATCTCCAGGACGCGCCGCCGGGTGTCCTGACTTCTTTGATGCGGATCTACATGGGAAGTCGCCATGGCGTGCCTAACTGCGCGGTAGTGGGTAGGCATCACGGCGCGAAGCCGAGGTTTCGCGATTTATCGGGTAGGAGGCCTTAAATCTGGGATCCCAACTTCATGTAATCTTGTGGTCCCCGATTATTACCCGAAAGCGCGAAAAATTGTCGGTTTTAATCCCTGAGGGTTAGCTGTCAGTGTCGCGGCTGGTGAGGCTCTCGTTGTCGCGGTGACGTCAGCCGTCGGTGCCGCTGTCCCGCCGGCGCAGGTAACGCTCGAACTCGGCCGCGATGGCGTCCCCGCTGGCCTCGGGCAGCTCGGCGGCGTCCTTGCGCTCCTCCAGCTCCTTGACGTATTCGGCCACTTCGGTGTCCTGCGAGGCCAGCTCGTCGACGCCGTGCTCCCACGCGCGGGCCTCCTCGTCGAGGTCGCCGAGCGGCATCGGGATCTCCAGCACGTCCTCCAGCCTGCGCAGCAACGCCAGCGTCGCCTTCGGGTTGGGCGGCTGGGCCACGTAGTGCGGCACCGACGCCCACAGCGAGATCGCGTCCAGGCCCGCCTGGCCGAACTCGTGCTGCAGCACCCCCACGATGCCCGTCGGGCCCTCGTAGCGGCTCAGCTCCAGGTTGGTGGAGCGGGCCAGCGTCTCGTCCGTCGCGCCACCCAGGATGGGCACGGGACGGGTGTGCGGAGAGTCGTTGAGCAGCGCGCCGAGCATGACGGCCAGCTCCACGCCCAGCTCGCGGCAGACCTCGATGATGTCGGCGCAGAACGAGCGCCAGCGCATGTTGGGCTCGATGCCGCGCAGCAGCACGATGTCGCGCTCCACGCCCTCCGGTCTGGCGCGCAGCAGCCGTGTCGTCGGCCACACGATCGACTGGGTCAGCCCGTCGTTCATCTCGACGACGGGCCGCGTCACCTGGAAGTCGTAGTAGTCGTCCGGGTCGAGCGCGATGAGCGGCTCGGCCTTCCAAGCGGACTCGAGATGGGCGATCACACCGCTGGAGGCCTCGCCCGCGTCGTTCCACCCCTCGAACGCGGCAATGAGCACCGGGTCGACGAGCTCGGGGAGCCCTTCAAGCTCTATCACGTGTCGCCTCCTCCCGCTGTTGTCGATGGTCGCGACCGCTTCGGCGCTCGTTGGCTCGTTCCTCACTCTCTCGCGCCGAGCTCGTTCGCTCCATTGTCCCGCTAAGCCTATGCGGTAAGGAGGCATCGGCGTCACCGATCTCCTTGCGAACGCGCGGCCACCCCGCACCGCCCCTCCGGGCCCTCTCCGCCCGCAAGGCCCGCGACGCGGCCCTCCGGCCCCCCACACGAGCGCGAACGTGTTCACGCTCGGCGGAGCCCCGTGCTCGGACGTTCTTGCGCTCTGTACGGCTTTGCGCTCGGCGCGGACTCGCCTCGCGTTCGGGGCGGACCCGTGTCCGGCCGGTCAGCGCTTGCCGTCGGTGGTGTGCACGATCAGCACATCGCAAGAGGCGCGGTGGGACACGCCCGAGGGCACGGATCCGAGCAGCCGGCCGGCCAGGCTGTTGAGCCCGCGGTTGCCGACCACGATCAGGTCGGCGCGGTGCCTGGCGGCCAGCGAGACCAGCACGTCCACGGCGTCGCCCTGCTCGGCGGCGAGGACCACGCCGGCGGCGCCCGCCGCGACGGCGTGCTCGCGCGCCGCCCGCAGCGCGTCGTCGGCCGGTGTGGATCCGCTCACCTTGTACGCCAGCTCGCCGAGCCGGTCGGCGGCCGCCGACCGCTCGCTCTCCCGCATGGGCAGATACGCGCAGGCCAGGACGAGAGTGGCGCCGGTCGCCGCGGCCAGGGACGCCGCCGCGGACACGGCGTGGAAGGACGAGGCCGAGCCGTCGGTGCCGACGAGTACGGTGCGGTAGGCCATGATGACCCCTATTGGACGCTGCGTTCAATGACCAGTCGGCAGCCTAACGCCTCGCCCCGAAAGCGATCTCTCGAGCCCGGCTCGAACAGCCCTCGAAGCGCAGCCGATAAGCTCTACCCCATGAGCATTTCGCCGTCCTTCCGAGAAGTGTTGTCCCAGCGCGTGATCGTCGCCGACGGCGCGATGGGCACGATGCTCCAGGCCCAGGACCCGACCCTCGACGACTTCCACGGTCACGAGGGCTGCAACGAGGTGCTCAACGTCACCCGCCCCGACATCGTGCGCGGCGTCCACGACGCTTACTTCGCCGTCGGCGTCGACTGCGTCGAGACCAACACCTTCGGCGCCAACCTCGCCGCACTCGGCGAATACGACATCTCCGAGCGGGTCTTCGAATTCTCCGAGGCAGGCGCCAGGATCGCCCGGGAGTCCGCCGACCACTGGTCCACGCCGGACCAGCCGCGTTTCGTGCTCGGCTCGATGGGCCCGGGCACCAAGCTGCCCACGCTGGGCCATCTGCCCTACGCCAGCCTGCGCGACGCCTACCGGGACAACGCGGCCGGCCTGATCGCGGGCGGCGCCGACGCGCTGATCATCGAGACCTGCCAGGACCTGCTCCAGGTCAAGGCCGCCGTCATCGGCGCCAAGCGGGCCGCCGAGGCCTCCGGCCGGGACATCCCGGTCATCGCCCAGGTCACGATCGAGACCAACGGCGCGATGCTGCTCGGCTCCGAGATCGGCGCCGCGCTGACCGCGATCGAGCCGCTCGGCGTCGACATCATCGGGCTCAACTGCGCGACCGGCCCCGCCGAGATGAGCGAGCACCTGCGTTATCTCGCCCGCCACTCCCGGCTCAAGCTCAGCTGCATGCCCAACGCGGGCCTGCCGGTGCTGACCTCCGACGGCGCCTACTACCCGCTGACGGCGCAGGAGCTGGCCGACGCGCACGGCACGTTCACCCGCGACTACGGCCTGTCCCTGGTCGGCGGCTGCTGCGGCACCACCCCCGAGCATCTGCGCCAGGTCGTCGAGCGGGTCCGCGGCCAGGAGGTGGCGCCGCGCCGGCCGCACCCCGAGCCGGGCGCGTCCTCGCTCTACCAGACCGTGCCGTTCCGGCAGGACACCTCTTACCTGGCCATCGGCGAGCGCTGCAACACCAACGGCTCCAAGGCCTTCCGCGAGGCCATGCTGGCGGGCCGCTGGGACGACTGCGTGGAGACGGCCCGTGACCAGGCCCGCGACGGCGCCCACATGCTCGACCTGTGCGTCGACTACGTCGGCCGCGACGGCGTGAGCGACATGAAGGAGCTGGCCTTCCGCTTCGCCACCGCCTCCACCCTGCCGATCATGCTCGACTCGACCGAGCCGGCGGTGCTGCAGGCCGGGCTGGAGATGCTCGGCGGCCGCGCCGCCGTCAACTCCGTCAACTACGAGGACGGCGACGGCCCCGACTCCCGCTTCCAGAAGATCATGCGTCTGGTGCGCGAGCACGGCTCGGCCGTGGTCGCGCTGACCATCGACGAGGAGGGCCAGGCCCGCACCGCGGACTGGAAGGTGCGCGTCGCCACCCGCCTCATCGAGGACCTGACCGGCAACTGGGGCATGCGGGTCGAGGACATCATCGTCGACTGCCTCACCTTCCCCATCGCCACCGGCCAGGAGGAGACCAGGCGCGACGGCCTGGAGACCATCGAGGCCATCCGCGAGCTCAAGCGCCGCTACCCGGGCGTGCAGACCACGCTGGGCCTGTCCAACATCAGCTTCGGGCTCAACCCGGCCGCCCGCATGGTGCTCAACTCGGTGTTCCTCAACGAGTGCGTCAACGCCGGGCTCGACTCGGCCATCGTGCACGCCTCCAAGATCCTGCCGATGGCGCGCATCCCCGACGAGCAGCGCCAGGTCGCGCTCGACATGGTCTACGACCGCCGCCGCGACGGCTACGACCCGCTGCAGCGGTTCATGGACCTGTTCGAGGGCGTCGACGCCGCCGCCATGCGCGCCGGCAAGGCCGAGGAGCTGGCCGCGCTGCCGCTGTGGGAGCGGCTCAAGCGGCGCATCATCGACGGCGAGCGCAAGGGCCTGGAGGCCGACCTCGACACCGCGCTCGACCAGCGGCCCGCCCTGGAGATCATCAACGAGGTGCTGCTCGACGGCATGAAGACCGTGGGCGAGCTGTTCGGCTCCGGGCAGATGCAGCTGCCGTTCGTGCTGCAGTCGGCCGAGGTCATGAAGGCCGCCGTCGCCTACCTCGAGCCCCACATGGAGCGCGTCGAGGGCGAGACGAAGGGCCGCATCGTGCTGGCCACCGTCAAGGGCGACGTGCACGACATCGGTAAGAACCTCGTCGACATCATCCTGTCCAACAACGGCTACCAGGTCGTCAACCTCGGCATCAAGCAGCCGGTGTCGGCCATCCTGGAGGCCGCCGACGAGCAGAAGGCCGACGTCATCGGCATGTCGGGCCTGCTGGTCAAGTCGACGGTCATCATGAAGGAAAACCTGGAGGAGATGAACTCCAGGGGCCTGTCGCAGAAATACCCCGTGCTGCTCGGCGGCGCCGCCCTGACCCGCGCCTACGTCGAGCAGGACCTCGCCGGGCTGTTCGAGGGCGAGGTGCGCTACGCCCGCGACGCGTTCGAAGGGCTGCGGCTCATGGACGCGTTCATGGCCGTCAAGCGCGGCGTGGCCGGGGCGACGCTGCCGCCGCTGCGCGAGCGGCGCGTCAAGACCGGCGCCGTGCTCACCCGCACCCCGGTCGAGGAGCTGCCCGCCCGCTCCGACGTGGCCGCCGACAACCCCGTGCCGGCGCCGCCCTTCTACGGGGACCGCATCGTCAAGGGCATCTCGCTGACCGACTACTCCGCCTTCCTTGACGAGCGGGCGCTGTTCCTCGGCCAGTGGGGGCTCAAGCCCACCAGGGGCGGCGACGGGCCCGGCTACGAGGAGCTGGTCGAGACCGAGGGCCGGCCGCGGCTGCGCATGTGGCTGGAGCGCATTCAGACCGAGGGCCTGCTGGAGGCGGCCGTCGTCTACGGGCACTTCCCGTGCGTCAGCGACGGCGACTCTCTGATCGTTCTCGACGAGGACGGCGGCGAGCGCACCCGCTTCACCTTCCCGCGCCAGCGCCGTGATCGCCACCTGTGCCTGTCGGACTTCTTCCGGCGCAAGGACTCCGGCGAGGTCGACGTGGTCGGCCTCCAGGTCGTCACCATGGGCTCGAAGATCGCCGAGGCCACGTCCGAGCTGTTCGCCAAGGACGCCTACCGCGACTACCTGGAGCTGCACGGACTGTCGGTGCAGCTCACCGAGGCCCTGGCCGAATACTGGCACGCCCGGGTCCGCTCGGAGTGGGGCATCGGGGGCGAGGAGTCGCTGGACGACATGCTCAAGGTCAACATCCAGGGGTGCCGCTACTCCTTCGGTTACCCGGCGTGCCCCAACCTCGAGGATCAGGTGCAGCTGTTCCAGCTGCTCGACCCCGAGCGCATCGGCGTCACGCTGTCGGAGGAGTTCCAGCTCCACCCGGAGCAGGCCACCTCCGCGCTGGTCGCGCACCATCCCGAGGCCAAATACTTCAACGTCTGACCCGCCCCGGCCGCTCTGCCGCCCCGCCCGCGTCGTCGGGCGGTGGTCGTGCCGTCGGGAACGACGGACGCGCGGACCGGTGCGGTCGTTCTTCCTCCACCCGGCCGGACGCGTTCACCCGGCGAGCGCGACAATGGCGTGCACGTACCTACGGATCGGGGGCACATGGAAGCCGTCTTCTTCGACATGGACGGGCTGCTGGTCGACAGCGAGCGGGTGTGGCTGGAGATCGAGACCGAGGTGATGGGCCGGCTCGGCGGGCAGTGGACGCCCGAGCATCAGGCGCACCTGGTCGGCGGGTCCATGGAGCGGACGGTCGGCTACATGCTGGCCGTGTCCGGCTCCGAGGTGGCGGGTGACATCGTGCGGCAGTGGATGCTCGACGGCATGGTGGCGCGCCTGTCGGCGGGCATCTCGGTGATGCCGGGCGCCTCCGAGCTGCTCGACGCCGTCCGGGCCGGGGGAGTCCCCGTGGGGCTCGTCACGTCCTCGCTGAAGGAGATCGCCGACGCGGTGCTCAAGAGCGTCGGCAGGGACCGCTTCGACGTCGTGGTCACCGCCGACGACGTCTCCCGTACCAAGCCGGACCCTGAGCCGTACCTGACGGCCGCGAGCATGCTCGGCGTGGAGCCGGTCCGTTGCGTCGTCCTGGAGGACTCGCCGAACGGCGTGGCCGCGGCCACGGCGGCCGGTTGCGCCGTCGTGGCGGTCCCCAGCCTCCTGCCCATCGAGCCGGCGCCCGGCCGGCTCGTGGTCTCCTCCCTGCACGAGGTCGCGGTCGCCGACCTCAGGGCACTCCTGACGTTCTGAGGGCTCGTCCCCTAAGGGAAAAGTGGTTCTCGCGGAGGAGGCGACCGGGCGTTCGCGTGCCAGGATGGAGTAACGAGCCACACATTGAGGGGGCGGCACCATGGACATGTTCAACCAGCTTGCTTCGCTTTGGCTGCCACTGTGTGCCGGTGCGACGGTCGCCGGGCTGGTGTTCAGCTTCCTGGCGTTCCGCCGCAGGGGTGCTGCTTCGGGGATGCGGGTGGCCGCATGGGCGCTGTTGCCCATGGCGGCCTATCTGACCGGCGCGCTGCAGGCGCTGTGGACCGTCGGCACGACCCTGGTGGGGTTCGTGACCGGGCTGGTCCTCAACCCGCTGGTCTGGGCCGGCGTTGCGGTCACGGGGCTGTCGGTGGTGCTGTTCGTCGTGTCCGGGGTCCTGCGTGGCAGGAGGCTGGCCGCGGGCAGGAAGAAGTCCGCTTCTGACACTCCGGCGCAACAGTCCGTTAAGCCTTCAGCGAACAAGTCGGCCGCCGCACCCAAGCCTCAGCCCGCCGTGGGCGCCCCGAAGCCGGCCAAGAGCGACGACGACTTTTCGGACATCGAGGAACTTCTCAAACGCCGTGGTATCGGCTGAATCCGGCTTGTGTCACAGTTCTGAGACTGAAACGGGACGTGCCCCAGACATTCCGTTCAAGATCGATACGAATGAGTTTCGCATCAATCACAGATTAGCCACATAGCAGCCCGAGGGACTGGTCACAGCAGCTCAGGCCATAGATTCTGCCTCCTGAGGTCGCGACTCGCGGTCTAAAGTCATCTCTAATAGACAGCGTCGTCTAGATGCAGGGGGCAATTTCGCATGACCGCGCCGCTCGACGTTTCCGGTTCCGCGGCGGAGGCGCATCCGGAGTCGGTGCTCGCGGGAGCGGGCAAGGCCATCCAGGGCCGCTCGCTCACCGGGATCGCCTGGATGCGGTTGAGGCGGGACAAGGTCGCGCTCGCCGGCGGGATCTTCGTCATCTTCCTGATCCTGGTGTCCGTTTTCGCCTCGCCGATCATCGCCGCCTTCGGGCACCCGCCGCTGGAGTTCCACCAGGACGCGATCGACCAGAGCACGCTCCTGCCCAAGGGAAACTTCGGCGGCGTGAGCAGTGAATACCTGCTCGGCGTCGAGCCGGTCAACGGCCGCGACATCTTCAGCCGCATCGTGGCCGGCGCGGGGATCTCGCTGCTCATCGGCTTCCTCGCCACCCTCGTGTCCGTGCTCATCGGCACGGTCCTGGGCGTCCTGGCGGGCTATTTCGGCGGATGGGTCGACCAGGTGATCGGCCGGATCATGGACGTCTTCCTCGCCTTCCCGCTGCTGGTCTTCGCGATCGCGCTCGCCGGCGTCGTCCCCGACAAGGGGTTCGGCCTGGAGGGCAACGGACTGCGCGTGGCGATGCTCGTCTTCATCATCGGGTTCTTCAGCTGGCCCAGCATCGGCCGCATCGTACGCGGGCAGACCCTGTCACTGCGGGAGCGGGAGTTCGTCGACGCCGCGCGCAGCCTCGGGGCACGCCACGGCTACATCCTGTTCCGCGAGGTCCTGCCCAACCTGATGGCGCCGATCCTGGTCTACGCGACCCTGCTCATTCCGACCAACATCCTGTTCGAGGCCGCGCTCTCGTTCCTGGGAGTCGGCATCAACCCGCCCACTCCGACGTGGGGCGGCATGCTCTCGGAGGCGGTGCGTTTCTACACACTCCCGCACTTCGTGCTCTTCCCGGGCTTGGCGATCTTCGTTACCGTCCTGGCGTTCAACCTGTTCGGCGACGGGCTGAGGGACGCCTTCGACCCACGCGCGCATTGACCTTCGCCTACGCTCCATCCCCCATCTCACTAACAAGGGGTTAGTCAATGAGAAGGAAATCCGCACTGGCGGCGGCCGCGACAGCGGCGCTCGCCTTGGTGCTCTCCGCCTGTGGCGGAGGTGGCGGCCAGCAGCAGCCGGCCCAGACGGCCACCGCCGGCGGCGCCGCGCAACCCGCGGCGAACGTGGCGCTGACCCAGGTGTTCAATGCTTCCACCAAGAAGGGAGGCACGCTCAAGGCCGCGCACTCCTCCGACTGGGACAGCCTTGACCCGGCCGACACCTATTACGGCTACTCCTTCAACTTCGGCCGCCTCTACTGGCGGACGCTGACGATGTACAAGCCGGGACCGGGGCCCGAGGGCGCCACCGTGGTGCCCGACCTGGCCGAGGGTCTCGGCCAGCCGAGCGCCGACGGCAAGACCTGGACGTACAAGATCAAGAGTGGTCTGAAGTTCGAGGACGGCACGCCGATCACCGCCCAGGACGTGGCGTACGCGGTGGCCAGGTCGTTCGACAAGGAGACCTTCACGCACGGCCCCTCCTACCTCAATGAGCTGCTGGCCTGGCCGAAGGACTTCAAGGGCATCTACAAGACCCCCGACGTCGACTACAAGTCGGCCGTCGAGGCGACGGACGACTCCACGGTCGTTTTCCACCTGACCAAGCCGTTCGCGTCGATGGACTACATCGTCCAGATGCCGATGACGGCCCCGGTGCCCAAGGCCAAGGACACCGGCGCGAAGTACCGCGAGCACGTGATCTCCTCCGGTCCTTACAAGTTCGAGAGCGTCCAGGCCGGCAAGAGCCTGGCGCTGGTGCGCAACGACCAGTGGGACGCGGCGACCGACCCCCACCGTCCGGCGCTGCCCGACCGCATCGAGGTCCAGCTCAACGTCAACGCCGACGACCTGGACAACCAGCTGATGTCCGGCAACATCCACCTGGACGTCCCGGGCACCGGCCTGCAGCCCGCCGCGCTGGGCAAGGTCCTGCCCGACCCGGCGATGAAGGCCCGTACGGACAACCCGGTCCTGCAGCGTCTGTGGTTCGTGTCGGTCATCCCCGACACCAAGCCGCTGGACAACCTCGACTGCCGCAAGGCCATCATGTGGGCCGCGGACCGCGTCGCCAACCAGACCGCCTTCGGCGGCCCGGTCGCCGGCGGCGAGATCGCCACGAACGTCATGCCGCCGCCCATCAAGGGCCAGCAGAAGTTCGACCTGTACCAGACGCCGGAGAACAAGGGCGACGTCACCAAGGCCAAGGAGGCCCTGACGGCCTGCGGCCAGCCCAACGGCTTCTCCACGACCATGTCCTTCCGCTCCGACCGGCCGCGTGAGAAGGCGCTGGCCGAGGCGATGCAGCAGGCGCTGGACAAGGTCGGCATCAAGCTCACGCTCAAGGGCTTCCCGTCCTCCAGCTACTTCTCCGACTACGCCGGCAACGTCGAGTACGTCAAGAAGAACGGCATCGGCCTGGCCGCCCACGGCTGGGGCTCGGACTGGCCCGACGGCTACGGCTTCCTGCAGGCCATCGTCGACAGCCGCACCATCCGCCCGGCCGGCAACTACAACCTCAGCGTCAAGAACCCTGAGGTGGACAAGCTGATCGACCAGGCCTCGTCCGAGCTGGACGCCACGGCCCGCGAGAAGCTCTGGGTCGACGTGGACAAGAAGGTCATGGAGGACGCCTCCCTCCTTCCCGTGGTCTGGGCCAAGGCTCTGCTCCTGCGCGGCCAGAACGTGACGAACGTCGCCTACAACGAGGGCCAGCAGGGCTACGACTACATCATGATGGGCGTCCAGTGACCTGGCGCGCTTCGGGGATCTAGTAAAGGCAGGTGAAGGCGGGAGTGGCCTGGCCCGGCGACGGGCCGGGCCGCTCGGCCGGTAGCGGTGCTCACATATATCATCAGACGTCTGATCGGCGCAGTCGCGATGCTCGTCGTGATCAGCATGGTCACGTTCGGCATCTTCTACATCGTGCCGCAGTGGGCCGGGGCCACCCCCGAGGCCCTCGCCTCACGGTACGTGGGCCGCGCGGCCACACCGGAGACGGTGCACCTGGTCGCCCAGAAGCTGGGCTTCTACGATCCGGTGGTCGTGCAGTACGGCCGGTTCCTCAAGAGCCTCATCTTCGGCGCCGAATACGACTACGGCGCGGGGGTCGAGCAGTGTCCCGCACCGTGCTTCGGCTACTCCTTCATCACCGGCCAGCCCGTCTGGCCGGACCTGATCGACCGCCTGCCGGTGACCATCTCCCTGGCCATCGGCGCCGCCCTCATCTGGGTGGCGGTCGGCATCGGCGTGGGCGTGCTGTCCGCGCTGCGCCGCGGCAGCTTCTTCGACCGCCTGTCGATGGGCACCGCGCTGGCCGGCGTGTCGCTGCCGATCTTCTTCACCGGCATGATCACCCTGGTCTTCTTCAGCTACGGCCTGGGCTGGACCGCGCCCGGCGGCGCCTACGTTCCGTTCACCCAGAACCCGGCGCTGTGGGCCTACGACCTGCTGCTGCCGTGGATCACGCTGGCGTTCCTGTTCGCGGCCGGCTACGCCAGGCTCACCCGGGCGGGGATGCTCGAGACCATGGGGGAGGACTACATCCGCACCGCCCGCGCCAAGGGCCTGCGTGAGCGCGAGGTCATCGTCAAGCACGGCCTGCGCGCCGCGCTGACGCCGGTCCTCACCCTCTTCGGCATCGACTTCGGCCTGCTCATCGGCGGCGCCGTACTCACCGAGACCACCTATACTCTGCCCGGGCTCGGCCAGTACGCCATCCTGGCCATCAGGAACCAGGACTTGCCGCAGGTCATGGGCGTCGTCCTCATGGCCGCGCTGTTCGTCGTGATCGCGAGCCTGATCGTCGACATGCTCTATGCCGTGGTCGACCCGAGGGTGAGGTTGTCGTGAGCTTCCTTGACGTCAAGGATCTGAAGATCCACTTCCCGACCGACGACGGTCTGGTCAGGTCCGTCGACGGGCTGTCGTTCGGCGTCGAGCGCGGCAAGACCCTCGGCATCGTCGGCGAGTCCGGCTCCGGCAAGAGCGTGACCAGCCTCGGCGTGCTCGGCCTGCACAAGGGCGGCCGCGCCAGGATGTCCGGCGAGATCTGGCTCGACGGCGAGGAGCTCATCGGCGCCTCCGCCGAGCACGTGCGCGGGCTGCGCGGCAAGAAGATGGCGATGATCTTCCAGGATCCGCTGTCGTCGATGCACCCCTTCTATACGGTCGGCCACCAGATCATCGAGGCCTACCGCATCCACCACAAGGTCACCAAGCAGGTCGCCCGCAAGCACGCCATCGACATGCTCGGCCGCGTCGGCATCCCCGAGCCGGCCAGGCGCGTCGACGCCTACCCGCACGAGTTCTCCGGCGGCATGCGGCAGCGCGCCATGATCGCGATGGCGCTGTCGTGCGACCCCGAGCTGCTCATCGCCGACGAGCCGACCACCGCGCTCGACGTGACCGTCCAGGCGCAGATCCTCGACCTCATGGTCGACCTGCAGCGCGAGTTCAACTCCGCGCTCATCATCATCACCCACGACCTGGGCGTGGTGGCCCAGGTGTCCGACGACATCCTCGTCATGTACGGCGGCAAGTGCGTCGAATACGGCTCCGCCGACGACATCTTCTACCGCCCCGAGCACCCCTACACCTGGGGCCTGCTGGGCTCCATGCCCCGCCTCGACCGCGAGCCCACCGAACGGCTGCTGCCGATCAAGGGCTCCCCGCCGTCCCTGATCAACGTGCCGCCCGGCTGCGCCTTCCACCCTCGCTGCCCGTACTCCGAGCGCACCGACGGCAGGGCGGACACCGAAGTGCCCGCCCTGGCCGAAACCGAAGGCGGCCACCTGGTGCGCTGCCACATGAGCAGGACCGAACGGCGGAGCCTGTGGGAGACCGAGATCAAGCCAGTGCTGGAGACCCAGTGAGCGAAACCGAGCTGCTTCTTTCCGTGCAGAACATGGAGAAGCACTTCCCCGTGACGAAGGGCCTGCTCAAAAGGCAGGTCGGCGCGGTCAAAGCGGTCGACGGGATCAGCTTCGACGTGTTCAAGGGCGAGACGCTCGGGCTGGTGGGCGAGTCCGGCTGCGGCAAGTCCACGACGGGCCGGCTGGTCACCCGCCTGCTCGAGCCCACCGCCGGCAAGGTCGTCTTCGAGGGCCAGGACATCACGCACATGGGCCAGGGCAGGCTCCGCCCGCTCCGGCGCGACATGCAGATGATCTTCCAGGACCCCTATTCGTCGCTCAACCCCCGCCACACGGTCGGCGCCATCGTCGGCGCCCCGTTCCGCATCCAGGGCGTCAAGACCGAGCACGGCATCAAGAAGGCCGTCCAGGACATCCTGGAGCTCGTCGGGCTCAACCCCGAGCACTACAACCGCTACCCGCACGAGTTTTCCGGCGGCCAGCGGCAGCGCATCGGCATCGCCCGCACGCTCGCGCTCAAGCCCAAGCTCATCATCGCCGACGAGCCGGTCTCCGCGCTCGACGTGTCCATCCAGGCGCAGGTCGTCAACCTGCTGGAGGACCTGCAGAACGAGCTCGACCTCACCTACGTCGTGATCGCCCACGACCTGTCGGTGGTGCGCCACATCAGCGACCGCGTCGCCGTCATGTACCTGGGCAAGATCGTCGAGATCGCCGAGCGCAAGCAGCTCTACAGCGCGCCGATGCACCCGTACACGAACGCGCTGCTGTCGGCCGTGCCCGTGCCCGACCCGAAGGCCCGCAAGGAACGCGAGCGCATCCGGCTCGCCGGAGACGTGCCCAGCCCGCTCAACCCGCCGCCGGCCTGCCGCTTCCACACCCGCTGCTGGAAGGCGCAGGAGATCTGCCGGACGGTCGAGCCGCCGCTGGAGGAGCTGGCAAGCGGCCACCGCGTCGCCTGCCACTTCCCGGAGAACGCCCCGGAAATCGCCGCGAAGGAGAGCCCGGCCGCGAAGTGAACCCGGCTGGGGCTCAGGACAACGCGCCCGGGGTGATCAGCCCCGTCTCGTAGGCCAGCACCACGGCCTGCACACGGTCCCGCAGCCCCAGCTTGGTCAGCACGTTTCCGACGTGCGTCTTGACCGTCGTCTCGCTCACCACGAGCTTGGCGGCGATCTCCGCGTTGGACATACCCTTGGCGATGAGCCGCAGCACCTCCAGCTCCCGCTCGGTCAGCCGGTCCAGCCGCGCCGGCGTGGCCTGCTCGTACGCCGACGGCAGCCTTGAGGCGAACCGGTCCAGCAACCGCCTGGTCACGCTCGGCGCCACGATCGCGTCCCCGGCCGCCACCACCCGGATGGCCTGCACCAGCTCATCCGGCGGCACATCCTTCAGCAGGAACCCGGACGCGCCTGAGCGCAGCGCCTCCACGATGTATTCGTCCAGGTCGAACGTCGTCAGCACCAGCACCTTCGGCACGTGCGCCGACGGCGCCGCCTCCCTGACGATCCTGCGGGTCGCCTCGATGCCGTCGACCCCCGGCATCCGGATGTCCATGAGCACCACGTCGGGCAGCAGCGCGCGCGTCTGCTCCATCGCGACCTTGCCGTCCCCGGCCTGGCCCACCACCGTGATGTCGGACTCGGCCTCCAGGATCAGGCGGAATCCCGTGCGCAGCAGCGGCTGATCGTCCACCAGCAGCACTCTGATCGTCATTGGCCGTCCTTCAACGGAAACCTCGCCCGCACCTCGAAACCGCCCCCTGGCAACGGACCGATGTTCAGGATTCCACCATAGAGTGCCACCCGTTCGCGAATGCCGACCAAGCCATGCCCTGACCGCATGGGCAGATCCGGCCCGCCGTTTCCGTCGTCCTCCACCCGTACGTCCAGCTCGCGCGGTTTGTGCTGGACGGTCACCACCGCCTTCGCCCCGGCCCCGGCGTGCCGCAGGCTGTTGGTCAGCCCCTCCTGGACCAGCCGGTACGCGGCCAGGTCCACCCCCGCGGGCAGCGGCCGCGGCTCGCCCTCCACCAGCAGCCGGGCCGGCAGCCCTGCCTCCCGCATCTGCTCCACCAGCGCGGGCAGGTCCTGCACGCCCGGCTGCGGGCCCAGCTCGGCCCTGGCGTCGGTACGCAGCACCCCCACGATGTTGCGCATCTCCGCCATCGCCATCCGGCCCGTCTGCTCGATCGCCGACAGCGCCTCGCCCGCCAGCTCCTGATCGGAGGCCAGCACCCGGCGCGCCGCCGCCGCTTGCACGATCATCACGCTGACGTGGTGGGCGACCACGTCGTGCAGCTCGCGGGCGATCCTGGAGCGCTCCTCGGCGCGTGCCGCTCGCGTGTCGGCCGCGTGCGCCCGCTCCAGCCTGGCCGCCCGGTCCTTCAGCTCCTCCAGGTACGCCCGCCGCAACCGCAGGCTGCGGCCCGCGCCCCAC
The DNA here is from genome assembly GCF_052245915.1 of Nonomuraea sp. 10N515B. NCBI lineage: Bacteria > Bacillati > Actinomycetota > Actinomycetes > Streptosporangiales > Streptosporangiaceae > Nonomuraea > Nonomuraea sp. 10N515B. The sequence goes on from NZ_JBQQBQ010000010.1 coordinate 247,311, forward strand.
ACCGCGCCCAGCACCACCACGACCATCACGTGGTCGGTCCAGCTCGCCGCCCTGAACGGGCCCGTCACGGCCCCGAAGGAGTACGCGGCCAGCGACGCCGCCAGCCCGCCCAGAGCCATCGCCAGGCCCCGATGCGAGGCCACGGAGTACAGCAGCACCAAACCCGCCACGCCCGGCACGCCGTTGCCGTAGCCGGCCGCCGTCAGCACCGCCTCCGGCGCCAGGCCCGCGCACAGCGCCGCCAGCGGCCACCTCCGGCGGGCCGCCACCGGCACGCACGCCAGCACCACCAGCGCCGTTCCGAGCGCGTCTGGGGCGCGCAGTCCTTCCACCAGCAGGCCCGCGGCCTCGAGCCGGTCGGGGTCGTAGAGCACGAACAACACGACCGACGCGACGCCCACCACCCCGGCTAGAACCGTGTCGTGGAGCCTGGTTCGGTCGATGCGCACCGCTTCACTGTAAGACCAGGTGAGAGACCACAACCTCCTCCCTCGGGAGGATTACCCCGCATACGCCTGTTCGCCTCGGCCCCACCCACGCACCAGCCACCCCACTGCCTGCGGCGCGCCGCTTCGCCTGCACCGGGACGCCGAACGGCGACGCGCTGCCGGTCGCTCACGGCCGGACACCCGGGTGGCGACGGTCGTCACAGCTCGTCGGTGGCCGAGCGGCGGTTGCTGCGGACCGTGTCGCCGGGCCGGCGGTCGGGGACCGGGGGAGGGGTGCCGCCGAACTCCGGGCACAGCGCCTGATGGTCGCACCAGTCGCACAGCCGGCTGCGCCGGGCCCGCCACTCGCCGGTCTCCATCGACCGCTCGATCGCCGCCCACAACGCCATCACCTTGCGCTCGGTGGCCAGCAGGTCGGCCTCGTCCGGCGCGTACCGCAGCACCTCGCCGGCCCCGCCCAGGTAAACCAGCTGCAGCAGCCGCGGCACCTGCCCCCGCAGCCGCCACAGCACCAGCGCGTAGAACTTCATCTGGAACAGCGCCTTGGCCTCGAAGTCCGGCCCCGGCGCGCTGCCCGTCTTGTAGTCGACCACCCGGACCTCGCCGGTCGGCGCCACGTCGAGCCGGTCGACGTAGCCGCGCAGCATCAGCCCGCCGTCCAGGACCGCCTCGACGTAGAGCTCGCGCTCGGCAGGCTCCAGCCGCGTCGGGTCCTCCAGCGTGAAGTAGCGCTCCAGCATGCCCCGCGCCTGCGTCAGCCACTCGGCCTGCTCGGCGTCGTCGGCGAACATCTCCGCGAACTGCGGGTCCCCCGCCAGCAGCTGCGCCCACTGCGGCTCCAGCAGCTCCAGCGCCGCCTGCACCGAACGGCGCGGCGCCGGCAGGTCGTAGAGGCGCTCCAGGACCGCGTGGACCACCGTGCCGCGCACCGCCGCCTGCGAGGGTCTCTCCGGCAGCTGGTCGATCACCCGGAAGCGGTAGAGCAGGGGGCAGGTCATGAAATCGCCCGCCCGGGACGGGGAGAGAGCTCCGATGATCACCGGCTCGGTCAACGTCATGCACCGCACTCTAGGTGAAGACCCCGACAGAATAGGCCCCCGCGAAACGAGGTTCACGTGCCGCGGCGCGTAGCATCAAGGGCAGCGACACCACGTACCGGCGGGAGGACCGCGCCCCTGACGGGCCCCCGGCGACAAGGACGTACAAGGAGTACGGTGAGCGAGCAAAGCCCGCGGCAGGAGTTCTCCGGCCTTCGGATGGGAAAACCGTTCGGGATTCCCGTTTACGTCTCATGGACGTGGTTCCTCGTGGCGGCCTTCATCACGGTGATGTTCGGGCCGCAGATGCAGCAGATGCTGCCCGAGCTCGACAGCGCCGCGGCATACGCGGTGGCGTTCGTGTTCGCGGTGCTGCTGTACGTCTCGGTGCTGCTGCACGAGCTCGCGCACAGCGTCCTGGCCAAGTGGTACGGCCTGCCGGTGCGCAGGATCACCCTCTACCTCCTCGGCGGCGTGTCGGAGATCGAGAAGGAGCCGCCGACGCCGGGCAAGGAGTTCGCGATCGCCGCGGCCGGCCCGGCGCTCTCCCTCGGGCTGGCCGGGGTGGGCGTGGCCGCCGACATCTTCGTGATCAACAGCGGCGGCATCGTCGAGGCGCTGACCTGGCAGCTGTGGGTCGCCAACCTCATCGTCGGCGTGTTCAACCTGCTGCCCGGCCTGCCCCTCGACGGCGGCAGGATGTTGCGCGCCGGCGTGTGGAAGCTGACCAGGAACCCCGGCTCCGGCACCATCGTCGCCGCCTGGGGCGGGCGGGTGCTGGCCGTGGTGCTGGTGGTGTTCGCGCTGGCGACCACCCTGACGGGCGACCGGGAGGCCGACTTCACCAACCTCGTGTGGCCGCTGGTGCTGGCCTCGTTCATCTGGATGGGAGCGACGCAGTCGCTGCGCGTTGCCAAGATCAGGGCTAGGATTCCGCAGGTCAACGCCCGCGCACTGGCCCGCAGGGCGATCCCGGTGACGGCGGAGACGCCGCTGTCCGAGGCCCTGCGGCAGGCCGCTGAGCAGAGGGCGGGCGCCCTCGTCGTGGTCGACCACGACGGCACGCCCCTGGCGATCGTGAACGAGGCCGCCGTGCAGGCCACCCCTGAGCACCGCCGCCCCTGGGTGAACGTCGCCTCCCTCGCCAAGTCCCTCGACCCCACCATGGTGCTCGACGCCGGTCTGACCGGGGAGCCGCTCATCGACGCCATGCGGGAGGCCCCCGGCAGCGAGTATCTGCTCGTCGAGCCCGGCGGCGCAGTCTATGGCGTGCTGGCCACAGCCGATGTGAACCGGGTTTTCACCGGCGTCTGATTTGTCCCACTCGTTTAAGCGGCGGCCCCCGGATAGGGTCGTGTCCAGCAGTTTCGGGCGGGCCGCTTCTGACTCCGGCGATTTCTGCGATGCGATGACTGGCCGATAGTGTTCGGTTTGGCCAAACTTGCACAGTTAAGGGGTTTGTTGCGGTCCACCGGTTCACCGAATCGAGACGACGGGGCAGCGACACGCCCTCGCCGTCTGGGTATGCGTATGGCTGGTGGGGCCACCGCAAGCCAGCACAGCAGTGCGGGTGCCGTGACATCGCCGGCTTCCGGGGAGGAGAGTTGAGTGACCGAGCGAAGCGAGGGCACCAATCGGCACAGCGACCTGGTCGCAAGGCCGACGGAGGAGGCCCTGTGACCGAGCGAAGCGAGGGCACCAATTCGGCACAGCGACCTGGTCGCAAGGCCGACGGAGGAGGCCTTGTGACCGAGCGAAGCGAGGGCACCAATGAGCGCAGCACGGTCGTCATGAAGGAGGACGCATGACCGACCAAGGTTTCGGAACGGTGCGTCCGCTTCCTGGAAATGGACTGGTCGCCTACGTGGGCGGGCTGCTGCTGGTGTGCGACCCGGGTGAGGCCACCGCCGACGGCCTGCTCGAGGCGCTGCGCGAGACGGCCGCCTCGGGCGGGGACGGCAGGGCGCTGGCCCGCCGCGCCGCGCAGGTCCTGGCGGCCAACATGGCCGGGGACCCGGCCACGTGCGCCGTCGCGGGCGCCGTGAGCGGCGGTGTGGCCGTGCTGGTCAGCGGCGCGGCGTCGGCCACCATCGGCACCTCGTCGGGCGAGACGCGGCTGGCCGGCAGCGACTCCCTGACCTGGGCCGACCGGCTCGTCACCGGCACCGTCGAACGCGTCGAGCTGACCATGCCCGGCGCCGGCAGCCCTCACCCCGCAGTGCGTTTCGAGGGCGGCGTGGTTCACGGCGGCGGCCTCATCGGCGACCTCACCGACCAGCCGTTCGAGCCCGCCCCGTCCAGGCCGCTGACCAGCGAGATGCCCGCCACGGCCTTCCACCTCGAGGCCGACCTGATCCAGCCGCCCGCACAGCAGCAGGTCGAGCGACCTCCCTACCCGCTGGCCGACCAGCCACCGGTCCTGCAAGGGCCGCCCTCGGGCCCGCAGCCAGCGCCGCCGGCCGCAGAGCAGCCGCCGCCTTACCAGCCGCCGCAGGACCAGCCCCAGCCGTCGTACGTGCCGCACCAGGAGCAGTCTCCCTTCCAGGGGCCGCAAGAGCAGCCGCCCTACCACCACCCACAAGAGCAGCCGCCCTATCAGCAGGAGCAGCCGCCGCCTTACCAGCCGCAGGACCAGCCGCCGCCGCTGCCGGAGCCGCAGCAGCAGTTCCCGTCGTACGACGAGCCGCCACCCTCCGGCAACGGCGCCGGCGAGCCGCAGGTCCCGCAGCACATGGGCCCGCCGGAGCACTTCGACCAGCCCGCGCCGCCCCTGCTCGGTCCGCCCGACCATTTCGACCACCCGGGGCCGCCGCCTCAGGAGCAGCAGCAGTCCGAGCAGGGCGACCGCCCGCTCGTCTACGGGGTCGACTGCAAGAACGACCACTTCAACGACCCCCGCGTGCCCTACTGCGCCGTCTGCGGCATCGCCCTGGTCCAGCGGACGCTCGTCCCCTACAAGGGTCCGCGCCCCTCGCTGGGCGTCCTCATCCTGGACGACGGGACCGCGCTGCCGCTGGAGAGCGACTACCTGCTCGGGCGCGACCCCGAGCGGGCGCCCGAGGTGGCCGGAGGCACCGCCAGGCCCGCCAAGGTGACCAGCCCGGACGGGTCGGTGTCGCGGCGGCACCTGCGGGTGGCGCTGGACGGCTGGGACGTCAACCTGGTGGACCTGGGCTCCGTCAACGGCACCCAGATCCAGCCGCCCGGCGACCCCAACTTCTACGACATCCCGCCGAACGAGCCCGTCACCATCGCACCGGGGACCACGGTTCGCGTGGGCGTCTCCCGCACGCTCCGCTTCGAGGCGCACCGGGGGTAGGACGGCCCGTCATACCGACCGCGTCCCCGGGCCCCATGGGTCCGGGGACGCGTGCGTTCGAGGGCACGGCGTGGAGACCTGGCCGCGATGACGCGACCGGCCTCGCGCCGGTCACGCGTCCCTGGCCAGGTCCAGGTGCGGCATTCGCGGCCTGCCGTCGCGACGCCGGCCCGCCGGAGCCGCCGGAGGGGGACGGACGCTGGGGCCGTCGTCCTCTCGCGAGGAGGCACGCTCGCAGGGGTGTAGCAGGCAGTCTGGGGGCCGAGCCGGCGGAGCTGAAGGGACGCCGACACCGGAGCAGGGCCGTGGTGATGCAGGCGGTGAGGGCTGGGCTGCTGGAGGCAGTCTGCGGGTGCAGGAGGCGCCCAGTGGTGTGGAGCCGACGGGTGCAGGAGGCGGCCAGTGGTGTGGAGCCGACGGGTGCAGGGGTGCAGGCGGTCGCCGGTGGGGTGCTGGAGGCGGGCACTCGGTGGGATGCGGGCCTGTCGGCTTGGACGGGGTCGGGACGCGGACCGGGTCAGAGCGCGGACCGGGTCAGGAATGCGCGGGCGCCGCGGAGGCGGGTGCTGAGCCGTCGTTGGGTCGCCGTGCAGTCCAGGCGGACGTCGTACGGTCCGGGCAGGGCCGTGTCGGCGCGGCGGCCGGTGGGCAGGCGCCCGGCGTCGAGGCCGTCCCTGCGCGCGATCAGCACCCCCAGCTCGTGGCGGCTCAGCGCGTCGGTGCCGGCCAGGTGCCACATGCCCGCGTCCCCGCGGACCGCCAGCTCCACGAGCGCCGCCGCGAGGTCGGCGACGTCCACCGGGCACCGGACATCGTCCGTGAACAGAACCCCGTCCCCGCGCCCCGCGGCGAGCGTCCGGACGAACGCCTCGTGCGGGGACCCGCCCCGCCCGATGATCAAGGATGTGCGGGCGATCGCGGCGTCGGGCAGGATGGCCCGCACCGCCGTCTCGGCGGCGGCCTTGGCGGCGCCGTACGGGCTGACCGGGTCCGGCACGCACGTCTCGTCATAGCGGGGCGCGGAGCCCGAGAAGACGGCGTCGCTGGAGACGTGCACCAGCCGCCCGCCCGCCGCCGCCACGGCCAGGGCGAGGTGCGCCGCGCCGTCCGCCGTGGCCGTCCAGTCCCGCTGCCGGTATGCCGCGTTGATCGTCACCTCCGGCCGGAACGCCGCGACGACGGAGGCGGCCTCCGCACGCGAGCGCACGTCCAGAGGCAGCCACGCGACTTCTGGGACCTCCCCGGCCCGGGTCAGGTACGTCGCGCCCACGTCATGACCCGACGCCACGCACAGGCGCACAAGCTCGCCTCCGAGAAAGCCGCTCCCGCCCACGATGAGAATCCGCACGAACACCACCTTCGTCAATACGGCCCCCGGAGACCAGCTTGTTTCTTCAGCCCATCCATGCGCAAATACGACATATCGGGCAAGGGGTTTTCGTGTGGGTGACCGGAACCCTGTCGGAGGCCACCCATGATCCGCTGGCCGAGGGCGGGAACCCCGGGACTCAGGGGCTCGCCGCCGCGCGGACGGGTCAGGGAGGAGTGGCACGGGGAACATTCCGCCGTCCCCGGGTAAATGCTCCCGACATTGTAGATAAATCGCCAAATAACTGAAAAATCATCGGAAAATGTGGGTTGTTGAAACGACCTCACATCAGCATGACCAACGCATTACCGCCCGGTAACCGACCATCCCTTTCCCGGTGATCCGGACGCCCCAACACTAGGCCGGTCGGAAGGCCCGGATGCCGCGCAGCATCCGTACCGCCGCCTCCAGCCCACTGGCCGCCTCCAGCGCCCGCCCCGCCGCCGTCGCGAACCTGCCCAGCAGATGCTCGTCCGCGTCCCCGAAGCGGCGGCCCGCGACCCACACGAACGTGTGCTCCCGAGCCACCACCGGCACCAGAGTGGCCAGGAACCCCGGCTCGCCCACAGCCGCGTCCTGAGCCAGTCGCAGCGTGCCCGCCGATAAAGCGAGCTCCTTCAGCACTCCCGATTCCGCCAGCCACGGGCCTATCCGCAGCGGATCCCCGGGTGGGCCGTGCAGGTGGACCGGCAGCGCCTCCCGCCGCAGCGGGTCCACCCGTACGAACCCCGCATAGGCGGTGCCCGCGACGGCGGCGGCGGCGCGCGCCAGCCGATCGACGAGGTCGTCGGCCTGCAGACACGAGAAGTCGGCGACGAGTTCACGCATGGCGACATCGACACGGTTGTACAGCATCGCGATGATCCCTCAAGCGGAGGCGGCGAGATCGCGCGGCCCGGTCGCGCGACTCGAGTGCGGGTGCCCCGACTATCACTCCCGACGAGGCCCTTGACTAGCCCCACATCAGGAAATCCAGATTTTTGCCCATTTCGGTCCTCGGGCGGGACCCGCCGTATGGCCGGCCGGCGAGCCGCCACGACGAGCGCGGTCCCGCCCACGCCAGGTCCGCCACGCCGCAGCGGCGCCCACGCGACGTCTACGACGGCCGCAGCCGCGCCCACGCCACGTCGTCGGCCCGCCCGCCGCCCGGCTTCGGGAACAGCTCGCGGTGCACGCCCTCCCTGCGGAAGCCGGCCCGTTCCAGCACCCGGTGCGAGGCCGTGTTCCCTGCCTCGGTCCCGGCCACGATCCGGTGCAGCGCCGTGTTCGCGAACGCCCACTCCACCAGCAGGTCGACCGCCCGCGTCATGAACCCCTTGCCCCGGAACTCCGGCACCAGCGAATAACCGATCATCGCCTGTCCCAGTACCGGTGCCACCTGCGTCAGCTGCACGTGCCCCGCGAACGCCCCGGAGCCCGCGTCCCTGATCGCCACCTCGATCCTCTGCCCCGACATCCACCAGTATCCGGTGTAGCGGCAGCGCCGCTCGTCGTCCTCCATCGTGCTCGGCGGCCCCACGAAGTAGGCCGCCACGCTCGGCTCGGTCACCATCCGGTGGAAGTCCGCGGCGTCCTCGACGGCCAGGGGTTCGAGCCGCACCACGCCGTCCGACAGCCACCCGTCCTCGAAGAACGGCAGGTACGGCTCCGCCGCCTCCACCGCGTCGCCCTTCAGCCTGGCGAAGGCCACGAGGTCGGCGTACCGGCCGTCGCGCATCGACTTGGCCTCCCGCTTGCGTCCCTCCTCGCGGAAGCCGCACTTGTAGGCCACCCGCAGGCTCGCCACGTTCTCCACGGCCGCCTGCAGCTCCACCCGGCGTATCCCGTGGTCGAACAGCCAGTCGGTGACGGCCCTGACCGCCCTGGAGGCCACGCCCTTGCCCCGCGCCCACGGCGCCACCATGTAGCCGATCTCGGCCACGTTCCACGGGTCCGGTGGCCGCACGCCGACGGAGCCGGAGTAGCGCCCGTTCTCGACGATCGCGAACTCCGCGCCGCCGCCTTCCCACTTGGCCGCCGCATGGGCGAAGTAGTCGCGCGTGTCCTCCATCCGGTACGGCGACGGCAGGAGCGGCAGGAACCAGGCCGTCACCGGATCGTCGCAGGTCTCGACGATCCCCTGGGCGTCGCCTTCCACGGGAGGCCGCAGGATCAGGGGACCGCTGGAGATCACGTCGCGCGGGAGCATCCCCCATAGATACCGTGCGTCCGGACGCGCTCGAAAGCCCTATAACCTTGCGGCCATGGGTTTCCGCAGGCATGGGCCTTTTCAGGCGGGGGATCAGGTGCAGCTCACCGACCCCAAGAACAAGCGCCACACGATCACGCTGAAGCAGGACGGCGTCTTCCACACCCATAAGGGCGCCATCCCGCACAGCGACCTGATCGGGCAGCCTGAGGGCTCCGTCGTGCGCTCCTCCGGCGGCACCCAATACCTCGCCTTCCGCCACCTGCTGCAGGACTACACGCTCGCCATGCCGCGCGGCGCGGCGGTCATCTACCCCAAGGACGCCTCGATGATCGTCGGCATGGCCGACGTCTTCCCCGGCGCCCGGGTGATCGAGGCCGGAGTAGGCTCGGGCGCGCTGACCTGCTTCCTGCTGCGGGCCGTCGGCCCCGAGGGCCACGTGACCTCCTACGAGCGGCGCGAGGAGTTCGCCGACGTGGCCCGCAAGAACGTCGAGAAGTTCTACGGCGGGCCCATGGACGACAACTGGCGCCTGGTCGTCGGCGACCTGGTCCACTCCATCGACGAGGTCGACGTCGACCGGGTCATCCTCGACATGCTCGCCCCGTGGGAGTGCGTCGACGCCGCCGCGAAGGCGCTCACGCCAGGTGGCGTGATCTGCTGCTACGTCGCCACGACCACGCAGATGTCCAAGACGGTCGAGACGATCCGCGATCACGGGTGTTTCACCGAGCCGCATGCGTGGGAGACCCTGGTTCGCGACTGGCATGTCGAAGGGCTCGCGGTAAGACCTGATCATCGGATGATCGGCCACACGGGCTTCCTCGTCACCGCCCGCCGCATGGCGGACGGGGTGACGCCCCCGCCGAGACGCCGTCGACCGAAGGGGACCACTGAAGAACTATGACAATTTGGCCACGAGGGTGCGTTCGTGCGTGACACGGGAACAGATTGCCGTGTTCCTATGCTGGGAGTATTAAACGCACTATTGAGGATTATTCACCGAACACTGAATGTCACTCTACGAACACTGCCCGGCCAGGTTACGGAGGGGCCCGAGATAGGTAAGGTCCTAAGTAGTCGCCCTCGACTGGGAAGGAGGTGACGGGGCGTGGCAGCTCGCGATGATGCTGAGGCTCGAGCCGCGCAGCGCGAACGGGAGGTCGCTGATCTTTCAACACAGGTCTCCTTCCTCCAGGAGGAGATCACCGCGCTGAGGCGGAAGCTGGCCGAGTCACCCCGTCAGGCCAGGGTCCTCGAAGAACGTCTCCATGAGGCGCAGGCGAACCTCGCGGCCGTGACCGGCCAGAACGAACGCCTGGTGGCCACACTCAAGGAGGCCAGGGACCAAATCGTCGCTCTCAAGGAGGAGGTCGACCGGCTGGCGCAGCCGCCATCCGGCTTCGGCACCTTCCTCGAGGCCAGAGAAGACGGCACGATCGAGGTGTTCACCGGCGGCCGCAAGCTGCGGGTGAACGTCAGCCCCGCCGTCGACATCGACTCGCTGCGGCGTGGCCAGGAGGTCATGCTCAACGAGGCGCTCAACGTGGTCGAAGCACTCGGCTACGAAGAGGTCGGCGAGATCGTGATGCTCAAAGAACTGCTCGACGAGGGCAAGCGGGCCCTGGTCATCTCGCACGCCGACGAAGAGCGTGTCGTGCGCCTGGCCGAATCGCTGGTCGGCCAGCCCATCAGGGCCGGCGACTCGCTCCTGCTCGAACCTCGCTCCGGCTACGTCTACGAGCGCATACCCAAGTCCGAAGTCGAAGAGCTCGTGCTCGAAGAGGTCCCCGACATCTCCTACGAGGAGATCGGCGGCCTCAGCAGGCAGATCGAGCAGATCAGGGACGCCATCGAGCTGCCCTACCTGCACGCCGACCTGTTCCGCGAGCACAAGCTGCGGCCCCCCAAGGGCGTGCTGCTTTACGGCCCGCCCGGCTGCGGCAAGACGCTCATCGCCAAGGCCGTCGCCAACTCCCTGGCCAAGCAGGTCGCGGAGAAGACCGGCCAATCAGGCAAGAGCTTCTTCCTCAACATCAAGGGCCCGGAGCTGCTCAACAAGTACGTCGGCGAGACCGAGCGGCACATCCGCCTGGTCTTCCAGCGGGCCCGTGAGAAGGCCTCAGAGGGCACCCCGGTGATCGTGTTCTTCGACGAGATGGACTCGATCTTCCGCACCCGCGGCTCCGGCGTGTCGTCCGACGTGGAAAACACCATCGTCCCCCAGCTGCTGTCGGAGATCGACGGCGTCGAGGGCCTGGAGAACGTCATCGTCATCGGCGCCTCCAACCGCGAGGACATGATCGACCCGGCGATCCTGCGGCCCGGCCGCCTGGACGTCAAGATCAAGATCGAGCGGCCGGACGCCGAGGCGGCCAAGGACATCTTCTCCAAGTACCTGGTCGCCGACCTGCCGCTGCACCCCGAAGACCTCTCGGAGCACAGCGGGTCTCGCGAGGCCACGATCGGCGGCATGATCCAGAGCGTCGTCGAGCGGATGTACACCGAGAGCGAGGAAAACCGCTTCCTCGAGGTGACCTACGCCAACGGCGACAAGGAAGTCCTCTACTTCAAGGACTTCAACTCCGGAGCGATGATCCAGAACATCGTCGACCGGGGCAAGAAGATGGCCATCAAGCAGTTCCTCGAAAGCGGCCAGAAGGGCCTGCGGGTGCAGCACCTGCTCACGGCCTGCGTGGACGAGTTCTCCGAGAACGAGGACCTGCCCAACACCACCAATCCCGACGACTGGGCCCGCATCTCCGGCAAGAAGGGCGAGCGGATCGTCTACATCCGCACGCTCGTCTCCGGCAAGCAGGGCACCGAGGCCGGCCGTTCCATCGACACCGTCGCCAACACCGGTCAATACCTGTAACACCACACGAGAGCGGGAGGGCCGGGCGGCCCTCCCGCTCTCGTGTGCCCCACGGCCGTCCCGACCCGGCGACCGCGCCCGCTAGGCCCGCGCCCACTTCGACCGGCACCCCGCCCACCGGCCCACGCCCGTTCACATCCTGCCCGGCCTGGCCCGGGCACGCGGGCCGTGCACGTCAAGGACGAGAGCGGCCGCATGGGGCCCGGCAGCTTCACAAGCGCCCGGCGGCGCCTACGCCGTCCACCTGCCCGCCCAGCGGCCCGGTCGTCTGCGCAGGCGACGGCACCCACAGGATGTCCGTCGCCTCCGGCGTGCGCGAGGTCGCGCGCCGTCTACGTCAGCCAGGGCGTCCCCGAGGTGTTCGCGCGGCGGCTGCGCGCGCTCGGGGGTGCGGCGCGACGGCGACGACTACGGGGCCACCATGGCCGCCCGGGTAGCGGGCCGCGCACGAGCGCGGGTGGCGGCTCGCCGCCTTCATCGTGCACCGGCAGGACCCTGGCGAGCCAGGCACCGCCTCCTGACGCGCCTCGCCGACCTCACCATCACCGACGACCAGGCCAAGGCGGCCACCCGGCGGCCCGCCGGCCACGGCGCCGCTCTCGGCCTCGACGCCGCCTCGCGCGTGTTGCTCCTGGGAATATAGGTGCTAATGGAACCAAAGTGACCTTATTTCCGTCAAAGATGGCGTGCATTCCCCCAACCGGCCCAAACACGCTCGGGAGGACGGCCGGTTGGCCGAACTCGACCTCCTGCGCTTCGTCGCCGCTCTGGCCGTCGTCGCCTTCCACTACCTGGTCGCCTTCGCCTCCGTCTGGGGCGACCGGCCCGCCGAGCTGTTCCCCGCGCTCGCGCCGTTCGCCGGGCTCGGCATCCTCGGCGTCGAACTGTTCTTCATCATCAGCGGGTTCGTCATCCTCATGACCGTCTGGGGGCGCGGCCTGGGCGCGTTCGCCCGCTCCCGGCTCGTCCGCCTCTACCCGGCGTACTGGCTCAGCCTCGGTGCCGTCGCCGCCCTCTACGGGCTCACCGGTGTCAAAGTGCTCGACCCAAAACTTTCCCCAGGCGAATACCTGGTGAACGCCACCATGTTCCAGCGGTTGTTCAAGATCACCGATGCCAGCGGCGTCTACTGGTCGCTGTGGGCCGAACTCCGCTTCTACCTGCTGATGGCGATCCTCGTGATCATCGGCGTCACGTACGGGCGCGTCCTGGCCTTCGCCGGCCTCTGGCTGGCCGCCGCCCTGGCGGTCAAAGTGCTCGGGCACGCCGGGATTCTCGACAATCCGGTCCTCGACGAGATCGTCATGCCCGACTACGCCCCCTACTTCGTCGCCGGCATGAGCCTGTACCTCGTCCGCCAACACGGCAGCTCCTGGCTGCCCTGGCTCTACGTCGCCGCCGCCTACGGCATGTCGATCGACTCCGCGCTCGCCCGCGTCCACCGGCGCATCGACGCCGCCGGGTTCAAGAACATGCCCGTCACCGACACCAGCGTCATCATCACCATCACCGTGATCTTCGCGGTGATGGCGCTCGCGGCGCTCGGCTTCCTACGCCTCAAACCCTCCAAAACGCTCACCGCGCTCGGAGGCACCACATACCCTCTTTACCTGTTCCATGGGGTCGTCGCCGCCCTCCTCATTCCCGCGCTCACCGGCGACCTGCCCCCCTGGGCCGTCGCCGTCATCGCCACGCTGACGGCCATCCTGCTGTCGTACCTGGTCTACTCCTTTGCCGAACGCCCCATCCAGCGGCTACTCAAGCCCCGCAGACCCACACAAACCCCAACAGCTCCGGCCGTACAGGTGGAAAAGGCGTCGGTGCCATAACTCTGTGACCCTGGGGCACTGTGAAGGGCATAGGCTCGGGCATATAAACGGCGGATAGACAGATCCGGACGAACAGAGGGTGTTGCATGACGGTGCGTCGGGTGATGGGCATCGAGACCGAGTACGGCATCTCCGTACCCGGCCAGCCAGGCGCCAACGCGATGGTGACCTCCTCACAGGTCGTGAACGCCTACCTGGCCGCCTCGGCGGCCCGCGCGCGCAGGGCACGATGGGACTTCGAAGAAGAAAACCCGCTGCGCGACGCGCGCGGTTTCGACCTCGCCAGAGAGGTCGCCGACCCCACCCAGCTCACCGACGAAGACCTCGGGCTGGCCAACGTCATCCTCACCAACGGCGCCCGGCTCTACGTCGACCACGCCCACCCCGAATACTCCTCGCCCGAATGCACCAACCCCCGGGCCGCCGTCCTCTGGGACAAAGCCGGAGAACGCGTCATGTACGACGCCGCCACCCGCGCCTCCGCCATTCCCTCCAACACGCCCATCCAGCTCTACAAGAACAACACCGACGCCAAAGGCGCCTCCTACGGCTGCCACGAGAACTACCTCATGCGGCGCGCCACCCCCTTCGCCGACATCGTCCGCCACCTCACCCCCTTCTTCGTCTCCCGTCAAGTCGTCGTCGGCGCCGGAAAAGTCGGCATCGGCCAGGACTCCCGCGGCGAAGGCTTCCAGATCAGCCAGCGCGCCGACTTCTTCGAAGTCGAAGTCGGCCTCGAGACCACGCTCAAGCGGCCCATCATCAACACCCGCGACGAGCCCCACGCCGACCCCGAGAAATACCGGCGACTCCACGTGATCATCGGCGACGCCAACATGTCGGAGATCTCCACCTACCTCAAGCTCGGCTCCACCGCGCTCGTGCTGGCAATGATCGAAGAAGGCTTCCTCACCCGCGACCTGGCTGTTGAAAGCCCCGTACAGGCGCTCCGGGCCGTCTCCCACGACCCCAGCTGCAAGTACGAGATCCCCATGCGCGACGGACGCAAGCTCACCGCCATCCAGCTCCAGATGGAATACCTCGAGCAAGCCCGCAAATACGTCGAAGAACGCGGCACCGCCCAGGACGAGATGAACAAGGACATCCTCGACCGCTGGGAGTCCGTCCTCACCCGCCTCGCCGAAGACCCCATGCAGCTCTCCCGCGAGCTCGACTGGGTCGCCAAACTCGAACTCCTCGAGGGCTACCGCAGCCGCGACGGCCTCGCCTGGTCCCACCCCAGACTCCAGCTCGTCGACCTCCAATACTCCGACATCCGGCCCGAGCGCGGCCTCTACAACCGGCTCGTCGCCCGTGGCCGCATGCAGCGCCTCGTCACCGAAGACGAAGTCCAGCGGGCCGTGGAAAGTCCCCCGAACGACACCCGCGCCTACTTCCGCGGCCGGTGCCTGAGCCAATACAGCGAATCCGTCGCCGCCGCCTCCTGGGACTCCGTCATCTTCGACATCCCCGGCCGCGAATCGCTGCAGCGGGTGCCGACCTTGGAGCCCCTGCGGGGCACCAAGGCCCACGTGGGTGAGCTGTTCGACCGGTGCAGGACCGCTGCGGACCTCGTCGCGGCACTCACCGGCGGAGACTGACCCTTACAGCAGCAGGCCGATCCCCAGCGTCAGCGTGCCCGCCGCCAGGCACGCGCCGCCGGCGAACGTCAGCCAGATCAGCCTGCTCGGCTTCGTGTCGCTCGGGCGCACCACTGACAGGAAGAAACCCAGCGGCATCAAGATCGGTGCTGCCACGATCAGCGTGCGCGTCAGCGCCTTCACGCCCTCGGGCAGGCTCGCCTGGTCCACGTACAGCATCGCCACCAGGCTGAACAGGACCAGGACGCCCGCATGCGCGTGGCCGGCCCGCCACAGGCCGCGGCGGACCGGGTTGTCCAGGTAGCCCGGGACGTTGCGCATGAGGAACTTGAGCAACGTGATGCCGCCGAAGGCCACGCCGGGGACTGTGATGAGGAGCACACCTGCGGTGCTCAGGGACGAAGGGGACATCTCAACCTCCTTGTGGGTACGGCATCCCAGTATTGGATAGGAGGACTATCTAGTCAATAGGACAAGATCGCTGGGCGATCGGCGCGAAATGTCGGCTGGTTCGGGGAAGATATGCCTAGAGGCAGTCCCCCAAGTGGAGGTAGGACATGGCTACCAAGGACACCGGCGGTCAGAAGCAGACCGGGAAGCGTGAGGCCGAGGTCGAGGAGACCCAGGCTGCGGAGGCGTCTGACGTTCAGGAGCGACAGGAGAAGCTCACTGACGATGTCGACGCGATTCTGGACGAAATAGACGAAGTTCTCGAAGAGAACGCAGAGGAATTCGTGCGCAGTTACGTGCAAAAGGGCGGAGAGTAGGGCAAAACGGACAGGCGAATGGGGTAGATCGGGTGGAAACGCCGGACGGAGCTAAGTGGTGCCCGGACTGTGGGGAGACCAAGGCGGTCTCTGAGTTCGGGCGCAATAAGCGCATGGCTGATGGGCTTGCGCGGTATTGCAAGGGCTGCTTCCGGAAGCGTTCCACTCAGAGTTATCGCAAGCGCATGGGCGAGCAAGGGAAAACCGTGCGCGAGCGGGTTGAAATTCCCGAAGGGCAGAAGTTCTGTCCTCGGTGTTCGGAGATCAAGCCCCGTGCCGAGTTCGGTAGCAATCGGTCCAGCAATGATGGGCTCACTGCGTACTGCAAGCCGTGCCACACGTTGGTGGTTCGCGAGAACAAAATTAAGAATCACGGGAG
The DNA here is from genome assembly GCF_052245915.1 of Nonomuraea sp. 10N515B. Classification (NCBI taxonomy): domain Bacteria; kingdom Bacillati; phylum Actinomycetota; class Actinomycetes; order Streptosporangiales; family Streptosporangiaceae; genus Nonomuraea; species Nonomuraea sp. 10N515B. The sequence goes on from NZ_JBQQBQ010000010.1 coordinate 263,124, forward strand.
CGATCGGAATTACAAGCTGAAGCTCCGTTACGGCATCACCGAGGACGACTTTGAGCGCATGCTCGCCCAGCAGGGCGGGCTCTGCGCCATCTGCCGGGCCGTGCCGGGCACGTTCGTCGACCACAGTCACGCGACCGGGCAGGTCCGGGGCGTTCTCTGTTTCAACTGCAACAACGGGCTCGGCCACTTCGGCGACAACACGGTGCTGCTGGAGTTGGCCGCGCTCTATCTGGACGGGGAGGTTCTCTGGCCGGATTTCGTCATTCTGCCGGAGCAGCGTGACGGCGGTTCTGTGGCGCGGACGCGGACTTATCACCTGTCGCAGCGTTATCGGATGCGGCATGAGGACGTCGAGAAGATGGTCGCGGCGCAGCACGGCTTGTGTGTGGTGTGCTGGGATCGGCCGCCGGAGCATGTGGACCATTGTCATCGGACCGGTGATGTGCGGCATGCGTTGTGTTTGCCGTGCAATACCGGGATCGGGCAGTTCAGGGATGATCCGGCGGTGGTGTGGCGGGCGCTTTCGTATGTCGAGGCGGTCTCGCCGGATGATTTCGAGGAGGTGGCGGTCTCCGAGGAGGAGTTGGCGGAGTTGTTCCGGGCGGAGGAGGAGCTTCGTGCTGATTTCTATTCCCGGGCGACCCGGGTGGGTTGAGCCCGGTTATTTCTCCGGCATGGTGTAGTCGACTCCTACGCCGAGGAGGCGTACGGGGCGGTTGAGGTCGAAGCGGCCGAGGATGGCGACTGCCGTGCGGGACAGGGTGTCCGGGTCGGTGGTGGGGGCGGGGAGCTTCGACTGGCGGGTGCGGGTGAGGAACGGGCTGAAGCGGACCTTGACGGAGACGCGGATCGCTTCGCGGCCTGCGGTGGCGGCGTCGTGGGCGACCTGTTGGGCGAGGGCGGCGACGTGGCGGGTGATCTCGGCCGGGTCGGTGAGGTCGTGGGGGAAGGTGGTTTCGCGGCTGTGGCCGCGGGCGATCCAGGGTGTGGTGACGACTTCGGCTTCGCCTTTGCCGAGGGCGAGGTAGCGCAGCCAGGGGCCGTTGGTGGGGCCGAAGGCGCGGGCGAGTGCGGCGGGGTCGGCGGCGGCGAGGTCGGCGACGGTGTGCAGGCCGAGGGCGGCGAGTTTCTTGGAGATTTTGGCGCCGATGCCCCAGAGGGCGTCGGTGGGGCGGGCGTACATGATCTCGGCCCAGTTGTCGCTGGTGAGGCGGTAGATCCCGGCGGGTTTGGCGAAGCCGGAGGCGAGCTTGGCCTGGTTTTTGTTGTCGCCGATGCCGACGGAGCAGGACAGGTCGGTGCGGGCGCGCACGGCGCGCTGGAGGTCGGCGGCGAGGGCTTCGGGGTCGTCGGTGGCGGCGCCGATGAAGGCTTCGTCCCAGCCCCAGACTTCGACGCGGACGGGGAATTCGCGGAGCACGGCCATGACGCGTGCTGAGGCGGCTTCGTAGGCGGGTGGGTCGCTGGGGAGGAAGATCGCGTCGGGGCAGCGTCTGAGGGCGGTGCGCAGCGGCATGCCGGAGTGGATGCCGTGCTCGCGGGCTTCGTAGGTGGCGGTGGCGGCGACGGTGCGGGGTTGGGTGGGGTCGCCGCTGCCGCCGACGACGACGGGTTTGCCGCGGAGTTCGGGGTGGCGGAGGATTTCGACGGCGGCGATGAACTGGTCGAGGTCGACGTGCAGGATCCAGTCCCTGGCGGGGCTGGATGGCCTGGTGGTCATGCTGTCCAGTATGGCCGGTGCGGGGCGGAGGGCCCCGTTGCGCCGCTTTCAGCGGGCCTGGTGGTTCTCGCTGGTGTGGAGTGTCTCGTCGCGGTAGATGAGGCTGCGGCGCGGCACGGCCCAGGCTTGGGTTCCGGTGGGGGGTTCGTCGCCTTCGGGGACGACCAGTTGGATGAGGGTTTCCGGGGTTTCGAGGGTGACGAGGGTGTGGGTGCCGAGGTTTTCCAGGACGGAGACCGTGCCGGGGAAGGCGTCGGGGCGTGGGGTGGGGGACAGGTGCATGTATTCGGGGCGTACGCCGTAGGTGATGTGGTCGCCGGGGGCGAGGCCGGGCGGGACGGGGAAGGCGGCGCCGGCGACGTGGAGGGCGGCGGGGGTGACCTCTGCGGGGAGGAGGTTCATGGGGGTGGAGCCGATGAAGGAGGCGACGAAGGTGGTGCCGGGGCGGTGGAAGATGTCGGCGGGGGTGCCGATCTGGATCATGCGGCCGTGGGACATGACGGCGATGCGGTCGGCGAGGGCGAGGGCTTCGGCCTGGTCATGGGTGACGAAGACGGTGGTGACGGCGAGTTCGCGTTGAAGCCGTTTGAGGAAGGTGCGGGCTTCGAGGCGGAGGCGGGCGTCGAGGTTGGACAGGGGCTCGTCGAAGAGGAAGGCGGCGGGGTGGCAGGCGATGGCGCGGGCGAGGGCGACGCGTTGCTGCTGGCCGCCGGACAGTTCGCCGGGGCGGCGGCGGAGGAGTTCGGTGAGGCTGAGCCGGGCGGCGACTTCGGCGGCTTTGGCGGTGCGCTGGGCGCGCGGGACCTTTTTGATGCGCAGGGGGTAGGCGATGTTGGCGGTGACGTCCATGTGGGGGAAGATCGCGTAGTCCTGGAAGACCATGGCGACGTCGCGGTCGCCGGGCGGGAGGGCGGTGACGTCTCTGCCGTCGATGCGGACGCTGCCGGCGGTGGGGGTTTCGAGGCCGGCGATGGTGCGCAGGAGGGTGGTCTTGCCGCAGCCGGAGGGGCCGAGGAGGGCGAAGAACTCGCCGTCGGCGATGGTGAGCTCGATGCCGTCGAGGGCGCGCACCCCGCCGGGGAAGATCTTGGTGAGGCCGTGAAGAGAGATCACCGTTTGATCCCTCCGTGGAAGCGGAAGCCGTACCGCTGGGAGACGAACAGGTACATGACGACGACGGGCAGCGAGTACAGCAGGGAGAAAGTGGAGATGAGGTCGAGTCTGGGGGCGCCGCCTTCGGTGTAGAGGGTGTAGAGGATGACGGAGCCGGGGGCCTTTTCCGGGTCGCGCAGCAGGATGAACTGGAACAGGAAGCCGCCCCAGACGCTGGCGAGGGCCCAGACGGCGATGGTGGCGAGGCCCGGCCGGACCAGGGGGATGACGATGTGGCGCAGGATCTGCAGGGGTGAGGCGCCGAAGACGCGGGCGGACTCCTCGTAGGAGGTGGGCGTCTCGTCCATGAAGTCCTTCAGGATGAAGATCGCGGCGGGCAGGAGGCCGCCGGAGACGACGAGGATGACGCCGAGGTGGGTGTCGATGAGGTCGAGCCGGGTGGCGAGTTCGAAGATGGGCACCATGGCGGCGGTGCCGGTGACGACGGACGACAGCAGCAGGAGCAGATAGAGCAGCGCGTCGCGGCCGGGTACGCGGACTCGGGACAGGGCGTAGGCGGCGAGGGCGGCGAGGGCGACGACGAGCGCGGCGGCGCCGCCGCCTTGGATGAGGGAGTTGCCGATGGAGCCGAGCGCGTAGGGGTTGTCGAGGATGGCGGCGAAGTTGCGCAGCGTGAACTCGGGGATCGATGTGGTGATGGTGGGGGTGTCGTCGAAGGGGGCGCTGGCCAGCCAGAGCATGGGGAGGGCGAAGAAGGCCAGGACGACGGCGATGAAGACGGTGGCGGCGAGGCGGCCGACGACGTGGCGGATCATGCGGGTGGTCCTCCGGCGGCGGCGACCTCCTGCTGGCGGCGCTGGCCGCGCAGCAGCCGCAGGTAGGCCAGGGCGAAGATCAGGTTGATGAGCAGGATGAGGAAGGAGATGGCGGCGCCGGCGCCGAGCTGGCCGTCTCTGAGCGCGACGCGGTAGACGTACACGGGCAGGATCTCCGAGCGGCCTTCGGGGCCGCCGCCGGTGAGGACGAACGGCGTGAAGTCGTTGAACGTCCACAGGCTGATGAGCAGCAGGTTCGTCAGGATGTGCCGGCGGATGCGGGGGAAGACGACGTCGCGCAGCTGCTGCGGCACACTGGCGCCGGCCAGGCGGGCGGTCTCCAGGTGTGAGGGGGGCACGTTCTCGAGTGCGGCCGCGTACAACATCATGGAGAACGCGGTGCCGCGCCACACGTTGAAGATGATGATCGACAGCAGCGGGTAGTCGAGCAGCCAGGCGAATCCGGGGGTGTGCAGCAGCGCGTTGAGTGTTCCCTCGTCGCGGTCGAGCAGCGCGAACCACAGGAAGCCGACGACGGTGCTGGGCAGGATCCACGACAGCAGCACAACGCCTTCGACGAGGCGGCGCACGGGGCCGGTGCGGGCGCGCAGGATCCAGGCGAGGGTGAAGCCGAGCCCGGCCTGGCCGATGATGGCCGAGCCGCCGACGTACAGGACGGTCAGCCACAGCGAGGTGAGGAAGCGGGGGTCTTCGAGCGCGCCGGTGTAGTTGTCCAGGCCCACGACCTGCGGGTTGGCCGCGGCCAGGCCGGTGAGCCGGTAGTCGGTCAGCCCGAGGTAGATGGTCCACAGCGCGGGGAAGACGAGAAAGACGGCGATGAGGACGAGGGCGGGCAGGACGAACGTGATCGCCCTGCCCTTGCCCAGCCCGGCGGCGTCAGCCGCCGACGTTGGCCGCGCCACCGACCACTTCCTCCAGTTTGGTCTGGTAGGCGGCGGCCGCCTCGCCGGCGCTCTTGCCGCTGACGACGGCGGCGGTGGCCTCCTGCAGAGCGGTCGACACCTGCGGGTAGACGGCCAGTCCCGGCCGGTAGGCGGTGAGGGGCAGCACCTCGTCGGCGATGTACTTGAGCATCGGGTCGGCGGTGAGCACCTCGCTGTTGACGTCGGTGCGGGAGCTGATGCGCACCTGGCCGGCCAGCTGCGACTTCGTCGCCTCGGCGGAGTGCATGAAGGCGAGCAGGTCCCAGGCGAGCTTGGGGTTCTTGGAGAACGGGTTGAGCACGCGTACGGCGCCGCCTGACATGCTGACGTGATCCTGGCCGCGGATGCCGCCGCCGGGCTGCTTGGCGGGGATCTTGGTGTAGCCGACGACCTGGTCGCGGTCCTTCATGGGCGCGACGCCGGCGTTGGGCTCGACGACGGAGCGCCAGAAGTAGTCGCTCTCGGCCAGGATGCCGATCTTGCCTTGCGCGAATTGGGCGAAGGACTTGTCGCGGCCCTTGGCCTCCTGCTGGAGTTTGGGGTCGCCGAGGCCGCTGCCTCCGTAGATCTGCTGGTAGAAACCGAGCACGTCCTTGACGGCCGGCGAGTCGCCGGCCCACTTGCCGGCGGCGTAGATCTCGGAGCCGGCGCCGGCCAGCAGCGGCAGCACGCCTTGCATGGTGGTGGCCTCGCCCATGGCGGTGCCGGCGTTGATCTGGATGGGGACGGGCACGCCGGCGGCTTTGAGCTTGTTGCCGGCGTCGATGATGTCCTGCCAGCTCTTGGGCTCCCACGTCTCGGGCAGCCCGGCCTTGGCGAACAGGGTCTTGTTGTAGAACAGGACGCGGCCGTCGGTGCCTTGCGGCAGGCCGTACTTCTTGCCGTCGAAGATGCCCAGCCCTTGGACGGCCTGCGGGATCTGCGACCAGCCCTCCCACTGCTCGACGCCGGGCCCGCCGACGTCGGTCAGCGGCTTGATGTAGCCGGCCTGGGCGAACTCGCCCACCCAGATGCCGTCGACGTCGACGTCGATGACGTCGGCGCCGGCCTTCGACTTGAGGTCGAGGGCGATCTTCGTCTTGTACTGCTCGTCGTCGACGCCGCTGGGCTGGAACAGCACTTTGACGTTCTGGTGGGTCTTCTCGAACTCGGGGATCACCCAGTTCTTGATCCAGGTGGCCGACTCGGAGTTCTTACCGCCCTGGATGGAGTTGGCGGCGATGGTGAGGGTGATGCTCCCCGGGCTGGATTCGGTGCCCGTGCCGCAGGAGGTGAGGACGAGGACGGCGGTGGCGGCGATCACCGCAGGTCGGCTGGGGAATCGCATGTCGGCCTCCTGTGCAGGACGTGCAGACATACCGACAATCGCATGGGCCGTTGGCGGCGTAAAGAAACGATCTGGATACGAGGCCCGGCGTTTTCGGGGGTCACGCAGGGGAGGGGTTCGCCGTGAGCTGATCGTGGGAAGTGCAGACAGCAGCACAACATGAGTAGGGTCGCCCTAGGAACACTGACGTTTGGGAAGGAGTCGCGTGGCATCGCACAGGGATCTGCCCGCCGGCTTGGTGGACCATCTTTTCCGTAACACCGGGAGCTCTTCGTTCACGGAGTTCATGAGCTCGTATGCGCCGGAGTTGCTGCCGCTGCGGGATGAGGTTCTGGCCACTCCGATCGGCGACCAGGTTCCGCACGCGACCACGATCGTGGCCGCCACCTTCGCCGGTGGCGTGGTCATGGCGGGCGACCGGCGGGCGACGTCGGGCAACATCATCTCGCAGCGTGACGTGGAGAAGGTGTTCCGCGCCGACGAATACTCGTGCATGGGCATCGCGGGCACGGCGAGCACGGGCATCGAGTTCGCCCGGTTGTTCCGCGTGGAGCTGGAGCACTACGAAAAGCTCGAGGGCCTGGGCATGTCGGTGAAGGGCAAGGCCAACCGGCTGGCCACCATGATCAGGGGCAACCTGGCCATGGCCATGCAGGGGCTGGTGGTGGTGCCGCTGTTCGCCGCCTACGACCCGGACAAGGACGAGGGGCGCATCTTCAGCTACGACGTGGCGGGCGGGCCTTACGAGCGGGAGAGGTTCGACGCGATCGGCTCGGGCTCGATCTTCGCCCGCGGGTCGCTGAAGAAGCTCTACCGCGACGGCGCGTCGGCGGACGACATGGCGATGACGCTGATTCAGGCGCTTTATGACGCGGCCGACGACGACTCCGCGACCGGCGGTCCCGACGTGACGAGGAAGATCTGGCCGATCGTGGCGGTGATCGACGCCGACGGTTTCCGCAGGCTGAGCGAGGAGCAGATCTCCGGCTACGTCGACCAGATGCTGGAAGCCCGCCTGATCTCGCCCGACGGCCCCATCGCCCCGCTGCGCTAGAAAGGACCACCGCCTGTGTCCATGCCTTTTGGATATGCGTCCCCTGAGCAGATCATGCGGGACAAGGCCGACTACGCGCGCAAGGGCATCGCGCGGGGCCGTTCCGTCGTCGTGCTGCAGTATGTCGACGGGTTGTTGTTCGTGGCGCCCAACCCGTCGCGGGCGCTGCACAAGATCAGCGAGATCTACGACCGCATCGGGTTCGCGGCCGTGGGCCGCTACAACGAGTTCGAGGAGCTGCGGCGCGGCGGCATCCGCTACGCCGACATCAACGGCTTCACCTATGACCGCACCGACGTGACCGGCCGCGGCCTGGCCAACCTCTATGCCTCCAACCTGGGCCGCATCTTCACCGAGTCGATCAAGTCGCTGGAGGTGGAGGTCGTGATCGCCGAGGTGGGTGAGACTCCGGAGAGCGATGCGATCTACCGGTTGACGTTCGACGGGTCGGTGTTCGACGAGCACGGTTTCGCGGCCATGGGAGGCCAGGCGGAGGCGGTGGTCAGCCGGCTGAAGGAGCGTTACCGGGAGTCGATGTCGCTGGCCGACGCGCTGGAGGTGGCCCTGCAGGCGCTGACGGAGCCCGGTGGGGAGCGGCCGCCGGTGGGGCAGCTGGAGGTGGCGGTTCTCGACCGCAACCGGGAGCACCGTAAGTTCCTGCGGCTGACGGGCGTTCGCCTGGAGCGCCTCCTGGCTCAGACCTCCGCCACCCCACCTCCGCCCGAGCCGCCGCCCACGGCCCCATCTTCCGACACCCCGCCTCCCACCGGCCCCGAAGGGCCCGTGGACGACGGCTCCTCGCCCCTGTAGGTTCTCTCCCGATTTTCCCCCGGGGCCGTCGCCCGATCGGCGGTTCCCGGGCAGATAGCCGGGCCAGGCCGGGCCGTGCTCGGCCGCCCGCCGATCCCCCTGGCGGGTCCGTGCGCGGAGCCCGTGGACGAGGGCTCCTCGCCCTGCCGGCCTACTGACGTCCCCATGGCTGCTCCTCGGTCCACGGCCCTTCGAGGGCAGACGCGCCCCCGGGTGCTGGAGCGGTGTGCTGAGCGGGTGAGGGGGCGCAGTGGGCGCGGCATGTGCCGGACGCCGCGCCGGTCGGCGATGTGATCTGTATCACCCTGATATGCCCGAACCGGCTGGCGTGATCGAGGATCTCAGAATCCGTGAACACTTCCCTGCGGGCCCTCGTGGCCGGCGGCGCGGCCGCTGCGGTGATGCTGACGTCGGGCGTGGCCGCCCACGCCGCCACCGCCTACCCGGACTACAAGGCGCCCAAGACCTTCGGCACCTCGTTCCAGCCCGACCCGAAGCATGACTTCACCAAGGGCATCCACTCCCGCCACGACGGCATCCTGCGCGGCTGGATCACCCACGTGCGGGGCGGCGTGGCCGAGTACGAGCCGATCAAGTGGAAGAAGGGCAGCCACACCGAAGGGCACTTCGTGGGGCCGCCCGAGGGCGACGCGACGGCGTACGCCTCGCCCATCGCCAACGACGTGCTGTTCCTGTCGGCGTACGGCTGCAAGGCGTCGATGGGGGACCTGACCGTGAGCAGCAAGACCGGCCTGGGCAGCAAGAAGTGCTCCAGGACCACGCTGATCAAGCGGCACGGCCGCACGCCGGTGCCCGCGCTCATCACCGTGCACAAGAGCAGGATCGTCAAGGTTCAGGAGATCTATACGCCCTGACGCGCACGCCTGCGAGCACCCGCGCCCCGTGGGGGCGGGCGCGGGACGAGGCGGGCCGTACGCGCGCGGCGGAAAACACCTGGGAAGATCTCTCCCACTGGCCGACCCGCAGGCATAGTGTGAGGTAATGGATCGTCGCATCTTCGGGCTGGAGAACGAGTACGGCGTGACCTGCACGTTCAGGGGACAGCGCAGGCTGTCGCCCGACGAGGTCGCGCGCTACTTGTTCCGGCGGGTCGTGTCCTGGGGCCGATCGAGCAACGTCTTCCTCCGCAACGGCGCACGTCTGTATCTGGACGTGGGCAGCCATCCTGAATACGCAACACCCGAGTGTGACAACGTCATCGAGCTCGTCACCCACGACAAGGCCGGCGAGCGCATCCTCGAAGGACTCCTCGTCGACGCAGAGAAGCGGCTGCGCGAGGAGGGCATCGCGGGTGACATCTACCTGTTCAAGAACAACACGGACTCGGCCGGCAACTCCTACGGCTGCCACGAGAACTACCTGGTCGGCAGGCACGGGGAGTTCGGGCGGCTGGCGGACGTGCTGATCCCGTTCCTGGTGACGCGGCAGATCGTGTGCGGGGCCGGCAAGGTGCTGCAGACGCCCCGCGGCGCCGTCTACTGCGTGTCGCAGCGGGCCGAGCACATCTGGGAAGGCGTCTCCAGCGCCACCACCCGGTCCCGGCCCATCATCAACACCCGTGACGAGCCGCACTCCGACGCCGAGCGGTTCCGCCGCCTGCACGTCATCGTGGGCGACTCCAACATGAGCGAGACCACCATGCTGCTCAAGGTCGGCGCCACCGACCTGGTGCTGCGCATGATCGAGGCGGGCACGGTGATGCGCGACCTGTCGCTGGAAAACCCGATCAGGGCCATCCGCGAGGTCTCCCACGACATGACCGGCCGCCGTCGGGTCCGCCTGGCCAACGGGCGGGAGGCGTCGAGCCTGGAGATCCAGCAGGAATACCTGTCGAAGGCGAAGGACTTCGTCGACCGGCGCGGCGGCGACGCCATCGCGCACCGGGTGCTGGAGCTGTGGGAGCGCACGCTGCGCGCGGTCGACACCGGCGACCTCGACCTGGTCTCGCGGGAGATCGACTGGGTGACGAAATACCAGCTGATCGAGCGCTACCGCAAGAAGTACGACCTGCCGCTGTCGTCGCCGCGGGTGGCGCAGCTGGACCTCGCCTACCATGACGTGCACCGCAAGCGTGGCCTGTTCTACCTGCTGCAGAAGCGCGGCTCGGTGGAGCGGGTGGCCTCCGACCTGAAGATCTTCGAGGCCAAGTCGGTGCCGCCGCAGACGACCAGGGCGCGGCTGCGGGGCGAGTTCATCCGCAAGGCGCAGGAGAAGCGCCGCGACTTCACCGTCGACTGGGTGCATCTCAAGCTGAACGACCAGGCGCAGCGCACGGTGCTGTGCAAGGATCCGTTCCGCAGCGTGGACGAGCGGGTGGACAAGCTCATCGCCGGGATGTAGCCATCGGTTTACCTCGGCCCTACCCGGGAGTCGGGTAGGGTGACGCGAATCTGCCGTCTTTTCCGAGGGAAGCGCATGCGCCGCGTTCTGGCCGTTCTGGCCGCCATGCCGTTGATCTTTTTCGCCGCCGCGTGCGGCTCTGAAGAGAGTCCCGCGACCGGCGCTTCCGCCGGGGTGAACGCTGGGGTGAAGGTCACCGGGAATGTGGGCGCCAAGCCCACGGTGACCTTCCCCTCCGGCTCGCCCGCGACCAAGTCGTCGTATGAGGTGATCCAGCCGGGCACCGGCGCCGCGGTCAAGGCCGGCGACAAGCTGATCGTCAACCTCACCGTCTTCAACTGGGACGGCAAGGGCAACGCCGTCCAGGGCTCCTCGTACGACACGAAGGCGCCCGAGACGATCCCGGTCAACGAGCAGCTGCCGCAGGTGCTGCAGGAGGGCTTCACCAAGGTCAAGCACGGCGGCCGGCTGCTGGCCGTGCTGGCCAACGACTCGATCCCGCAACAGCAGCAGCAGACCGCGCCGGCCGAGCCGACCAAGGTGTTCGTGATCGACGTGGTCGGCGCGCAGCCGGCGGCGCTGAAGGCCGCCACCGGCAAGGAGACCGGCCAGAGCCTCGCGGGCGCCAAGGTCGAGAACCCGGGCGGCGACAAGGCGCCCACGCTGACCACGAAGACCTCCGAGAAGCCGTCGGACAAGCTCGTCGTCAAGACGATCATCGAGGGCACCGGGGCGAAGGTGCAGCCCACTCAGACGCTGACCGTGCACTACACGGGCAAGATCTGGGGCACCGACAAGCAGTTCGACTCCAGCTGGGAGCGGGGGCAGCCGGCCGAGTTCCCGCTCAACGGAGTGATCAAGGGGTGGCAGCAGGGGCTGGCCGGGGTGCCGGTCGGCAGCCGGGTCGTGCTGAGCATCCCGCCGGACCTGGGGTACGGCGACCAGGCGCAGCAGAACATTCCCGCGAAGAGCACGCTGGTGTTCGTCGTGGACATCCTCGCCGCCTACTGACCCGGTTCGTTGGGCGCCCACGGTCCGGGCAGGGTGTGCGCTGCCCCGCGTACCCTGCCCGGACCGCCGGGCCGCAGGTCGGCGCCGCGTCTGCCGTGGCTCAGCGTCCCGTGGTGGGCGAGGGTGAGAGTCACGCGCCGTGTCCGGCGATGGCCGGTTGCCGTGGCGTGGTTCCGGCGGAGGGCCGTACTGCGCGTCGGGCGCTGGGGTGGCGCTCATGGGGGCACTGTGGCGGCTGTGCGGGATTGTGGGCCACGAGGGGACATGGGGTCTCACGGCATGGGGGGATATTTCCGGGCTTGCTGACGTGTGATCTGGCGTCGCGGTAGCATCGCCAGGCCCGGCGGCGCAGCGTCGGCGGGCCGTTTCGCGTGGGAGGACCGATGCTCCGCCGTGCCGTCGCCCCGCTCCTGTCGGCGCTCCTGCTGGCGGCCGGCTGCACGGGCGCGCCGGCGGGGAGCCTGGAGCTGAAGGTGGGCGGCGCGTTCGGTGCCAGGCCCACGATCGCCTTCCCCGACGGCAGGCCGGCGGCCGGGCTGCAGGTGGACGAGCTGGCCACCGGCAAGGGCGGGCGGCTCGAGCCGGACGACGTGGCGATCGTCGCGTACACCGCGCACGTGTGGGACGGCGGCCAGAACCGCCTGGTCGACTCCAGCTTCAACCGCGGAGCCCCGGCCGCGTTCCCCGTGGGGCGGCTGCTGCCGGGCCTGGACCGGGCGTTGCGGGGCCGCACGGTCGGCAGCCGGGTGATCGCGGCGATCCCGCCCGAGCAGGGCTTCGGCCCCAACCCGCCGAGCGGCGTGCAGCCGGCCGAGGAGCTGTTCTACGTCGTCGACATCCTCGGCGCCCACCCCAAGGGCGCCTCGATCGACGGCCGCGGCGGCACGCTGGCAGGTGTGCGCGTCACCGGCGGCGCATGCCCGAAGCTGACGGTGCCCGCGACGGCGCCGCCTGCGCGGTTCGCCGCCAAGGTGCTCGAGCGCGGCGCCGGGCGCAGGACGCAGGCCGGGCAGCTCGTGGTCGTCCAGTACACGGGCGCGGTCTGGAGCGGCCGCCGGATCTTCGACACGACCTGGACGACGGGGCAGCCGAAGGCGTTCAGGATCGGCGATGGCACCGTGATCAAGGCCTGGGACCGGGCGCTGGCAGGCGTCCCGGCCGGCAGTCGCGTCCTGGTGATCGTCCCGCCCGCGTACGGGTACGGCGCCCCGGGGCACCCCGCGTACGGGATCAAGGGCTCCGACACGCTCGTCTTCGTGGTGGACGTCCTGGCCGCGTACTGACGGCGAAACAGACGCGGACCAAGAGACGCGGAGAAATAGACTCCGCGTGTGAGTACCGACGACCTCGAGGCGCTGGCCTTGCTGCACGACCCCGTACGCCGCAGCCTCTACGACGCCGTCACCGCCGGCGGCGGCGACGTGGGCAGGGGAGAGGCGGCCGAGGCGGCGGGCGTGTCCAGGACGCTGGCCGGGCACCACCTGGACAGGCTCGTCGAGGCGGGCCTGCTGGAGAGCGGGTTCCGGCAGCAGGAGAAGAAGGGCCCGGGCAGCGGCCGTCCCGCCAAGGTCTACCGCAGGGCCAGGGGCGAGCGGTCGGTGAGCCTGCCGCCGCGCGACTACGCCGCCCTCGCCTCGGTGCTGGCCGGCGTGGTGGACCTGCTCGGGGCCGAGGAGCAGGCCGAGGAGGCGGCGCGGCGCGCGGGCGAGCGCATGGCCGGCCGGCACGCCGGGCAGCCGGTCGAGCGGGTGCTGGGGGAGCGCGGCTACGAGCCGTACGAGGAGGCCGGGGTGGTGCGGCTGCGCAACTGCCCGTTCCACGCCTTGTCCGAGGAGCAGCCGCTGCTGGTGTGCTCCATGAACCTGGCCCTGTGCCAGGGGCTGCTCCAGGGGCTCGGCGACGACCCGGCCAGGGCGAGGCTGGATCCGCGGCCGGGGGAGTGCTGCGTCGCCCTTTCTAAAACAAATATAGATTGACATAGAAGGGGCAGGGATGGTGTGCTGAGCGCCATGCATCTCGCAGAGCTGAACATCGCCCATTTGCGCGCGCCCATCGACTCCGCCGAGCTCGCCGAGTTCGTCGCCCTGCTCGAGCCCATCAACGCCATCGCCGACGAGGCCCCCGGGTTCGTCTGGCGGCTGAAGGAGAGCGAGAGCGACCCCACCGCCACCGTCGTGCACGACTACGGCGACTACCTGCTGATCAACTTCTCGGTGTGGGAGTCGCTCGACACGCTGTGGAACTACGTCTACCGCAGCGCCCACCTGGGCGTGCTGCGCCGCCGCAGGGAGTGGTTCCTGCGCATGGCGGAGCCGTACATGGTGATGTGGTGGGTCCCGGAAGGGCACATCCCGTCGCTGGCCGAGGGCATGGCGCGGCTGGAACGCCTCAAGGCGGAGGGCCCCAGCCCCGAGGCGTTCACGTTCAAGGACGCCTACGACAGCAGCGAGGCCGCCAGCCTGCCGGCCGCCGCCGAGGCCAGGAAGTAGGCCAGGTCCTCCTCCAGCCCCCGGCCCATCGTCGACAGCTTGACCGGCGAGCCGCGCAGCGCCTCGTGCAGGCCGTCCACCGGCACCGGCACCAGGCGGTGCCGGACGGCCAGCAGCTCGGCCTGGTCCCTGACCCGCTCGCCGAACTCGCCGGGCAGCTCCGGCACCGGCACGTCCGCCGGACTCAGCGCCACCCGGCCGTAGGCGGTCAGCGAGTGGTGCGAGACGCCGTAGTGGCGCTCGCGCAGGTCGCCCTCGCTGACCCGCAGCGCCGCCACCGGCCGTCCCCGCAGCACCCCGGCCGCGTTGACCGCCTCGCCCGCCGCCACGCCTGAGAAGCCCCACTTGGTGCCCGTGCCCAGGTTGCCCGGGCCCTGGGTGACGATCGCGACGTCGGCCTCCAGCACGTGCCTGGCCGCCAGCAGGCCCGTGTGCACGGTGACCGCCTCCACCTCGCCGCCGAACGCCTGCCCGACCGTCACCACGCCCGCCAGCCAGCCGGCTTCCCGCAGCCGCGCCGCGGCCATCGAGAACCACACCGGCAGCGCGCCGCCGTCCTGCATCACGTACGCCACCCGCCTGCCGGGCGCGGACTCGTACAGACCGCACAGGATCGGAGCGAGCGCCGAGTGCAGGTCGGCCACCACCACCGGCATCCCGTCCAGCGCGTCCGCCTCGCGCAATCTGTCGTGATGGGGGGAATCCTGCTCGTCCGCGCCCAGCACTGTGGCCTGCAGCGGCGTGTACCGGGCCTTCACCAGGTGCCCGGGCCCCTCAGGATCTTGCGGCAAACGGTTCGGGAGGGCCACCACCATGGCGTAACCTCCCGTACCGAGACCCATCGCGAGCGCGGTCGTGTTGAGCAGCACCTCGTCGCCGGGTTCCGGGCGGCCCACCAACGGCGGGTACGCGAGCGCCCGGCACTCCCCCTCGGGGACGGCGACGTCCAGCTCCACCGCTCCCGGCCACTCGCGTCGGATCCGTACGACCTCGCCCTTGCGCCATCTGATCACGGGGGCAGGGTAGCGTCATGAAGGAGGAGTGAGGCAGATGTCGCGCCGGAAAACGGAACGGTTGCTCAATCTGGTGATCTGCCTGCTCGCCACCCGGCGCCCGCTGTCGGCCGAGCAGATCCGTCAGGCCGTGCCCGGCTACGACCGGGACGGCGACGAGGCGTTCCAGCGCATGTTCGAGCGGGACAAGAACGAGTTGCGCGAGCTCGGCATCCCCATCGACGTGGTGCGCGACCCGTGGGAGGACGAGCCGGGCTACCGGATCGAGCGGCAGTCCTACGAGCTGCCCGAGATCACCCTGGAGCCCGACGAGGCCGCCGTGCTGGGGCTGGCCGCGCAGGTGTGGCAGCGCGCCAGCCTGGCCGAGGCGGCCTCAGGGGCGCTGCTGAAGCTGCGCGCCGGCGGCGTGGCCACCGACCAGCCCGTCGGCACCGGGGCCCTGGAGTTGCGCGTCGACACCCGCGACCCGGCCTTTCCCGCGCTGTGGGACGCCGTACGCGACCAGCGGGTCGTGCGCTTCGACTACCGCGGCGCCGGCAGCGAGAGCGTGCGCAGCCGTACCGTGGAGCCGTGGGGTGTGGTCAGCCGCCGCGGCAAGTGGTATCTGGCGGGCTTCGACCGCGACCGGCAGGCACCGCGCGCCTTCCGGCTCAGCCGCATCACCGGGCAGGTCGCCGCGCTCGGCAAGGCGGGCGCCGTGCAGGTGCCCCAGGGTGTCGACCTGCGGGCCATGGTTGGCTTCCCCGACGAGCCCATGGACGAGCGGGTCGCCGTCGTCCGCGTGCGCCAGGGGACGTGCGAGGGGCTGCGGCAGCTGGCCAGGGCCGTGCATCCGGGCATCGACGGGTGGGACGAGGCCGAGCTGGCCTTCTCCGACCCCGAACGGCTGGCCGGGTGGATGGCCAGCCTCGGCGCCGACGTCGAGGTCGTCGAGCCGCCGGACGCCCGCGAGGCCGTCATCCGCAGACTGAAGGGGGCCATGGCGTGAGCGAGCGGAGCGAGCGAACAATCAGACGCAGCAGTGGCCCACTCATGCGACCGACGAAGGAGGGCACGTGAGCGAGCGCAGCGAGCGAGCAATTAGACGCAGCAGTGGCCCACTCATGCGACCGACGAAGGAGGGCGCATGAGTGGGTCGGCGGATCGGCTGCCTAGGTTGCTGGCGCTGGTGCCCTACCTGATGTCCCACCCGGGGGCGCAGGTCGGCGAGGTGGCCGCGGTGTTCGGGCTGAGCGAGAAGCAGCTCATCGACGACCTGCAGCTCGTGTGGATGTGCGGGCTGCCCGGCCACACCCCCGGTGACCTGATCGACGTGTCCTGGGACGGCGGCGAGATCATCATCGACAACGCCGACACCATCGCCAGGCCGCTGCGGCTCGGCATCGACGAGGCCAGCGCCCTGCTGGTCGCGCTGCGCATGCTGGCCGCCACCCCGGAGCTGGCCGAAGTGCAGGCCGGCAGCGACGCGCTGCCGCGGGTGATGGCCAAGCTGGAGCGGGCCGCCGGCGAGGGCGCCGCCACCGTCAGCAGCCAGGTCGCCGTCGACGTCGACGCCACCCCCGACGCGCTGCCGCGCGTGCGCGAAGGACTCAAACGAGGCCGCAGGCTGTCACTGCGCTACTACGTGCCCGGCCGCGACGAGGTGACGCCGCGCGAGGTCGACCCCACCCGGGTCGTGGTCGTCGACGGCCGCGCCTACCTCGAGGGCTGGTGCTACCGGGCCGAGGCGATGCGGCTGTTCAGGCTCGACCGGATGCTCGGCGTGGACGTGCTCGACGTGCCCGCCGACCCGCCGGAGGAGGCCGAGCCGATCGACGTCACCCAGGGCGTCTTCCGGCCCTCGCCGACCGACGAGCTGGTCGAGCTGGAGGTCAGCGCCGCCGGGCGCTGGGTGGCCGAGTACTACCCGTGTGAGCAGGTCACCGAGCTGGGCGAGGGGCGGCTGCGGGTGGCGTTGCGGGCCCGCGACGAGGACTGGATACTCAAGCTGGCGCTGCGGCTGGGCGACACCGGCAGGGTCGTCTCCCCGCCGCGGATGGCCGAGACCGTGCACCGGGAGGCCGAGCGCGCCCTGGCCCTGTACGCTCACCGGCCATGACGTGGATCTTCTTGACCGGCGGGCTCGTCCTGGCCGGGCTGGCCGTCCTCGCGGCCGCGGCCGCCCGCGTCGTGGCCGCGGCACGCGGGTTGAACAGGGAAATCGCTCAAATTCACGAGCAATTCAGGCTTAAAGAGGACCTCAAGGGATGAGGCAGAGCCGCTGGCAGCGTACGATCGGGGGGAAGTACAGCACCGCTCTCACCATGAAGGACGTCACATGAACTTGGGAGCTCCAGAGATCATCCTGATCCTGGTGGCGTTGGTCCTGCTCTTCGGGGCCAAGAAGCTGCCGGACCTCGCCCGTGGCGTCGGCCGGTCCCTGCGCATCTTCAAGGCCGAGACCAGCAAGATGACCGAGGACGATGACAAGCCGACGGTCGTGCAGGCCACGCCCGAGCCCCAGCAGGCGCCCGTGCCCCCGCAGCAGATCCCGGCCGCGCCGGTGATCTCCGCCGAGGAGCAGGCCCGCCGGCTCGAGGAGGAGGCCGCGCGCCTGCGTGCCGGCGCTCAGGCAGACAAGCGTCCCTGACCACCCCTCGTCCCCAGGACTGCTGAATGGCGCTGCTGAAACGGTCGGGTCCCAAGCCCAAGCCGGAGCCGGACCCCGAAGGCCGGATGCCGCTCATGGAGCACCTGCGTGAGCTTCGCAACCGGTTGCTCATCGCGTTCGCCGCCGTGGCGGTGGGCCTGATCATCGGCTGGATCGTCTCCGGCCCGGTGTGGGAGCTGCTCAAGGAGCCCTACTGCTCGACCCCGCAATCGCGCCAGCTCAACGGGGAGTGCAGTCTGACCTACAACGGCATCTTCTCGTCGTTCTTCATCACGCTGAAGGTCTCGTTGATGGTCGGCCTCGTGGTGTCCTCGCCCGCCTGGCTCTACCAGCTCTGGGCGTTCGTCACCCCGGCCCTCTACCGCACCGAGAAGCGTTACACGATGACGTTCCTCGCGCTGGCCATCCCGCTGTTCGCGCTGGGCGCGGCGCTGTCCTACATCATCATGGACACCGCCCTGGGGTTCCTGCTGGGGTTCTCCCTCGACGGCACGGTCGCCACCATCTCGATCGACGACTACCTCGACTACGTCCTGATCATGCTGATGATCTTCGGGGTGTCGTTCGAGCTGCCGCTGGTGCTGGTGTTCCTCAACATCATCGGGGTGCTGCCGCACGCGACGGTCGCCAAGCACCGGCGGCTGGTCATCTTCCTGATGTTCGTGTTCGGCGCCATCGTGACGCCCGGCGGCGACCCGATCACCATGATGGCGCTGGCGGCGCCGATGATCGTGCTGTTCTCGGCCGCCGAGCTGTTCATGTACCTGCGGGAGAAGCGGCGGCCGCAGAGCGAGTTCGCGGACCTGTCCGACGACGAGGCCTCGCCCCTGCCGGAGGACACGCCGCTGCCGGAGGACACGCCGCTCGACGACGACGATCCCGACAAACGCCTTGAAGAGGACTCCGGTCCGGCGCGCTAACGGACAGGGCTCCGGGCCTCCGGAGCTCTCCAGGCCAGAAGAGGATTCCGGTTCCGGCCGATAGGCGATAGGTTCCGGGCGTGTCCCCGCAAATCGCGCTGCTCGTCAACCCGGCCGCCCGCGGCGGCCGGACGCTGCGCCTGCTCGAGCCCGTGGCCCGCCGGTTGCGTGCCGGAGGCGCCGAGCTCTCGGTGATCGTCGGCGACAACGCCGCGGACGCGCTCGAACGCGCCTGCACCGCCGTCGCCGAACGCCCCGACGCGCTCGTCGCCTTCGGCGGCGACGGCCTGGTCCACCTGGCCGTGCAGGCCGTGGCCGGCACCGACGTGCCGCTCGGCGTCATCCCCGCCGGCACCGGCAACGACATCGCGGCCGCGCTCGGCCTGCCCTGCACGGACCCCATCGCGGCGGCCCGGACTGTGCTGCGCATGAAGTCACGGCCGGTCGACGCGGCCCGCATCCGCGCCGGGGGCGTCGAAGAGCTGTTCGCGGGCGTGGTGTGCTGCGGGTTCGACTCGCGGGTCAACGAGCGGGCCAACCGGCGCACCTGGCCGCCCGGGATGGCTCGATACCTGGTCGCGACGCTGGAGGAGCTGCGGTCGTTCCGGCCGATCCCGTTCCGGGTCACCTTCGACGAGGACGAGGTGGTCGAACAGGAGGCCATGCTGGTGGCCGTGGCCAACACCTGCTCGTACGGGGCCGGGATGCGGGTGTGCCCGGACGCCCGGCCCGACGACGGGCTGCTGGACGTGGTGATGGTGGGCGCCATCTCCAAGCCGGAGTTCCTGAGGGCGCTGCCCAGCGTGTACCGGGGGACGCATGTCGGTCACCGGGCGGTGTCGGTGCGGCGGGCGCGCAGGGTGCGGCTGGAGGCCGCGGACGTGGTGGCGTACGCCGACGGGGAGCGGATCGGGCCGGTCCCGGTGGAGTGCGAGATACGGCCCGGGGCGCTGCGGATCATCGTTTGAGATCTACATTGTAAAGGCGTCCGGGCGAGGCGGCCGGGGCGGAGGAATGGGCGGGACGGACCGGAATGGCGATTTCGGTAGGCTGGCGGGTATGACAACGCCAGCGGAACGCTACGCGGCCTTCCGTCAGAAGCACGGGGACGAAGGATCCGCACTCAGATCGTTCCGAGGTCTCTACGACTTCGAGCTGGACGACTTCCAGCTGGACGCCTGCCGGGCTCTCGAGGCCGGCGACGGCGTCCTGGTGGCGGCGCCCACGGGGTCCGGCAAGACGGTGGTCGGCGAGTTCGCCGTCCACCTGGCCCTGGAGCAGGGCCGCAAGTGCTTCTACACCACCCCGATCAAAGCGTTGTCCAACCAGAAGTACAACGACCTGGTCAAGCGCTACGGCACCGCCAAGGTCGGCCTGCTGACCGGCGACAACAGCATCAACGGCGACGCCCCCATCGTGGTCATGACCACCGAGGTGCTGCGCAACATGCTCTACGCCGGGTCGGCCACGCTGGGCGGGCTAGGTTTCGTCGTCATGGACGAGGTCCACTACCTGGCCGACCGGTTCCGCGGCGCGGTGTGGGAAGAGGTCATCATCCACCTGTCGGAGTCGGTCCGGCTGGTGGCGTTGTCGGCGACGGTGAGCAACGCCGAGGAGTTCGGCGAGTGGATCGGCGAGGTGCGCGGCGACACCACGGTCATCGTCGACGAGGTCCGGCCGGTGCCGTTGTGGCAGCACATGATGGTGGGCAACAGCCTCTACGACATGTTCATGAACGACGAGCTGACGCCGCGCATCAACCCCACCCTGATGCGGGTGACCAGGGACGCCGAGCGGCTGACCGCGGGCCGGGGCCGGCGCGGCTACGGCCGCCCGCAGCGGTCCCGGCCGCCGGACCGGGTGCAGGTGATCGAGAAGCTCGACTCCGAAGGGCTGCTGCCGGCGATCACGTTCATCTTCTCCCGCGCCGGCTGCGACGCGGCGGTGCAGCAGTGCCTGTACGCCGGGATCCGGCTCACCACCGACCGCGAGCGGCACGAGATCAGGCAGCTCGTCGACGAGCGAACGGCGCACCTGCCTGATGAGGACCTGGCGGTGCTGGGCTTCCTGGAGTGGCGCGACTGCCTGGAGCGCGGGCTGGCGGCGCACCATGCGGGCATGTTGCCGGCCTTCAAGGAGGTCGTGGAGGAGCTGTTCACGCGCGGGCTGGTCAAGGCCGTGTTCGCCACGGAGACCCTCGCGCTCGGCATCAACATGCCGGCCCGCAGCGTGGTGATCGAGAAGCTGGACAAGTGGAACGGCGAGACCCACGCCGACCTCACGCCCGGCGAATACACGCAGCTGACCGGGCGGGCCGGGCGGCGCGGCATCGACGTCGAGGGCCACGCCGTGGTGCTGTGGCAGACGGGCATGGACCCGCTGTCGGTGGCAGGCCTGGCCGGCACCCGCACCTACCCGCTGCGTTCCAGCTTCCAGCCGTCCTACAACATGGCGGTCAACCTGGTGGGCCAGTTCGGCAGGGAGCGGGCGCGCACGCTGCTGGAGGAGTCGTTCGCGCAGTTCCAGGCCGACCGGGCGGTCGTGGGCCTGGCCAAGCAGCTGCGCAAGCAGGAGGAGGCCCTGGAGGGCTACCAGGAGGCCATGACGTGCCACCTGGGCGACTTCCCTGAATACGCGGCGCTGCGCCGCCGCCTGTCCGACCGGGAGGCCGAGCTGGCCAGGCAGCGGGGCGCCGCCCGGCGCGCCGCGGCGGTGCGGTCGCTGGAGGCGCTGCAGCCCGGCGACGTCATCCGGGTGCCCGGCGGGCGGCGGGCCGGTCTGGCGATCGTGCTCGACCCGGGGCGCAACCCGCGCGGTCGCGCCGCCGGGACGGGGCCCACCCCGCTCGTGCTGACGATCGGCAAGCAGATCAAAAAGCTCGACCCGGCCGACTTCCCGGTGCCGGTCGAGCCCTTGGAGAAGCTGCGCATCCCGAAGAACTTCAACGGCCGCTCGCCGAAGGAGCGCGCCAACCTCGTCTCCACGCTGCTGGCCAAGATCGGCGACCGTGACCTCGGCAAGCCGGTCCGGGCCCGCGACCACGCCGTGGAGGACGAGGAGGTCAACGAGCTGCGCCGGCGCATCCGCCAGCACCCCTGTCACGGCTGCGACGAGCGTGAGGACCACGCCCGCTGGGCCGAGCGCTACTACAAGCTGCAGCGCGAGACCGAAGGGCTGCGCCGCCGCGTCGAGGGCCGCTCGCACGTGATCTCCCGTACGTTCGACCGCATCTGCTCGGTGCTGGAGCAGCTCGGCTACCTCGACGGCGAGGCGGTCACCGACGAGGGCAGCCGTCTGGGCCGCATCTACACCGAGCTGGACCTGCTGACCGCCGAGAGCCTGCGCCAGGGGCTGTGGGAGGAGCTGGAGCCGGCCGAGCTGGCGGCGTGTGTGTCGGCGCTGGTGTTCGAGTCGCGGGCCGCCGACGACGCCCGACGCCCCAAGATCCCCGCGGGGCGCGCCCAGGACGCGCTGACGGCGATGATCCGGCTGTGGGGGGAGCTGGAGGGCATCGAGTCCGACCACGGGCTGTCCACCATCAGAGAGCCCGACCTGGGGTTCGCCTGGGCGGCGTTCCGCTGGACGAAGGGGCACAGCCTGGACGCGGTGCTCATGGACGGCGTCAACGGCAATGAGCTGGCCGCCGGCGACTTCGTCCGGTGGATCAAGCAGCTGATGGACCTGCTCGGCCAGCTGGGGAACGCGGCCCCGCCCGGCAGCAAGATCAAGCAGACCTCCGTCAAGGCCGTGGACGCCATGCGGCGCGGGGTGGTGGCCTACTCCTCGCTCACCTGAGCATGTTCATGGCCCTCTAGTCGTCGTGGCGGAGTCCGAGGACCGTCACCACCAGGCCCAGCAGGCCTGCCACGGCGGCGACGGCGGTCAGCGCGCCACCCTCGAACCACAGGTGCAGCAGGCCGAAGCTCTTGCCGAAGACGTGCTCGGCGACGAGCGCGCCGAAGCCCTGAATCATGAGGATGATGCCGAGGAACGTCATGCACCGATCGTGGCAGGCATGGCGAAGCCTTCCATCGAACCAAAGTATCGGCCGTCCCCCTCCTTGGAATCAGTCCCCAGAAGCACCTTTGGTGGTCTGATTACCTACTTTAGGTATTCCATGCATTTACGCCTAATTTAACTGGAATGCGGAATTGCCTTTCTCGCCTGGGTCGGCGGGTCAAGTCTCTTTTGCATCGGTGAATATCTCGTGATTTATCAGAATTAGGGTGCTAACGTCCGATTTGTGAATGTGTCGGCCATCCAATGGGGGAGGAATCATGGCTAACACGCAGTTCACGCAAGTCGGGTTCCACGAAGGATGGGGTTGGGGCCGACGGCGGGGGTGGCGACGACGCCGCCGCTGCTGGGGCAGACGTCGTAAGTGGTGGTGGGGGTGGTAAACACGCCCCGTGAGAGCCGGCGGCTGAGCCGCCGGCTCTCTTTCGTCGCCTCCGGCCGCGAACTCGCGCCGGCGATTTCCCTTCGCCGCACCTTCCGCGAGTTCTGGCCGGACACGCGCGGGCTGCGCCGGCTGTTCGTGGCCGGCCTGCTGCTCGCCATCGTGGCCGCGCTGTGCGAGGTCGCCGCGATCCGCCTGTTCGGCCACATCACCGACGAGGTGCTCGCTACCCGGAATCTGGGAGCCTTCTGGGTTCCGGCGCTCAGCTGGCTCGGGCTCGCCGCGGTCGCGGGGGTCGCGGCCTTCGCCGGCACGTACACCACCGCGCTCGGCGCCGAACGGTTCCTGCTGGGACTACGCGACCGGGTGTTCGCCCACATCCAGACACTCGCGCCGGACTTCTCGGAAAAGCGGCGCCTCGGCGACCTCATGGCCCGGCTCACTGACGACGTCGAGGCCATCGAGGAGCTCGTCGGCTCAGGAGTGGTCAAAGCCCTCACCGCGGCCGCCAGCGCGGTGTTCTTCGCCGGAGCCGCCTTCCTCATCCGGTGGGACCTCGCGCTCGTGACCTTCGCGCTCATCCCGGCGTTCCTGCTGGTGTCGAAGGCGTTCGCGGGCAGGTTCAGGACGGCCGCGGCACGCGAGCGGCACAGCAACGGCGTCATGAACAGCGTTCTGGAGGAAGGGCTGGCCAACCAGCCGCTCGTGCAGGCGTACAACCGGCAACCGGCCGAGTCGCGCCGCCTGCACGCCGAGGGACGCACGTGGCTGCGTGCCAACATGGCGCAGGCCTGGCTGTCCGGCCTGTATGGCCCCGCCGTCCAGATCATCGAGACCATCTGCCTGATCGTCATTCTCGGGGTCGGCGCGTGGGAGATCGCCGCGGGCCGGCTGACCATCGGTGGCCTGCTCGCCTTCGCCGCGTACCTGGCCCTGCTCTACCCGGCCGTGCAGAGCCTCGGCGAGCTGGCCCTGACGGTGTCGGAGGCGGCCGCGGGATCCGACCGGATCATCGAGATCCTGCGGACCGAGCCCGCCGTCACCGACGCACCCGGCGCGGTGGCCGCCGGAACTCACGGACGCAGTCGCGGATGGGTCGAGTTCGACAAGGTCGGCTTCGCCTACCCGGGGCGGGCGCGGCCGGTGCTGCGGGAGGTGTCCTTCACCGCCGGGCCCGGCGAGCTGCTCGTGCTCACCGGGCCCAGCGGGGCGGGCAAGTCCACGCTGGCCAAGCTGCTGCTGCGCTTCTACGACCCGGACGCGGGGTGCGTCCGGCTCGACGGCGCCGACATCCGGGGCCTGACCCGCGAGTCGCTGCGGGCCAACGTCACCGTGCTGCACCAGGAGACGCTCCTGTTCTCCGGGTCGGTACGGGACAACATCGTCTACGGGCGGCCGGACGCCTCGCACAAGGAGGTGATCAGAGCCGCCGAAGCGGCCGGGGTGCACGATTTCGTCAAACTGCTGCCGCAGGGGTACGACACGCCGGTCGGGCAGCGGGGGCGCCTGCTGTCCGGCGGGCAGCGGCAGCGGATCGCGATCGCCAGGGCCATCCTGCGCGACGCGCCCGTGCTGGTGCTCGACGAGCCCATGAACGGACTGGACGAGGCGACGGCCGCCCAGGTCATGCAGCCGCTGCGGCGGCTCATGGCCGGTCGCACGACGATCCTCATCACCCACGACCTGCGGCATGTGCCCGACGGAGCGCGGGTCGTCGAGCTGGAGCCGGTGCCCCGCGAGGATCGCCTGCACCTCAAGCGCACCGGCACCCCGGCCCGCCGCCCGGCCCCGCGCCGCGCCGCCCAGCCGGCGCCGGTGCCGGGTACGGCGTGGCAGGCGACTGTGCCGGCTCCGGGCCGGCACGCCGCAGCGCCATCGGAACCGGTGTGTGGCGCCCGCCAGGCGCCGGGCCCCGACCCGCACGCCGCGGCGTCACGCGACACCGTCTCCGGCACACGCCGGGCGCCATCGCCTCCGTAGGCGCTCCCGCCCGGTCTCTGCCCTCGATAGAATCGGAGAGAGCTCTCCGCTTGTCGGGACGAAGGCAGGTGCATGTCATGGGCGACGACCACAGCACGGGCAGGCCGCTGCGCGCCGACGCCCGCCGCAACCGCGAGCGGGTCCTGCAGATCGCTCAAGAGGCCCTGGCCAGCGATGGACTGACCATCTCGTTCGACGACATCGCCCGCAGGGCCGGGTTCGGGGTCGGGACCGTCTACCGGCATTTCCCGACCAAGGAGGCGCTGTTCGAGGCGGTGCTGCTGGGGCGGATCGAGCGGTTCGTGGCCGACGCCCGCGCGCTGGGCACGGCCGAGGACCCGGGCAAGGCGTTCTTCGGGTGGTTCGCGCAGGTGGTGGAGCTCGCCTCGGCCAACCAGGCGCTGTGCGACATGCTGGACAGCGGCTCCGGGATGGCGTTACGCCCGGGCTCGACACTCGCGGACGACTTCGCCGGCGCGCTCGGCCGGCTGCTGACCAGGGCGCAGCAGGCCGGCGCGGTGCGGCGCGACCTGGTGACGGAGGACGTGCAGGACCTGTTGCGAGGGTGCCTGGCGGCAGAGCGGCGAGCCCGGGCCAGGGGCGGAGCCGTGCGGCTGGCGGAGGTCATCTGCGACGGGATGCGGGTCAGGCCAGGGTGAAGCGAACCTCGCGGGTTGCCGGGTCCGCTTGCGCCAGGCGTACCGTGACCTGCTCGCCGAGAGGGAGGGCCCCGTCGCAGCGGGCGATCACCGCGGGGTCGGTGAGCTGCACCTGCCCGCCGCCGCGCCGCTCGTCCACGTCGATCACCACCGCCTCGAACGCCCGCCCCAGCCGGTCCCGCAGCAGGAACGCCTCCACCAGGTCCACGCACGCCCGGTCCACGGCCGCCGCGCGCCGCCCCGAGGACGACATGACGGCGGGCAGGCTCGCCAGCCCCGCCCGCACGTCGGACGGCACCGGCTCGCCCGCGGCGACCGCCAGGCACACCTCGGTCGCGTACCGGTCGACCAGGCGCCGCAGCGGGGCCGTGACGTGCGCGTACGGAGCCGCCACCGCGGCGTGCCCGGCCTCCTTCGGCGGCGCCCCGTCGAAGGCCTCGTAACCGGAGCCGCGCAGCAGCACTCTCGACTCGTGCAGGAACGCCGCCTGCTGCGGGTCGCGCGGATCCAGGTCGTGCACCACCGCGCCGTAACCGGCGCCGTCAGGCCACGGCACGCCCAGCGCCCGCGCCACCCTGCGGACCTTGGCCAGGTCGTCGGGACGCGGCGGCGGCAGCACCCGCAGGATGCCGATCTCGGCGTCGAGCATCATGGCGGCCGCGGCCATGCCGGTCAGCAGCGAGATCTGCGCGTTCCACGCCTCGGCCGGCAACGGCAGCCGGAACTCCAGCCGGTAGCCGCCGTCGGCGGGGACCACCTCCTGCTGGGGCGTGGGCAGGGTGACGCCGCCGCGCTCGCGCTCCAGGGCCAGCCGGAGCCGGCCGATCTCGGCCAGCAGCCCCAGGACGCCGTCGGCGGTGCCGGTGTCGACGGCCGCCTGCACGTAGGCGTAGTCGAGGCGCTCGCGGCTGCGGACGAGGGCACGCTGCACGTCCGCGCCCACCGTGCGGCCGTCGGCGTCGAGGTCGATCCGCCACACCGCGGCCGGCCGCGGCGCGCCCGGCAACAGGCTGGCCGCGCCCTCCGACAGCACGCGGGGGTGCAGCGGCACCTTGCCCGCCGGCAGGTAGACGGTCTCGCCCCGGGAACGGGCCTCGGCGTCGATGATCCCGCCGGGCTGCACGAAGGCGCCGACGTCGGCGATGGCGTACCAGACGCGGTAGCCGGCGCGCAGCCGTTCCAGGTGCACGGCCTGGTCGAGGTCCATCGAGCCGGGCGGGTCGATGGTGACGAACGGCACGTCGGTGAGGTCCTTGCCGACCGGTCGAGGCACCTCTGCCACCCATTCGGCCTCGTCGAGCACGGCCCGCGGGAAGGCGCCCGGCAGCGCGAGCTCGCGGCTGATCCGCTCGAAGCCGTCTTCCAGCTTGACCGGGATCTCTTCGGGAACCTGAATCATCGACACGCCCCCAACCTACCGGGGTGCGCGGGCGGCGCCGATCAAGCGAGGTGGCCGTCGAGCCCGGTGATCCGCAGCAGCCGCCGCATGGCCGGCGGGACGCCCGCGATGCACAGCGGCGTGTGCTGGCGCCGGGCGTGGTCGTGGACGGAGACGAGCACGCTGAGCCCGGCCGCGTCGATGAAGGACAGGCGGCTGACGTCGATGACCACCGCGGCGTGCTGGGCACGGCCGGCTTCCCGCAGCAGGGCGAGCAGGTGACCCCGGAGCAGCTCGGTGGTGGCGATGTCGAGCTCGCCGGACACGGCGACCGTCACGGTGCCGTTGCGGCGGCTGGTGGTCAGCTGTAGTGGATCCAAGTCCGGCTCCGCGCTCTGTCAGGGCCGGGAACACTCCTGTCGCTGTGCGCGGACCCGCCCTTGTCGTCGACACCAGATGCGATGCGCAGGTCACTCAACGCGACTGCGTGCTTCCGGAATGGAGTTTACCTGCCTGCTCGCGAACGTCGAGAGGCTGCGATGGTTTTGGGTAGACAGGAGAATTCCTCGGGAAAGCAATTTCGAATACCCGGTGGGAAAAACATCCCCCTCAGCCGTCGGCCGGTCCGGCCGACTGATCCCGAGCCGGCCGGGCGGCTCATGGAGGAGGGGCCCGTGGGGGAGTCGTTCCCGCATTGCCGGCCGCCATCGTCGTGGCGGTGGTCTGGTGGTCACACCGCGATGCACGACCCGCACGGCAGGTCGTGACCATGGTCGAGCAGTTCGCCGCAGTCGAGCGGCCCGGAGTGCTGCGCCTGCGCCCGACGCGGCGGCGAATGCGCTGCCACGTGAGGTGGGGGCGGACGGTCTCAGCCGCGAGGCGGGTCAGGCGTTGACCTCGGCGCGGCCGTGCCGCCAGTAGCCCATGAACGCCACCGCGCGCCGGTCCATGCCGCGCTCGGCCACCAGATGCCGGCGCAGGGTTTTGATCATCGCCGCCTCGCCGGCCAGCCACGCGTAAAGGGAGTCGGCGGCCTCCTCCTCCGGCACCTCCCACAGCTCCTCGGCGTCGACGTCCACGTCGTCGAAGGACTCGGGCTGGGGCAGCGCCGGCAGCAGCCGCCCGGCCGCGGCCCGCACGGCGGGGACCAGCAGGCCGCCGCGCTCGGCGTCGTTCCTGGCCAGCCACGAGACCGTCACCGAGCATGCGGTCTCGACCGGCAGGAAGTCGTCCTCGCACGGGACCTCCATGAGCGCCTCGCCCTGGACGCCGGTCGGCAGGCGTTCGAGGACGGAGCAGATCGCGGGCACGGCGGTCTCGTCACCGGCGATGAGCACGGTCTTGCTGCCGGTCGGCGGGCGGAACTCCAGGCCGCCGTGCCATCCGTCGTAGCGGGCGTCGGGGCCCATGAGAACGGCCGTGTCGCCGGGCCGCACCTGCGCCGCCCAGCGGGCCACCGGGCCGTCGCCGCCGGGGTGCATGACCACGTCGACGTCGACCTCGCCGGCCTCCCGGCGCACCTGCCTGGCGGTGTAGGTGCGCATCGGGTTGCGCTTGTCGTCGTCGAGCCCCCGCCACCGCGTGAACCAGTCGGGGCCGGTCGGCAGGTAGGTCAGGCCGTGCTCCGGAACCGGCAGGATGAGCTTGATGCGCTGGTCGAACCCGTTGTCGGCGAAGTGATGGAGATCGGCTCCGGTGAACGTCACCCGCAGGAACGACGGGCTGAGCCGCTGCAGCCGCTCGACCTCGACGTGGAACATGTGAAAGGGCTCGCTCATCCCCGGCCTCTCGATCGATATTAGGTGAGCCTAACCTAAGCGATCGCGGCCGGGATGGCCAATGCTGCCGGGCCGCCCGGGAAAAGCGCACGTCAGGGGTGGTTTGCCCGTCGGCACCGCAGGACTGTGATGAAAGTTTCACATCTCGTTGACAGCGGGAAAGCGCTTACCTATGTTGTGGCGTGTTCGGTCACACGTATGGCAGCCACATATGTGAACGATGCTCACCTGGGGGGCCACCATCTCGCAGGCCGGCTCGGCCTGCACGGGCCAGCAAGGAGCTTGTATCGTGCGACACAGAATCAGCGGCAGGACAGCCGCGGTCATCGCGGGCGTCATCGCCCTCGCCGGCACCACCGTGGCCGGCATCGTGGCGGCCTCCTCCGCGGCGGCGGCGCCGGCGCCCGGGACGTACACCGTGGTGAACAACGGCAGTGGCCTGTGCCTCACCGTGCCGGGGGCCACCACGTCCGACGGCGTCCAGCTCACCCAGACCGGGTGCGGCGGCTCCGGCCAGACCTGGAACCTGGCCGCGAGCGGGAGCGGCTACACGCTCAAGGCCGCCCACAGCGGCAAGTGCGCCGGCGTGCGGGACGCCAGCACGTCCGCGGGCAAGGCCGTGCAGCAGGAGAGCTGCACCGGCGCCTCGTCCCAGACGTGGACGCTGCCCGAATCGGGCAGCACCGTCCGGGTCGTCAACGCCAACGGCGGCAAATGCCTCAACATCAAGGACAACTCGACCGCGTCCGGCGCCCTGGTGCAGCAGAACTCCTGTGACTCGGTCGCGACCAAGCAGTGGCGGCTCGTCCCCGCCGGCGGCGGCAACCCCACCCCGACCGTGACGCCGACGACACCGCCTCCCGGCCCCGGGAACCCGACCGGGCTGGTCGGCTGGGCCACCCAGGGCGGCGGCACCACCGGAGGCGGCAGCGCGTCGCCCGTCACGGTCACCTCGGCTTCGGCCCTGACCAGCGCCCTGTCGGCCAGCGGCGCGTCGGTGATCCGGGTGTCCGGCACGATCTCCTGCTCCGGCATGCTCCGCGTGGCGTCCAACAAGACCGTGCTGGGCAGCTCCGGCGCGACCATCGCGGGCTGCGGGTTCAACATCTCCGAGGCGTCCAACGTGATCGTCCGCAACCTGACCTTCCGTAACTGGAACGACGACGCCATCAACATCCAGTACGCCACCCGCGTCTGGGTCGACCACAACTCCTTCAGCAACGGCTACGACGGCGCCGTGGACGTCAAGCGGGCCAGCGACTACGTCACGATCTCGTGGAACAAGGTCTCCAGCCACAGCAAGACCATGCTGCTCGGCCACGACGACGGCAACAGCGCCGAGGACCGCGGGCACCTGCGCGTGACGTACCACCACAACTGGTTCGACGGCACCAACAGCCGCCATCCGCGCGTGCGCTACGGCAACCCCGTGCACGTCTACAACAACTACTACGGCAACATCGGCGACTACGGCGTGGCCTCCACCCAGGAAGCCGGCGTGCTGGTCGAGGGTAACTACTTCGAGAACACCGACGACCCCTTCCACCGCGGCGAGGGCGACTCCGATCCGGGCAACCTGGTCGCGCGCAACAACCACTTCGTCAACTCCGGCGCCGGCGACCAGGGCGGCAGCGTCGGCTCCATCCCCTACTCCTACACGCTCGACACCCCGTCCAACGTCAAGTCCATCGTGACCGGGGGCGCGGGCGCGGGCCGCATCTCCGTCTGACGCCTCCCGCACGGCCCCTCCGGCTCCCGCCCCCGGAGGGGCCTCCCCGCGCCCGGTGACCATGAGCGCTTCGGGTAGCGTCTCCACTCAGATCACGAACCCCCGCCTGAGTAAGGAGCCCGAACTTTGTCCCCCGTCATCCTCTCCGCCGCGGGCACGGCCCTGCTGCTCCTCACCGACGGCCAGGGCCTGCCGCGGGTGCGCCACTTCGGTGCGGACCTCGGCCCCGTCGCCGGGCCCGAGCTGCTTCCCGCGCTGACCTCATCGGCTCCCGCGCTGCCGCTGCTGGCCGCCCAGGGCGACGGCTGGTACGGCAGGGCGGGCCTGTCGGGCACCAGGACCGGCGAGCACTGGGCGGTGCGGTGGACCCTCGACCGGCTCGACGCGCAGGCCACCCCCGGCGCCGGTGGCACGGTGACCGTCGCCGCCTCCGACGAGCGGGCGGGGCTGGCGCTGGTGAGCGAGCTGGCCATGGACGCGGGCGGCCTGGTGACGCTGCGGCACACGGTGACCAACACCGCCGCCACGCCGTACCGGCTGGAGGGGCTGACCTGTGCGCTGCCGGTGCCCGCGCGGGCCGGCGAGCTGCTGGACTTCACCGGCCGCTGGGCGCTGGAGAAGGTGCCGCAGCGCAGGGCGTTCGGGCATGGGGCGTGGAGCAGGGAGAACCGGCGGGGCCGCACCGGGCACGATGCCGCCGGGCTGCTCGTGGCCGGGACCGAGGGGTTCGGCTTCGGCGGCGGCGAGGTGTGGGCGGTGCACGCCGGCTGGAGCGGCAACCACGTGCACTACGCCGAGCGCTTCCACGAGGGAGTCGCCCTGCTGGCCGCGGGCGAGCTGCTCGAGCCCGGCGAGATCACCCTGGCCCAAGGGGAGAGCTACCGCACGCCGCTGGTGTACTTCACCTGGTCCGGCAGCGGCTTGGACGAGGCGAGCGCCCGGCTGCACGAGCACCTGCGGGCCGCCCACCCGCTGCCGGTCCGGCCCGTCACGCTCAACAACTGGGAGGCCACCTACTTCGACCACGGCCTCGACCGGCTGCTGGAGCTGGCCGAGAAGGCCGCGGCGGCCGGGATCGAGCGGTTCGTGCTCGACGACGGCTGGTTCCGCCACCGCCGCCACGACCGCGCCGGGCTCGGCGACTGGTACGTCGACGAGGGCGTCTGGCCCGACGGGCTGCACCCGCTGGCCGACCACGTGCGCAAGCTCGGCATGCAGTTCGGGCTCTGGTTCGAGCCGGAAATGATCAACGAGGACTCCGACCTGGCCCGCGCCCACCCCGACTGGATCCTCGGCCGGCTGGAGCGGATGCCGCCGCCGTATCGCCACCAGCAGACGCTCGACCTGGCCCGGCCGCAGGCCTACGACTACCTGCTGGAGCGGCTCGACACCCTGGTCGGCGAGTACACGCTCGACTACATCAAGTGGGACCACAACCGCGACATTGCCGAGCCCGTCCACGACGGCGTGGCCGGCGTGCACGCCCAGACCGAGGCGACCTACCGGCTGCTGGATGAGCTGCGCCGCCGCCACCCCGGCCTGGAGATCGAGTCGTGCTCGTCCGGCGGCGCCCGCGTCGACTACGGCATCCTCGCCCGCACCGACCGCGTGTGGACCTCCGACAGCAACGACGCCCTGGACCGGCAGGCCATCCAGCGCTGGACCGGGCTGCTCGTGCCGCCGGAGCGGATGGGCGCCCACGTCGGCGCGCCGCACGACCACGTCACCGGCCGGTCGCTGCCGCTGGCCTTCCGCGCCGGCACCGCGTTGTTCGGCCACATGGGCGTGGAGTGGGACCTGACCTCGGCGAGCGAGGCCGACCTCGAGGAACTGGCCACGTGGATCGCCCTGCACAAGCGGCTGCGGCCGGTGCTGCACGCCGGGCGGGTGGTCCGGGCCGACCACCCCGACCCGTCGTCGCT
The DNA here is from genome assembly GCF_052245915.1 of Nonomuraea sp. 10N515B. NCBI lineage: Bacteria > Bacillati > Actinomycetota > Actinomycetes > Streptosporangiales > Streptosporangiaceae > Nonomuraea > Nonomuraea sp. 10N515B. Next base: position 295,196 of record NZ_JBQQBQ010000010.1, read on the forward strand.
GCTGCACGGCGTGGTGCTGCCCGAGCGCGGCGTGTATTGCTATGTGCAGGTGACCTCCCGGGTGGAGTCCGCGCCCGCGCCGCTGCGGCTGCCGGGCCTCGACCCCGCCGCCCTGTACGAGGTGCGCGTGGTGGGGCCCGTCCCGCAGGGCGCGGCGATGCCGCCGTGGGCCGCGATGCCGGAGTGGGCCGCGGCGCCGGTGCGGCTGCCCGGCGCCGTGCTGGCCGAGCTCGGGCTGCCGGCCCCCGGGCTGCGCCCGACGTCGGTGCTGGTCATCGAGGTGGAGCGGATCTCCGGCTAGTCCGTCCTCGGCCTGGCCTGGGCCCGCGCCGGCCGCTGGTCAGTCCAGGTCCAGCCCGGAGCCGCCGAACCTGTCGCGCAGGAAGCGGCCCTGATCGCGCAGCGCCTGCTCGTCGCCCCGATGGATCGCCTCGGCGACCTTGCGCATCTGGGCGTCGAGCAGCGCCACCTGGGCCAGCAGCTCCTCGTGCGCGCTGCGCTCGCGGCCGGCCCGCTGGGTGAGGGCGTAGCGGCGCGGCAGGTTCGCGTACGCCTCCAGGCTGGCGGGCAGATAGCTGCGGATCGTCTGCGACACCACGTGCAGCTGGTCGGGGGAGGCGGTCAGCTGCTCGGCCCGGCCCAGCACGTCGTCGATGACCTCGCCCAGCGTCAGCACCGCCCGGTTCACGTCGGCAGGGAAGCGTCCCTCGATCCGCCGCAGCAGCGCGCGCAGGTCCTCGCGCAGCGCCCGCGTCTCGACCTCGGCGTGCGAGATCGTCAGCTTGACGCGGTCGGGCGGGGCCAGCAGCGCGCCGACCCCGTACAACGCGACCACGACCACCGGCCAGTACGCTCCGGCCAGCCCCAGGAAGTGGGCCAGCAGGCCGAGCAGTGCCAGGCACGAGCCGGCGATGTTCCTGTTCGAGCCCAGATACCGCAGCACCCGGTCACTGATAGCCACGGATCTCCTTGAACGCGCTGCTCAGCGACGTCGAACGGGCGTCGAACACCGCGCCGCCGGTCAGCTGCGCCACCTGGCGCATCTCCTCGACGTCGCTCTCGCCGAACAACACGACGAACGTCGGCGTGCGCCGCCGCTCCTCCGGCAACGACCGGTAGCGGGCCTCGAAGGCGGCGTAGTCGCTGCCGTCGGTGTTCTCGCCGTCGGTCATGAGCACGATCGAGCCGTAGCGGCCGGGGGTCACCGGCCGGTCGTAGGCCGCGCTGAGACTGTCGTAGATCGCGGTGCCGCCGCCCGCGTCCAGATCTTCGGCGAACGCCTTGATCTGCGCCAGCACCGGCTCGGGGTCCCGCTCGGGGATCGTGAACGGGACCGGCTCGTCCGGGTTGCCGCTGAACGGGATCATCGTCACGGTCTCCCGGTTGAGGAACCGCGTGAAGGCGCCGGACGCCGAGGCGTCCGCGCCGGTCAGCGCCACGAGTGCGGTGCGCAGCGCGTCGATCCTGTCGCCTTGCATCGACCCGGACGTGTCCAGCACGAACGTCGCCTCCGACGGGACGCGCACCTGGTTGAGGTAGGTGGAGATCAGCTCGTCGGCGGTGCTGCGCCGGTTCGGGAACGGCAGCTCGATGAGCTGCGCCGAACCGAACTTGGGGTCCTGCGCCACGCCGGGCACGATCGGCCGGCGGTGCGTGCCGGTCATGATGTCCTTCTGCACGGCGGGCGTGCGCAGCCAGGCGGCGAGCTTGCCGTACAGGGCCTTCTTCTCCTCAGGGGCGGAGGCGAGCAGCGTGAGCGGGTAGTCGGCGCTGACCACGCCGTCGCTCGGGTAGATCAGCGTGACGGGCTCGCGCAGGCCCAGGAGCACCGACTCGTAGTTGACCATCCCGTCCACGCCTTGGTCGCGGGCGTACGCCTCGGCCAGCCAGCCCGACGAGCCGGCCGTCAGCCGCTGTGCCGAGAAGAAGTCCTTCAGCTTCGGCGTGACCCCGGCGACCTGCTCGGCGCTGAGCGCGCCGTCGGCGTCCGACAGCGCCGCCGCCACCCCCACCAGGGCGGAGAAGCCCGAGTTGGAGGAGGCCGGGTTCGTCATGCCGAAGCTGAAGCGGCCGTCCTTGGCCGCAGCCGCGATGTCGGCCCACGTCACCGGCTTGCCGTCCCAGCCGAGCTCGGCCGCCTTGGCCGGCTTCAGCCCCAGCACCACGGGCGAGACCATGGTCTTGGTCTGGGTGGACAGCTTGGCCTGCGCGCCGTCGATCAGCGACAGGTAGCGGTTGGAGGAGAACCAGATCGCGTCCACCCGTTCGGCGGCGCGGCCGCTCGCGACCTGCTCAGCGCCGTCGAGCGTGCCGGTGTAGGAGAGCCTCACCTTGACGCCGGCCTCCTGCTCGGCCCGGCGCAGCAGCGGCTCGAGGTCCTTGATCTCGCTGCCGGCCAGCACTCGCAGCACGTCCGGGCCGTCAGCCGGCTCCTCGCCCTCGCCGCCGGTCCCGCACGCGGCCGCCAGCAGGAGCGTGACCGCGATCAGCGCCCGCCTCACTCGGAACCCTCCCTGGCCCGCTCCAGGTAGGTCTTGGCGTGGTCCAGCTCGGCCGACAGGCTGTCCACCGTGGTCGCCATGTTCTCGACCGCCTTCGCGCGGAAGGAGTCGATGAGGTCCATCGTGGCGTAGACGTTGTCGAACGCCTGCCGGAGCGTGTCCAGGTCCACGGTGGCCGAGGCCGCCTGGTTCTGGATCGCGCCCGCCTGCGTGCGCAGCATCTCACTGGTGGCCAGGATCAGGTCGCTGGTGGTGGCGTTGAGCGCGCTGATCTGGTCGAGCACCAGCTTCTGCCCAGCCAGCGCCTGCGCGACCGTCACCGCCGTGCGCAGCGCCGCGACCGTGGTCGTGGTGGCGCGGTCCACGCCCTTGCTCAGCTCCAGATTGTTCTTGCGCACCAGGTCCAGCGCCAGGTAGCCCTGCGCCGAGACGGCCAGCTGGGTGAGCAGGTCCTGGTGCTTCTGCCGCACCGCGAACAACGCGTCCGAGCGCAGCGCCGTGGCCCGCTGCTCGTCGGCCTGCGCGATCCGCTCCTCCAGGGCCGCGTCCATGGCCTGGGCCATGACGGCGTACTCCTGCAGGCGCGTCATCGCCTCCCACAGGTTCGCCTTCTCGCCCTCGATGGCGGCGTTGTCGCGCAGCAGCTCGTCCTGGCCGGACTTCAGCGCGCGGATGATGTCGTCGATGTGCTTCTGCGCGGAGTGGAACTTGGCGAAGTAGTCGCGCAGCCGGTCGCCGAACGGGATCAGACCCAGCAGCTTGCGCGCCCCGCTCGCCGCCTGCTTCGGATCCAGGTCCACGACGGTACGGCGCAGCGCCACGAGGTCGCCCGCGACCTTGGCCTGGGCGTCTGCGCTCTCACCCTTGGCCGCGTCGAGCGCGGCCACCGGCCGCTTGAGCATGCGGTTGGCCACCTGCGAGGCGGACCTGATCTCGGTGTCGCCCATCGAGGAGATGTCGTGCACCTTGCGGGAGAACTCCGGCGAGCGCGGGTCGAGCCCGCCGAGCTCCCCGGCGAACTCGCGCGCCTTGGCGGTCAGCTCGGCCGTGCGCTCGCCGGACATCGGCAGCATGCCTGCCGCCGTCTCGGCCGGCACGGGCGCGACCGGCGCGGGCGGCGTGAGCACCAGATCGGACAAAGGAACTCCTTGGTCAGGGCCGGGCGGCGTCGATGGTCGTGATCAGCTTGTCCAGCCGCTCATACGCAGGCGGCTCGACGACGTCGACCAGGCCGGCCGCGGCCGGCGCCTTGGTCTTGGCCACCAGGTCGGCGAACGCCTGGGGATCGGTGGTGCGAAAGCCGTACGCGGCCGCCAGGGCCAGCAGCTTCGGGTCCTTGGTCAGCAGCTCGCCGACCCGCGTGCCCTGCCCCGAGAGCGGGACGAGGGTGTGCTTGCTGAGCACGGTGGGCGACGGGTAGACCAGGCGCATGTCCGGTTTGATCGCGCCGTCGCCGGCGAAGACGTGCGCCAGATACTGCGCCTCGTACACCACGAGCATGGGCGTCTTGCCCGCGCCCAGCGCCAGGTAGTCGTCGAACGACGCCTCGCTCGTCGACTCGGCGAAGCCCTGGTCGAGCACGGCCGGCGCGAGAAGGGGCGCGACCTTGGCGATCTGGGCGTCGGAGCTGATGACGTCATCGCCGTTGGCCACGTAACCGATCACCGACAGGTACATGGCGGCGGAGTTGGACGTGCGGATGTCGGTCGTGGTGAGCAGCACCCGTTTGCGAGCCCGGTAAGCCGAATTACCCGGAATTTGGTCCCATCGGGTGCCCTTGGCTACTAATTCCAGATATTTCTTAATGTCGAGGGTTTGGTGGCCTTTGCCGGAATCGTGGAGCACGCCGGCCTTCGTCAGCAGCGCCGCGATCGGCTCGAATGTCGCCACCGCCATCGGCGAGTAGAACGGTGAGAACGTCGTCGTGGCCTTGCGGTCGCGCTTGATCCGCTCGGCTGCCGGAACGCTGGAGGGGAAGGCGAAGGCGTACCTGCTCAGGTCCACGTCGGTGACGATCTGCCGGGAACCGGCCGTGTCCACCTCGACGCGCAGGCCGTGCTCGGCGAAGGCCGCCTTGACCCGCGGATCGTCGAAGAACGGCTTCTTCTCCGACCCGATGACCCCCCGTACCAGGGCTAATTCCTGGCCCTTGTCCTCCCGGCCGCCCAGGAGGATCGCGACCACCGCCACCCCGGCCAGAACCACCGCCAGAATGACGCCGATCCAACGCTTCATCGCACCCCGTCTCGTGAAATATCCCCCATAACTGAAATTATGGAAGAGCGGCCGGGGGATTCGCGCGGGAGGAAAGCCGACCGTACGTCAGAATTCATGCGCCGTTCACGGACGGCCGGGCCGTCCCGGTCGCTCCACCAGAAGATCGTTGACGTTCCGCGGCCACGCGCCTCTTGACGGTAAGGGCCTCCACGGTTAACACTCTCGCAACACCGATCACGCGCGGTGTGATGTTAGCGCTAACAATGAGGAGTCGCTGATGCGACGAGGTGCTCTGGCGTGCCTGGTGGCACTGGCCGCGACCACGCTGGTGGCGTTGCCCGCCCGGGCAGCGGCCGACGGTCCGGTGTTGTGGTACAAGCTCGACGAGCAGGCGGGAGCGGTGGCGGCGGACTCGTCCGGCAACGCCCGCCACGGCACGGTGCGCGGCACGCCAGGCTGGGGCGACGGGCTGACGTTCAACGGCAGCGACACCGACGTGAAGCTGCCGGACGACGTCATGAAGGGCATGGACTCGATCACCGTCTCCACGGACGTCCTCATCGACCCCGCGCAGCGCACGCCGTACTTCATCTACGGGTTCGGCAACACCAGCGGCACGAGCGGCAACGGCTACCTGTTCGCGACCGGCAACCACCTGCGTGTCGCGGTGGCCAGCGGCAACTGGTCGACCGAGCAGAACACCCGCCTGTCGACCTCGTACAACCTGGCCCGCGGCGGCTGGAAGCACCTGGTCTACACCCAGACGGGCACCACCGGCGTCCTGTACGAGGACGGTGTGGAGATCGGCCGCAACGCCAACGTCACGATCACGCCGGGCTCCATCGGCGGCGGCACGACCACGGCCAACCATCTCGGCCGGTCGGTGTACTCGGCGGACCGGCTCTTCCAGGGCAAGCTGCGCGACTTCCGGATCTACGACCGGGCGATCAGCGCGGACGAGGTGAAGGCGCTCGCGCAGGCCACCGTCGCCGCCGCGCTCGCGGCCGACAAGCAGGCCCTCACCCTCGGCGACACCAGCGCCGTCACCGCCGACCTGACGCTGCCGGCCGCCGCGCCCGGCGGCTCCAAGCTGACCTGGGCGACCAGTGACGCCTCGGTGGTCACCGCCACCGGCAAGGTCACCCGGCCGGCGAACGGGCAACCGCCCGCCACGGCCACGCTCACGGCCACCCTGGCCAGGGGCGCGCTCACCGACACCAAGACGTTCGAGATCACGGTCATGCCCGAGCACGACGACGCGAAGATCGCGCAGGACGCCGCCGCCGCGCTGACGGTGCACGGAGCCGACGACGTGCGCGGCAACCTCACGCTCCCCGTCACCGGCCAGAACGGCACCACGGTCTCCTGGGCCTCCGGCAAGCCGTCGGTCATCACGCCCACCGGAGAGGTCACCCGCCCGGCCCACGGCGCCGGCGATGTCACGGTCACGCTGACCGCCACGGTCACCAAGAACGTCGCCACCGCCACCCGCGCGTTCACCGCCAAGGTGCGCGAACTTCCGGCTGAGCAGGACCTCAAGGGCTACCTGTTCAGCTACTTCACCGGCGAGGGGACCGCGGACGGCGAGCAGGTCTACTTCGCCCTCAGCCGCGGCAACGACCCGCTGCGCTGGCGCGAGCTCAACGGCGGCAAGCCGGTGCTCACCTCCACGCTGGGGGAGAAGGGCCTGCGCGACCCGTTCATCATCCGCTCGCCCGAGGGCGACAAGTTCTACCAGATCGCCACCGACCTGCGGATCTTCGGCAACGGCAACTGGGACGCCGCCCAGCGCACCGGCAGCAAGTCGATCATGGTGTGGGAGTCGACCGACCTGGTCAACTGGGGCGAGGGCCGGCTGGTGAAGGTCTCGCCCGACACCGCAGGCAACACCTGGGCGCCGGAGGCGTACTACGACGAGACCCTCGGCGCGTACGTCGTCTTCTGGGCCTCCAAGCTGTACGCCGCGGACGACCCGAACCACACGGGCAACACCTACAACCGGATGATGTACGCCACGACCCGTGACTTCCGCACCTTCAGCGAGCCCAAGGTGTGGGTGGACCCGGGCTACTCGGTGATCGACTCGACGGTCATCAAGCACGGCGGCACCTACTACCGCTACACCAAGGACGAGCGGAACAACAGCTCGACCACCCCGTGCAGCAAGTTCATCCTGGCCGAGACGTCCACCTCGTTGCTCAACACCAAGTGGGACTTCCTTTCCGAGTGCATCGGCAAGGGCGCCATGAGCCAGGGCGAGGGCCCGACCATCTTCAAGTCCAACGACCAGGAGAAGTGGTACCTGTTCATCGACGAGTTCGGCGGGCGCGGCTACATCCCGTTCGAGTCGACGAACCTGGCCTCGGGCGCCTGGACGCCGTCGGCGAACTACTCGCTGCCCGCCAGGCCCCGCCACGGCACGGTCATCGGCGTCACACAGGCCGAGTACGACCGGCTGCTGCGCGCCTACGCGCCCGGCCAGCTCGTCGAGAGCGCCGAGGAGGCCAAGGTCGTCACCGGCATCGGTGACGCGCCCATCCTGCCGGAGCAGGTGACCGCCACGTTCGCCGACGGCAGCACCGGCCCGGTCGCCGTCACCTGGGACGAGGTCCCGGCCTCCGCCTACGCCCAGGCGGGCACGTTCACCGTGCAGGGGACGCTGCCCGACGGCGCGTCGGTGCGGGCCAAGGCGACGGTCACCGTCTCGGCCGAGGGCGTGCCAGTGGAGAGCCTCACCGTCTCGCCGGCCGAGCTGCGGCTCGGCGTCGGCGTGAGCCGCCAGGTCAAGGCCGTCGTCGAGCCCGCGAACGCCACCGCCAGGCGGCTCACCTGGACCAGCGCCGACCCGTCCGTCGCGACGGTCAGCGCCACCGGCCTGGTGACCACGGTCAAGGCGGGCCAGACCGAGATCACGGTACGCACCGCCGACGGCTCCAAGACCGTCACCATCCCCGTCGAGGCCACCACCGAGATCCCGGCCGACCTGCTGCTGCACTACACCTTCGACGAGAAGGCCGGCACCGTCGCCCGTGACGCCTCCGGCCGCGGCCACGACGGCTCCTACGAGCGCACCCCGGCCTGGGGCGACGGCGTGCACGGCGCGTCGTTCAAGATGGCGGGCGGCGCCGGCACGTCCACCACCGCGCCGTACGTCACCCTCCCGAACGGCGTGCTCAAGGACGTCTCCGACGTGACCGTGGCCTTCCACGTCAAGTGGAACGCCTCCGCTACGGCCAACCAGTGGATCTACGGCCTCGGCCCGGACCGGAACAAGTACCTGTTCACCGGGCCCCGCAACGGCGCCGGCGTGCTGTTCTCGGCGATCACCACAGGCAGCTGGCAGGCGGAGTCGTCGATGCGGCATTCGGCGGCGCTGCCCGGCGGCGAATGGAAGCACGTCGCGGTGACGCTCGACTCGGCCGCGAAGACGATGGTCATGTACCTCGACGGCGTCGAGATCGCCCGCGCGCCGAACGTCACGGTCAAGCCGTCCGACCTGTATGACGCCGCCAAGACCTACGGCGGTTACATCGGCAGGTCGCTGTACGCCGAGGACCCGTACTTCGCCGGCGAGGTGGACGACTTCCGCGTCTACGGCCGCGCGCTGCCGGCCGCGGAAATCTACGAGCTCGGCGGCGACCCCGCCGCGATCATGGGGGTGACCCTGCCGCAGCTCAAGGTCGACGCCATCGTGGACGCCGACGGCGGCCGGATCACGCTGCCGCTCAAGGAAGGCAGTGACGTCACCAAGCTGGCGCCGCAGTTCACCCTCGCCCCCGGCGCCACCGTCAGCCCGGCCTCCGGCGCGGAGCAGGACTTCACCGAGCCCGTCACCTACACCGTCACCGGCGCGGACGGCACGAAACGGGAGTGGACGGTCACCGCGCTCGTCATGAAGAGCCCGGTGCTGCCCGGCCTGTACGCCGACCCCAACCTCGTGGTGTTCGGCGACCGCTTCTACCTGTATCCCACCACCGACGGCTTCCCGGGCTGGAGCGGGACCCAGTTCAAGGCGTTCTCCTCGACCGACCTGGTGCACTGGACCGACCACGGCGTCATCCTCGACCTGGGACCCGACGTGACGTGGGCGGACAACAGCGCCTGGGCGCCGGCGATCGCCGAGAAGGACGGCAAGTACTACTTCTACTTCAGCGGCGGCATGGCCACCGGCAACACGGCCAAGCACCTCGGGGTGGCCGTGGCGGACTCGCCGACGGGACCGTTCAGGGACGCGCTCGGCAAGCCGCTCGTCCCAGCCGGGACCTACTCCGGGCAGATGATCGACCCGTCCGTGTTCCAGGACGACGACGGGCAGCACTACCTGTACTGGGGGAACGGCAACTCCTACCAGGTGCCGCTGAACGCCGACATGGTCTCGTTCGACGCCGCGAAGGTGAAGACGTACAAGCCGGCCGGATACAACGAGGGCTCCTTCGTCATCAAGCGTGACGGCACGTACTACTTCATGTGGTCGGAGAACGACACCCGCAGCGAGGACTACCAGGTGGCCTACGCCACCGGCGAGACGCCGCTCGGCCCCTGGACCAAGCGCGGCGTCATCCTGCGCAAGAACCTCGCGCTCGGGATCAAGGGCACCGGCCACCACTCCGTGATCCGCGTGCCCGGCACCGATGACTGGTACATCGCCTACCACCGCTTCGCCATCCCCGGCGGCGACGGCACCCACCGGGAGACCACGATCGACCGACTGGAGTTCGGCGACGACGGGCTGATCACGCCCGTGACGCCAACGCTGGAGAGCATCGATCCCGTCGCGGTCGTGACCGCAGGGCCCGACGCCTCCGGCGCAGAAGGCGCACCGATCGCGGTGGCGGGCACGTTCTCCGGAGCGGGCACGCCCGCCTGGCGGTACGAGGCCGCCGACGGGGCCGAGGGCACCTGCTCCTTCGCCGACCCCGCCACGCCGCGCACTACGGTGACCTGCACGGACGAGGGCGTCTACCGGGTCACGCTGGCTGCCGGGCGCAGCCGGGACACCGCGACCGTCACCGTCGCCAACGCCGACCCCGCCATCACCCGCGTGTCGGGTCCGCAGGATCCCGTCGCGGCGGGTACGACCGTGGAGCTTGCGGTCACGTCCAGCGACCCAGGGGCGGACACGCTCACCTGCGAGGTCGACTGGACGGACGGCGCCACCGGACCGTGCGCGGAGACCCACGCCTATGCGAAGGCGGGCATCTACCAGCCGGTGGTCACCGTCGCCGACGGCGACGGCGGCAAGGCCGTGGCGACGGCCGATCCCGTCGTGGTCTACGACCCGAAGGCCGGGTTCGTCACCGGCGGTGGCTGGATCGGCTCGCCGGCGGGCGCGCAGCCCGGCAAGCCGGCGGCGACGGGCAAGGCCGTGTTCGGGTTCGTGTCGGCGTATCAGAAGGACGCCACCCGCCCGGCCGGACAGACCGCCTTCGCCTTCCCGGCCGGCGGCGTCACGTTCGTCGCCACCCGCTACGACTGGCTCGTGGTAACCGGCGGCGAGGTCCGCTACCGGGGCGTCGGCAAGGTCAACGGCAAGCCCGGATACGCCTTCACGGTCACCGCCCTCGACGGGGCTGCCGACAGGTTCCAGATCAGGATCTGGAACGAGGCGAGCGGCGAGGTCCTCTACGACAACCGGGGCACCGACATCGGCGGCGGCGAGATCGTCGTCCACGAGAGGAGGTAAGGGCGGGGTAATGCGGTGAACGCGCTTTAATGCCGCCGCAACCGCGCCGACCGTGATCATGTAACAACCCGTGCGGACACTGGGTGCCATGAGCGATGCACCTAAGGTCATGCACCAACGTTCCGGACATGTCACCAAACAGGGCACCAAGCAAGGACGCTCGTGGCGGCGGGAGATCGCGGAGCTCGCCGCCCTGTTCCTCGCGGTGGGCCTGGCGCACCTGCTCGCGACGTTGCTCGGGCACGAGGACCCGGGGCCCGTCGTGCTGATCGGGCTCGGCGTGGCGTTGATCCTCGGAGCCGCGATCCACAAACGGATCGGCCGCCGCCCCGCACGCAGGAACGCCGCGCTCCCGGTGGCCGAGGGAGCCGGCTCGCCGATGGCGTTGTGGCGCGTCCGCATGCGGGTGGTGGAGCGCCCGGGACGGCTGGCGACGGTGGCCGGCGCGTTCGGCCGCCTGGGCTGCAACATCCTGGCGTTGCACATCGCGCCGACCGGCAGCAGCGCCATCACGCCCGCCGGTTGTGACGCGCTCGACGAGTTCGTCATCGAGGCGCCCCGCGAGCTGGCGCTCGGCGTGCTCGCCCAGGCGCTGACCGACGCCGGCGGGCACGACGTCGTCCTCGTGCCCGCCCAGGTCAAGGACCTCACCGACCCCGGCGTGCAGGCGCTGGTCCTGGCCCAGCGGGTCAGCGCCGACCCCGACCGGCTGCCGGAGGCCATGGCCGAGCTGCTACGGGTCGCGCAGGTCGAGTGGCGGCGGCCCGGCGACACCGTGGACGAGGGCGCCGAGCTCAACACGACCATGGTGATCTCCGTGAACCCGGACCGCGCCCTGCTGATCAGGCGGCCGGAGCTGCCGTTCACCCCGACCGAGGCCGCCCGCGCGGCCGCCCTGACCGCGGCCGCCCGCCAGGCGCGGTACAGCCGGTCGGCGTGAGAGAGCGCGGGGGAGCGGGCGGTCAGGTCCGCTCCTTCGCCCAGTGCTCCAGGCCGGTCGCGTCGATGGGCAGGGCGGCGGAAAGGACCTCCGCCCCGTCGGCCGTGACCAGCAGGTCGTCCTCGATCCGCACGCCGATCCCGCGCAGCTCCGGCGGCACCGTGCGGTCGTGGACATGGAAGTACAGGCCGGGCTCCACGGTCAGCACCATGCCGGGCGCCATCCGCGCGCCGTGGTAGGCCTCCGGGCGGGAGCGGGCGCAGTCGTGCACGTCCAGCCCCAGGTGGTGGCCGATGCCGCAGACCAGGTAGCGGCGGTGGTGCTGGCCCCGCTCGGACAGCGCCTCGTCCACCGAGACCGGCAGCAGCCCCCAGTCGTGCAGGCCGTGCGCGATGACCTCCATGGCGGCCTGGTGGAAGTCGGTGAACGCCCGCCCCGGCGCGACCTGCGCCATCCCGGCCCGGTGCGCCCGCTCCACCAGGTCGTGCACCTGGCGCTGGGCGGGGGAGAAGGACCCGGACACGGGGAAGGTGCGGGTGACGTCGGCGGTGTAGTGACTGCGGACCTCGACCCCCATGTCGAGCAGCAGCAGCTCGCCGGGACGCACCGGGCCGTCGCAGCGCACCCAGTGCAGCGTGGGCGCGTGCGGCCCGGCGCCCACGATGCTCGCGTAGCCGGGGCCGTTGCCGTACGTCCTGGCATACCGGTCGAACGTGCCCTGCAGCCAGCGCTCGCCCCCGCCCGCCACCGCCGTGGGGACCTCGGCGAGCACCGCGGCGAAGCCCTCGACGGTACGGTCGACGGCCTCGCGGAGCTGGGCGATCTCCCACTCGTCCTTGATCATGCGCAGTTCGGCCAGCGTCCGCTCGAGCTCCTGCGAGGACTCCTCCCACCCGGGGCCTGACAGGAGCGTGCCAGGGGGCGGCCCGGCGAAGGCAGGCAGCGGGAACACCTCGATCCCGAGCGCGGCCGACCACTCCTCCAGCGAGGGTGACGGGCCCACCCATAACTCGCCGTGGACGGAGTCGGAGTAGAAGCCCGGGTCGCCGGGGCGGGCCGGCGGCGGCAGGTACAGGGTGGCGTCGCCGTCCCTGACCACGGCCACGGCCTGCTCGGCCGCGCAGCCGGTCAGCCAGAAGAAGTCGCTGTCCACCCGGAAGCCGTAGTCGGTGTCGTTGCTGCGGACCGGCGCCACGCCGGCCGCCACCACCACGGTCCGGCCGGGCAGCGCGGCCGCCAGCCTGGCCCGGTGCGCGGCCGCGGCCTCGGCGGCGCCGGGCACCAGATCGGGGGTGCGGGCGGGGGAGTCCCAGCCCTGGGCGATGTACTCGGTGAACGCGGGGATCTCCGACAGTTTGGGCAGCCTGCCGTCACTCACCGGTGATTCCTCCTCCCATGTCGCGGACGAGCCCGGTCAGCCTGGCGAAGACGCGGTCCTCGCCGATGCCGTCGTGCTCATACTCGTTCGTCACCCACGCCTGCGCGTTGCCGATCCGGGCCGCGGTGTCCAGTTGCAGGCCGGAGTCGACGTACATGTCGTCGAAATAGACCGCCGCGGCCATCGGCACCTCGTTGGCGGCCAGCCGGTCCAGGTCGTACAGGCGCGGCCAGTCCACCCGCTCGGCGAGCAGCTCGACGGCGGCGCGGAAGGGCCGCAGCGCGCGGATCTCCTCGAACATCCAGCGATAGATCATCTCCCCGGTGAACAGCAGCGGCCTGGCGTCCTCGGCGAAGGCCGGATGCCGGGCCCGCTCCCGCTCGGCCGCCCACGCGCTCGCCCCGGGCCCGGAGCCGTAGATGCTCTCCTGTAACGCCGCGAACAGCGGGTTGTCGGCGAAGGAGGTGCGCGCCAGCACCTGGTGCAGGAACGTCTCCGGCATTCCCTCCGCCTCATCCAGCAGCCAGTGCATGCGCTCATAGCCCGGCTTCATGCCGAAGTCGAGACCGAGTGACTGCAGCCGCCGCACGGTCAGCACGTCGCCGTCCGGCAGCCGCACGTCGCCCTCGGCCAGCCGGTCGGCGAGCCGCGCGACGGTCTCGGCGTGGTGCGGATAGCGGCGGTAGAACGCGGCGTTCTTGGCCGCCACCCGGGGATAGGTGCGCCGGTAGACCTCCTCGGCGTCCGGCTCCAACGCCGCCAGCCCGCCCGCCACGTAGCAGGCGCTCAGCCCCTCCGGGGCCGCGGACAGGTACGTGAGCGTCAGGAACCCGCCGTAGCTCTGCCCCAGCGTCGACCAGCGCTTGCCGCCGAAGACGGTCTTCCGCAGGTGCTCGGCGTCGGCCACGATCGAGTCCGCGCGGAAGCGGGCCAGGTAGTCCGCGCCCTCCCGGGCGCCGAGCGCGCTCATCACCCGCCCGTCGATCCGCGTGCTGCGGCCGGTGCCGCGCTGGTCGAGCAGGATCACCCGGTACGTCTCCAGCGCCCGCCCCAGCCACCCCGACGTGCCCACGGGCCTCGGCCCCTTGCCACCTGGACCGCCCTGCAGGAACAGCAGGCACGGCAGGTCCTCCCGGTCGCGGTCCGCAGCCACCAGCTCCCGGGCGAACACCCTGATCGAGGCCCCCGGGTCCGACCAGTCCAGCGGCACCTCCACCACGTGGTCGCGCACGCGCATCCCGGGAATCGTGTACGTCGCGGTGATCAAGACCTCTCCCTCCTGCGGCGCTCCCAGTCCGGGTTGATGCGCGGAATGGCGGCGAGCAGCGTCCTGGTGTAGTCGTCGCGCGGGTCGCCGAACACCTGCTTGGTGTCGCCGAGCTCGACGATCCGCCCCTTGCTCATCACCGCCACCCGGTGCGCGATCTGCCGGACGACGGCCAGGTCGTGGGCGATGAAGACGTAGCTGAAGCCGCTCTCCCGCTGCAGCAGCTCGATCACCTGCGCCTGCACCGACACGTCCAGCGCCGACGCGACCTCGTCGCAGATCACCAGCTTCGGTTTGACGGCCAGCGCACGGGCGATGCCGATGCCCTCATGTCACCTTCCCAGTAATGTGTGGCATTGCACTGGACCTTAGGCGTCAGGATGGTGTTTGCCAAGGGGTCAAGGGATCGACTTGAACAGAACACCACGAAAACGGCCGCCCGGCTCTCGCCGGACGGCCGATGATCGAGCCTGCGCGGTCACCGCTCGATGAGGGTGACCTCGAGGGAGTAGAGGGAGGCGCGGTAGACGTGCGAGCCGTGCTCGACGGCGCGGCCCTGGTCGTCGTAGGTGGTGCGGATCATGGTGAGCAGCGGGGCGCCGCGGCGCTCCTCCAGCAGCCGGGCCTCCGCCTGGGTGGCGGCCCGCGCCCCGATGCGCTGGTTGGCCACCCGCATCCGCACGCCGGCCCCGCGCAGCAGCTCGTACAGGCCGCGGTCCTCGAGGCCTGCGGCGGACAGCGGGGCCAGCCCCGGCGGCAGCCAGTTGTGCAGCACGGCCAGCGGCTCCCCGGCCGCGAAGCGCAGCCGCTCCACGTAGAGGATCTCGGCGCCGGTCTCCATGCCCAGGATGCGGGCGATGTCCTCCTCGGCCGGCCGCCGCTCCAGCGCCAGGACCTGCGTGGCCGGCTCCTGGCCCGCCCGGCGCAGGTCGTCGTACAGGCTCGTCAGCTCCACCGAGCGCTTGACCTGGCCGTGCACCACCTGCGTGCCGACCCCCCGCTTGCGGACGAGCAGGCCCTTGTCCACGAGGTATTGGATCGCCTGGCGGATCGTCGGCCTGGACAGGCCGAGCTTGTCGGCCAGCAGGATCTCGTTGTCCAGCCGGGCGCCGGGCGCCAGGTCGCCTCGCCGGATCGCCTCGGCGATCTGCTCGGCCACCTGGAAATAGAGCGGCACAGGGCTGGACCGGTCCAGGTCGATGGCGAGGTTCGCGGTCATGTGATCAGCTTAACCGGGGTCAGAATGTCCTGACAAACGACTCCGACCCGCCCTCTGCCGCCGCGATCAGGGCCGCGAGGGTATGGACTGCTTGTCATATTCGCTATGAAAGCCTAGGCGTCTGCCGTGATCTCGTGGTGGCGCTCTTGGTTTGGAGGCGACAGTCAGACCCAACACCGTTGCGTTAGCGCTCTGACCTGGGATTCAAGGCCTCGGAGATCTTGAAATGGGGAACGGGACTCCCCGATGATCGGTTCGGCGAAGAACCCGATCATCACAAAGGAGTCCCGTTGCAGGAGAAGTCTGTCATCACCCGGACGATCGAGGTAGCCCCGGGGGTGTATGCGCCGGGCCATTTGGGCGAGCTCACGCAGGTCATCGACTTCCCGCTGGTGGACGGGGTGCTGGAGGAGACCGGGACGACACAACGCCGGTTGCGGCTGCTGCCCTCCCGCGTGGTGGTCTACTTCGTGCTCGCGCTGGCGTTGTTCGAGCATGGCTCGTATCGGGCGGTGTGGGACAAGCTGACCGCCAGCCTGACGGCGTTACCGCTGGTGAGGCCCGCTCTGTCGTCGTTGTCGCGGGCGCGGCGCCGGGTCGGGGCGGCACCGCTGCGGCGATTGTTTGAGACCGTGGCCGGGCCGGTGGCCACCCCGGCCATGCCGGGCGCGTTCTACCGGGGGCTGCGGACCGTGGCCATCGACGGTACGCACCTGCATGTGCCCGATGAGAAGGCCCTCACGTGGCGCTATCCCAAGCGGGCCGGTGAGAAACTGGAGTTCGGTTACCCGCTGCTACGCCTGCTGGCCGTGGTGGAGTGCGGCACCCGCGCGGTGCTGGGTGCGGTCTTCGGCCCTGACAGCGGCGGCGAGGTCGTCTACGCCGGCCGCCTGCTGTCCGTGCTGGAGCACTCCATGCTGCTGCTGGCCGATGCGGGCTTTGACGCCGCCGGGTTCCTGGCTGAGGTGAGGGCCACCGGCGCGCAATTCCTGGTGCGTTCCTCGGCGCGCCGCTGCCCGCTGATCGGTGAACGCCTGCCCGACGGGTCGTATCTGACCACGATCGGGTACGGGGTGCTGGATGTCCCGCTCATCGTGCGGGTCGTCGAAGCCGAGGTCACCGTCACCCTGGCCGACGGCACCGTACGGACCGAGCAGTGGCGGCTGCTGTCCAGCCTGCTCGACCACGTGCGCTACCCGGCACGCGAACTGGTCTGGCTCTATCACGAGCGGTGGGTGGCGGAGACGACCTATTTCTCGATCAAGGCCACCATGCTGGACGGCCGTGTGCTGCGCTCACGGACTCTTCCCGGGGATCGAGCAGGAGGTCTACGCCCTGCTGACGGTCTACCAGGCGCTCATCCGCGCCGCCGGGGACGTCGTGAGCACCCGGCCCGGCCTGGATATGGACCGCATCAGCTTCACCGTCGTGTTGGAGACCGCAGGCCACACGGTGATCAGCGCCACGGGAATCGTCCCCGCCGGCCCGGTGGATCTCCTCGGCGTCATCGGCCGGGCCGCGCTGCGGGCCCTGCTACCGGCCTGGCGCCGGCCCCGGGTCAAGGCCCGGAGCCGCAAGAATCCCACCAGCAAGTACGGCCCGAACGCCGGCCAGCACCCCGCAGCGGCCCAGACCTACACCTTCCACGCCGCCGTCACGATCTTCGAGAAGGGGGTTGCCGCCCGCCCGCGACGTTAAACGCAACGGTGTTGCAGTCAGACCCCGCGCGTGATCATCCAGCCCGGCCGGTCGGCGTTGGTGAGGTGCCCGCCGATCTGATCGTCTGGCGAGGCCGCTGAGCTGAGCTCTTACGCCCGCGACGCGGCGGGCAGTGCCCGTTCTGGCCAGTCAGGTGAGGGTGAGATGGGCATGAAGTCGTTCACTTGTTCTACCCGACAGGGCCAAATGTTGGTAGTCTTACGGTCACTGACGGTGACAGTCGGAGCGGGTTGGGGGTGCCGGGTATGCGGGCGTGCCGGTCGTCGAGCATGGCCGAATGCCGGCCGATCCCGGTGCGACTCCTCAGCCTCGAGGCGGGGGCGGTGGTGGGTGCATGAGCAGGCTCACCGCGACGGCGACCTGCACCGCCCATCGCGCGATCGTGGAGCAGACCGGACAAGTCGTCCCGCAGGTGCTGCTGGCCCAGCGGGTGGCCTGGTTGACCGGCCTGGCGCGGGACTTGACCGCCGACCTCGTGGCCGGCCGGTGGAGTGCGGCGGATCTGGACGCCCTGGCCTCTGGGGTGGGGCTGGACGGTCGGGCGTTGCCGGCCAAGGGCTGGATGGCCGTGCGCAGGCTGGGCTGGGGCCTGCCCCCGGCTGCGGGCGTGCATGTGTGTGATCGGGTGCTGCGGTGTGCCCAGGAGCAGGCGGCCCGGCTGTTGCGGCTGGCGTTGCACCGCCGCGAGCTGGTGGCGGCGATCGTGGCGACCTGGCCGCGCGAGCCGGGCAGGCGCACCGACGCCGAATGGGACGCGTTGCGGGCGGTGCTGCCGGATGGGGCAGGCGCGGCGGAGATCCGCAACCGGACACGGCAGATCCGCGCCTACCGCGACGCGCACGACGGCCAGTTGCCGGCTGATCTGACCGAGTTGGAGGGGCCTCCTGCGTGTGCGGCGCAGATCGTGCTGGCCGCGGCCGACCGGCAACTGGCCACCCTGGAGCGCACCGGCGAGCACGCCGCCCGGCTGCGGGTGAAGCTGCCCCTGACCGCGTCCCCGGCCTCCGCCAGAGATTGGGCCTGGCATCTGCTGCCCATCACCCTGCCGCCGACGGTGCCTGCGGAGGCGAAACTGTGCACCCCGACCCTGCGCGTGAAAGGCGGCCGGGTGCGTGTGGATCTGCCGTTCCAGACCTCGATCGGTTTTGCGCCGGCCACCGGTCATGTGGTCGGGTGCGGCTTCGACTGGGGCCTGAACGCGGTGCTGACCGGTACGGTCGGACGTTTGACGGCCGGCGGCCGAGTCGTCTCGGATGGGCGGCCGCTGGCCTACGACGCCGGCGGCGTGTCGGCCAAGCTGCACCGGCTGCGGGCCGAGCGCGAGCACCTGGCCGCCAAGCGCAAACACCAGGAGCGGCTGCTGGCCGGCCTCACGCCCGCCGACACCCGCTTCGCCGCGTTGGCCGCGGCGTATGAGGTCATCGCGGTGGAGAATGAGCGGGTGTGCGCGCGCATCCGAAACCTGAACAAGGCGCTGGCCTGGTCAGCGGCCCGCTGGGCACTCGACCAAGCGGTCGCCGCCGGGGCGACGGTCATCTACCTGGAGGATCTTGCCACTTTGGAGGCACGCGGGCGCCGGGGACGGGCGAACGCGCGGCTGTCGGGGCAGGTACGCGGCCAGATCGTGGAGGCGATCCGCCACCTGGCGGCCAAGAACGCGATCGCCGTGGTCACCGTCCCCGCACGCGGCACCTCCAAGTACTGTCCCCGCTGCGGTGACGGCACGTCGGTACTGCAGCACTGTCCGGCCCCGGACCGGCTCGCCGAGCGAGGCTGGGCGTGGGCCTGGTGCCCGGCCTGCGGGCTGTCGTGTGATCGCGACTGGGCGGCGGCCGAACGCATCCTCGCCCGCGGCCTGCTCGGCCAGCACGCCACCCGCACCGACCGCACCACCGGCACCCGCACCATCCGGCAGGTGGTGGAGGGCAACGTGGCCCGCGCCCGCCGCCCCCGCAAGGCGACCCGGGCCGCCCGCCGCGCCCGCCGCACCCGAACCGACCTGCACCCCCGACCAGCCGCCCGGGACAGATCAAAGAACCGG